>PMVZ01000278.1 GCA_003166375.1 Acidimicrobiaceae bacterium | reverse complement strand
GTTGACGCTGGGCTTCGCGCGGCGCTTCGCGACCTACAAGAGACCCAACCTGCTGCTGCACGACCCGGAGCGGTTGCTTTCTCTGTTGACCAACCCAGAGCGCCCAGTGCAGCTCATCCTTGCAGGCAAGGCTCATCCGGCAGACGAGGCGGGGCAGGCCTTGATCCAAGAATGGACGCATTTCATCCGTCAACCCGAGGCCCGCCCCCATGTGATGTTCCTCAGTGACTATGACATCCAGCTGACGGAGCACCTGGTGCAGGGCGTCGACGTCTGGCTCAATACGCCGCGGCGGCCTTGGGAGGCCAGTGGCACGAGCGGCATGAAGGTGCTGGTAAATGGAGGCGTCAATCTCTCGGAACTGGACGGCTGGTGGGCTGAAGCGTACACGCCTGAAGTGGGCTGGGCGTTGGGGGACGGGCGGGAACACGGTGATGACCCAGCCTGGGACGCAGCCGAAGCCACAATGCTTTACGAGCGGCTCGAACGGGAAGTGGTCCCTGAATTCTACGCCCGCGACGAACAGGGTATCCCTACGGCCTGGGTGGCGCGGATGCGGGAGAGCATGGTGCAGCTGACACCGCGCTTTTCCGCCAACCGCACCGTGCGCGAGTACACCGAGCAACGCTATCTCCCAGCTTCTGCCGCCTACCGTTTGCGCATGGCCGATGAGTGCGCCATTGCCAAGCATATGGTCGATTGGCAGCGGGGTTTGGAAGAGAAATGGCCAACGCTGCACTTCGGAGAGCTGAAAGTGGAAACTCGTGATGGTCACCACATATTTGAGGTCGAGCTGATCCTGAATGACCTCGATCCCGAGGCGGTGAGGGTGGAGCTTTACGCGGAGGGCGCTAAGGAGAATGCCGGGCAGGAAATGGAGCGGGACCGGGCGCCTAGTGGCAATGCGCTTGGGGAGATCTATCGCGCATCGGTCGTGGCGGCCCGTCCCGCAACGGACTATACGGCGCGAGTCATACCGCACTTTGCCGGGGTTGCGGTACCCCTGGAAGTCAATANNCTGGAGGCCCCATGGAGGGCGTCGTCGACGACGCGGCGGGCCTCATCTTGGATGTCGGCCAGGTGGTCGGCCTGAAGGGTCCAGAAACTCCCTGTCCCGGCTTGACCGGCCATAACGCGCCCGGCGAGGCTTACCGCTCGTGGCCCTGTCCTTCCTCTATCGTCTCATCCGGCGCGTCATTGAGGTCGTTCGCGTCCATCGGATGGATGCCGCGGCCACGGACGCGGAGATCCTCGTGCTTCGCCACCAGCTGGCCGTGCTTCGCCGGCAGGTCGCCCGTCCCCGCTTCACCTGGTCCGACCGTGCTCTCGTTGCACTCCTGGCTGGCCTCGTACCTCGGGAGCGCTGGAGGTCGTTCCTCGTCAGCCCACAGACGATCCTGGGCTGGCATCGCTCGTTGGTCAAGAAGCGCTGGACATACGCGTACCGCCGACCAGGTCGTCCTACCCTTGCGAAAGAGACCCAGGAGCTGATCTGCCGCCTGGGACGAGACAACCCCAGGTGGGGCTATCTGCGCATCGTCGGCGAGCTGAAGAAGCTCGGCGTCTGCGTATCGAAGACGAGCGTCGCGACCGTGCTGCGCCGCCACGGTCTCCCACCGGCACCCCGGCGAGAGGGCCCGACCTGGACCCAGTTCCTCTCTGCCCAGGCCAAAGGAATTGTGGCCACGGACTTCTTCAACGTCGAGACCGTCCTCCTTCGGCGCTACTACGTGCTGTTCGTCATCGAAGCGCAGAGCCGCGTCGTGCACGTCCTCGGGGCCACCACCAACCCGAACGGTCCATGGGTCACACAGGTGGCTCGCAACTTCGCCGCCGACCTCGAAGAGGCAGGCCGGCGACTCCGATTCCTCATCCGCGACCGGGACACCAAGTTCACCGCCAGCTTCGACGAGGTGTTCGCCTCCATCGGTGTCGAGACCATCCGAACCCCGGTCCGCTCGCCCCGTGCGAACGCGATCGCGGAGAGGTGGGTACGGACCGTCCGGGAAGAGTGCCTCGACCATCTCCTCGTCGTCTCACGACGACATCTCGAATCGGTGCTCGACGAGTACGTCCGTCACTACAACCAGGCTCGTCCACACCGTGGCCTGTACCTCGGACAGCCGATCCCCCGCTCCCTTCCACTCCCGCCAATCGACGATGGCACCGTCACCCGCCGAGAGATACTCGGCGGAATCATCCACGAGTACGAGCGGGCCGCCTGATCACAGGTCGCCCCACGGCGGCTTCGACGTGTGCGTCGGTCGCCCACACAACGCGGGCTCGGCAATCAGACAGGTAGAAACTTCGCCTGGCGACTGCCTGGCTCCGCTGGGTCAACTACGCCTCCCTGGGCATCGCTGTCCCCGCATTCCTGTCGATTCTCATGCGGCCGACCGTGCATCGGAGTTTTCGGACCTTTCAGGGGTGGTGGGTGTGGTCATGGGCGGCCCACGACCGGAGAAGCGTCACCTATAGAACAAGGGGTTCAGACCTTCTTTTCGACAAACCCTTCCGAAAGATCCGCGCCAATCACCCGCCGGCAACGGGGTCGATCAGCCGCTATCGATACCTCGCCGATGCGACGGTCGTCAGCCGACCTCGGTGTCGAGCGCGGAAATGGCCGACACCCTGACCAACTCGTCGAGCACTTCGGCGGCCCGGCCCGAGTCGAGGGACGCCGAGGCCTGGGCCACCCCCTCTGAAAGGTCGACGGCGTTTCCAGTGATCACCAACGCGGCCGCGGCGTTAAGTACGCCGATGTCCCGCCGGGGACCTCGATCGCCGTTGAGCACCCCGCGGATGACGCCAGCATTGAACGCGGCGTCACCGCCCCGCAGGTCGTCCATGGTTGCCCGGGCAAACCCGAGCTGAACCGGGTCCAGCCGCCAGGTCCGGACGTCGTAGCCACCCAGCCCGTCGCCGATGACCTCCATCACGGTGGAGGGCGACGTGACACTCAGTTCGTCCAGCCCATCGTCGGCGTAGACAACCATCGAGTGGCGGCTGCCGTTGGTGCCGAGCACCTCGGCCATCGTGGACGCCATAGCCGGGTCGCTCAGCCCCACCAGTTGGCGCGTCGCCCGAGCCGGGTTGGCCAGGGGGCCCAACACGTTGAAGACGGTAGGAATCCCGAGCTGTGCTCGTACCGGGGCGGCGAATCGCATGGCCTGGTTGAAGCGGGGAGCGAAACAGAAGCCCATGCCCACCTGGGCCACACAGCGAGCCACTTCTACCGGCCCGAGGTCAACCACCACCCCAAGGGCCTCCAGCACGTCGGCGGTCCCGACCGAGGACGACGCGGCCCGATTGCCGTGCTTGCACACCGCCACCCCGCCGCCAGCGGTGATGATGGCGGCCAAGGTCGTCACATTGAAACTTCGCAAACGGTCGCCACCCGTGCCCACCAAATCGACGACGTCGCCCTCGACCGGCACCGTCTCGGTGTGGGCCAGCATGGCCCGGACGAATCCGGTCACCTCGGCCACCGACTCCCCTTTAGCCCGCAGAGCGACCAACAAGCCTGCGGTCTGGGCCGGCGTGGCCTCGCCCTCGAAGACCTGCTCCATAACGCACTCGGCCTCTGTGACATCGAGGGAACTGCCCTCCAAGAGGCGACCCAGGACGCCTGCCCATCCGCCGAGCACGTCGAACGGCCGGGATGCGCCCGACGAATGGCGGAGGTCCACGTAGGGCAGCGTAATTCACGTCTCGTGACGCGCGACCCCCAGAACCACGACGCTTATCTTCGTCTGTGTCCCCTCTGAACAGGTCATGAGCGTTTCGTTTTGGGCCTTGAGGTCGACACCGAGATCGAGGTAGGTCCTTTGACCACGACCTCTAACCGACCCGAAGGAGCCACCATGGCACGACCTCAGCAGACCTCAACCGAGACGATCCTCGACTCGCTCGCAACCCACCCGGAGGTGACTGTCGCCGATCTCGCAGACGTGCTCGGGATCGGCCGGTCCACTGTGGCCAAGCGTCTCGACGCCCTCGAAACGGTCGGATCGGTCAGGCGCATTTCCGGCGGGCGGGTACGCGGCGCCCGGGTGGCAGACCGCTGGTCGATGGCCTCGGCCCCCGACACCGCGCCCTCCGGCACCGGCGAGTCCCGCACGAATGCAACCGAGACCGCCCCGCCCGGATCCGCAACTCCTGAGACAGCGGTATCCGACTCGGGTACGGAGCATGGTGGCAGCGGCCGGCTCGCCCGTGGCGAGTTGGGCACCCTCGTGCGGGAATACCTGTCCGCTCGACCTGGCGAGGACTTCGGGCCGAGCGCTGTAGGCAAAGCCCTCGGGCGGTCCCAGGGCGCGGTGTCAAACTCGCTTGCCACGATGGCGGACCGTGGCGAAGTAGAGCTGGTCGGGGACAAGCCCCGCCGCTACCGGATCGCCGGTTAACGCGCCACCCGGCCCGTACCCCGCGGCCCTGAACACCGCGGGGTACGGACTACCTCGCTTGTGGGCAGTCCGCCCTGGGCGCTGGCCACCGGTCACCCCGGACGCGAGACGGGTGGTCCCTCAGGCAGGGCCGAGTCGATCCGGTCCACGAGATCCTGGACTCGTGCGATTGCCTCGGCAATCGAGTAGTCAAGCCGCTCGGTCTCGACAAGCCGCTCCCAGATGTCGTCCCAACCCGGCCACGCGACGACCGTCGGCGGCCACCGATGCTTGCCACGGAGCTCGAAGATCTCGACGCAGGCGTCTCGGAGGCCAGACATTTGCTCGTCGCCAAGCGCCAGCTCCTCGATGAGGAGGATGTCGGCGAGGTCGCGGGCCCGTTGGTTCGGACGCTCCTCGCCCAAGTCCTCCGTACAGGCGTGGAGCTTCTGGGCCACCTGGTAGCGAATGGGAAGGAAGGGAATTGCCTCTGCTTCGGCGAGCTGAACGGGCGCGAGAGACATGGCGGCTGGAAGCACCTCGACCTGGTCGAGCGAGTGACCCTCGACGGGAGAAAGCTCCATAGGGACCGTAACGAAGTCCTTCTCCTTGTACAAGAGCTTCACCCGGAAGCGAACCGGCGCCACGGCGAGTCCCGTGCCCATGATCGACTCACCCTCGGTCGTCCTGCCGGTGAACCCACTCCAGCCCCTCCGCACCCCTTCGTCGATCAGGCCGATCGCCTCGCTCACCTCGCCTCGATAGGCGCCGTCGAGGTCGTTCGACGCCCGGGCCCGAAAACCGAACCTGAGCTCGAGGGCAGCCCCTCCCTTGAAGGCGATCCGCTCCTGGCCTTCCTCGTCCCTCAGCCCATCGAGCATCTGGATGATCGCCGTCACGCCCACAAGGTGGCGAAGGCGGCCGGACGTGACCAGCTCCTCGGTATCTCTGGCCCAGAGGTCGAGGAGCCGGCCGAGGTGACCCCGGTCGCCCGGCAGCCGCTTCGGCGGGGTGCTCACCGCCGGGTCCTGGTTGCCGTGGCGCCGTGCACCCGGGCATTGCGGTCAGCGAGCTGCACGCGCAACCTGGCGGCGCCAAGCTCGCCGATGAGCTCCCGCCGCCGAGCGTTCGCGATCGCCTGCTCGACCATNNATCCCGTCGACCTGGTCGATCTGGTCTCGGTCGAGGCGCCGCTGGCGGAGCCGGAACCGGCGGTCGTGGGTCCGGCGCACCCGCTGGCCGGCGGGGAGAATGACCTCGATCTCCCGGGGGTTCACATCGGCGAGGTTCCATAGGGCAAGCGCGGCGTCGCCGGCGACGACGCCCTCGCCGCGGGCCGCAAGGACGGCCTCGTGGTACTCATCGAGCGGTCCGACCGGCAGGGCAGTGAGGCGGTAGAGGCCTTGGGCTCGCCGTTCGAGGCGGCCCGTCATGGCCAGCCGGCGGAGATAGTCGGGGCGGATGCCGGCCTCCTCGGCGTCCTCGGTCCGGACGAAGCCGTGCTGATCGGCAGCCATCTCGACGAGGCGGTCGTAGGGGGCGGTGGACATGCCTGAAGTGTAGCAGATGCGGCACGGTATTGACCCTCTAACGAGCATATGAACGTCAATACCGTGGCGGTTCGGGAACACTATTGCCATCCACTGGGACCCTGACCCAACATGGCGCGGTCCCGAAGGCGACCGTCGTGACATGAGCCACGTGAGGCCTTTGTAGGACTACCCCATTTGTGGGGTAGTGGCGTAGGCGCCGACCCCGCGCCCGTCGCAAGGGCTCTCGAGAAATTTCTTTCAGCGGCCTGCTCGGGTCTTCTCGCGGAGTATCCCGCGCGCGGGTGTCGAGTACCCCGCGGCGCTGACCTGCACGAACGCTTCGGGTCGGTCCGTCGTAGCGGCGACTACCCCGGATGTGGGGTAGTCGCGGGGTGCCGGCGGGTGGGGTCAATTCGGGGGAAAAGCGGGGTAGTCCCCATGGCCTGATGGCGACTCCGAAGTGAAAGGAGCTGTCCATGATCCCCCGCCGTGTCCTCACCGACTCACCGTTCGACACCTTGGAGAAGACCTTCGATCTTCTCGTCACCGGCCCCAACCCGCTCGCCCTCGACGCCACCTCGCTCGACGGTCTGCCCGACCGGGCGATCCCGCTCGGCGAGCTGAAGGCGATGCTGCTGCACCCCTCAATGGCTTTCGCGGCGCGCGACGCGGTGGTCGACGA
>PMVZ01000377.1 GCA_003166375.1 Acidimicrobiaceae bacterium | reverse complement strand
GCGCAGTACATCAGCTCCTCGGAGATCCCGAACTCGGTCATGGTGGGTCAGTTCCGGAGCACGGGCGAGCACTACGGACTGTTGTTCGCGAAGAACGACCCGCTCGTCGGGTGCGTGAACAAGGCGATCAACACCCTCAGAGCTGACGGATCCCTCGCCAAGTTCCAAAAGGAGTACCTCGGCGTCTACACCTCCGTTCCGACGATCAAGCCGTAGCCACGGCCACAGGAGGCGGACCGGTTGCCGGTTAGGGGGAGTCGCGAGGGCGCCGACCTAGACGAACAGACCCTGCTCGCCCCTGGCGCGCCACCACCTGGCAGCTTCGCAGGCAACGGCAGGGGGTCACACCTGCTTGGGGGCCAACGCGCCGCCGCGGTCTCCACCGTGAGCACCGTCGTGTTCATCGGAGCAGTCATCGCCCTCTTCGTGTTCGCACCGGGGGCTGCCGCGGTGAGGCACACGTTCTTCAATCCACAGCAGATGAAGCAGGCGTTCCTCGGAGATCCGAGCAAGGGGCTCTATTCGGTCGGCAAGGGCCTCATCTTGAACATCGAGATGTTCCTCATCGCCGAGGTGCTGATCCTCTTCTGCGCCCTCGTCATCGCGGTGCTGCGCCAGTTGCGCAATCCCGTGCTCTTCCCGTTCCGCATGCTGGCTGTCGTCTACACCGACGTCTTCAGGGGAGTGCCGCTCATCATCGTGATCTACGGCATCGGGTTCGGCGCGCCGGCCCTCTACATACGTGGCATCTCCACGCAGTCGGATTTCGTCTACGGAATTGCCGCGCTCGTGTTGTCGTATTCCGCCTATGTGGCCGAGGTGTACCGGGCAGGCATCAACTCCGTGCACCAGAGCCAGGTGGCCGCTGCTCGATCGCTCGGGTTGTCGCAGTGGAAGTCCCTGCGCTTTGTGGTGCTGCCACAGGCGGTTCGCACTGTGATCCCGCCGCTCTTGAACGACTTCATAAGCCTGCAGAAGGACACAGCGCTCGTGTCGACGCTCGGAGCGGTGATCGAGGCGAACCGGGCAGCGCAGATCGACAGCTCGACACTGTTCGTCTACTCGTCCTACACGGTTGCCGCGCTCTTGTTCCTTTGCCTGACGATTCCGCTCGCCCGGTTCACCGACCGCCTGATAGCGCGGGACGTGAGTCGCCGGCTGGCGGGGAGTGGAACGGTGCGATGAGCGAGCCCGACGTCACCTCTGGCTTTGGCGGGCCCCAGCTCGGCGGGCCCCAGCCTGGCGGGCCCCAGCTTGGCGGCCCGGCCCCTGCGGGCCAAGAGGCAGTCCGGCTCGAGGACGTTCACAAGTCGTTCGGCGATCTCGAGGTCCTGCGCGGAATCAACCTGTCTGTGGCGCCCCACAAGGTGATCTGCCTCATAGGAGCGTCGGGATCGGGCAAGTCCACGCTGCTGCGCTGCGTGAACTTGTTGGAGCCGGTCAATCGCGGACGGATCCTCCTCTGGGGCCAGGATGTCACGGCGCCGGGCGTCGACGAGAACGCAGTGCGGCGTCACATAGGCATTGTCTTCCAGGCCTTCAACCTCTTTCCGCACATGACCGTGCTACGCAACATCACGCTTGGCCCCACTCGAGTGCTCGGGGTCGCACGCGACGAGGCCGAGGAAGCAGGACATGCGCTGCTCGTCCGCTTCGGCCTCTCAGAGAAACAGGACGACTATCCCGACCGCCTCTCCGGTGGTCAGCAGCAGCGGGTCGCAATCGTCCGGGCTCTCGCGATGAAGCCGGGAATCATGTTGTTGGACGAGGTGACGAGCGCACTGGATCCCGAGCTTGTGTCCGAGGTGCTGGGAGTCATTCGTGAGCTGGCGGCTGCCGGCATGACCATGTTGATCGCGACCCACGAGATGGGGTTCGCCCGCGATATCGCAGACCGGGTCTGCTTCTTGGACGAGGGCGTGATACTCGAGGAGGGTCCGCCGAGACAGGTCTTTACCGCGCCCGTCAACGGTCGTACTCAGCAGTTCCTTCGTCGGATCGTGGACGCCGGGCGGCTTTGACGCGGAAGGTGGCCCCTCAGCGGAACAACGGGTTCGAGCGTGAGGATGGCCTCGAGTGCTTCGGGGGCGATCGGTTGCGAGAACAGGGACCCTTGGCCGAATCTGCAGTGCTCGTCCTGAAGGCTTGCAAGCTGCCAGCCTTGTTCGATGCCTTCAGCGAGGGTCTCGATCCCGAGCGTCCGGCCCAACTGCACAAGTGTGTGGATGGAGCTGATCGCTTCGGGCGAGTCCGCCATCGCGGCAACGAACGATCGGTCAATCTTGAGGGCGTCGATCGGAACCTGGCGAAGACGCGCGAGCGCTGAATAGCCGGCACCCAAGTCGTCGACGGCGACGAGCACGCCAAGTGCTTTGAGCTCGCGAAGTCGACGAACCATGGTGTCCATGTCGTTCATCAAGCTCTGCTCGGCGACGTTGATGACGAGCGATCTGGGCTCGAGCGCCGTAGCCGCGAGGGCCCCGTGCACCTGGTCGACGAGGTTCTCCGCCCCGAGCTGACGCGTCGAGATGTTGATCGACATCGTCAGGTGATGGCCGAGCCGATGCCAAGCGGCGGCTCGCCGGCAGGCTTGCTTGAGCAGCCACGACCCGACCGGGGCGATGAGTCCGGTCTCTTCCAGTACCGGCATGAAGGACTCGGGGTCGACGATGCCTCGGACGGGATGCCGCCAGCGCAAGAGCGCCTCCACGCCGCACACGCCGACGCTGTCCAACTCGAATATCGGCTGATAGAGAATGAAGAACTGGTTCTCCTGGAGGGCCTCCCGGAGATCGGCTTCGAGCTCGAGCCGCTCCATCGCGGCAGTCTTCATCTCGGGCTTGAACCGGACGTGACAATTCCGTCCCTGGGCCTTCGCCTGACAGAGGGCGATGGCCGCATCGCGAAGGAGATCATCCGGCTCGTCCCGGTCATTCGTAGCGATGCCGATGCTTGCCGTGATGGAAAGCGGGATGTCATCGAATCCTTCGACCCGGAAGGGCTCCTTCATGGCGTCCAGCAGCCTTTCGGCGAGCAATTCCGGCCCCGCAGAAAGCGACAGTCCTTCAGCCAGGATCGCGAACTCGTCCCCGCCAGGCCTCCCAACCGTGTCGCTCGCCCTGAGCACACTCGAGAAACGCGCGGCCACCGCCTTCAACAGCTCGTCTCCGGCCTGTTGGCCAAGGCTGTCATTGACGGACCTGAAGTTGTCCAGATCGACGAGGAAGGCGGCAATCAGGAAGTGGTCTCGTTGACATCGCAGCAGCATCTGCTGGAGCCGGTCACGGATGAGTATCCGGTCCGGGAGACAGGTCAGGATGTCATGCCCCGACAGACGACCGTGTCGCACCTCGGCACGATCGCCGAGCTGTTCGGCCTCCCTCTGAGCGGACAGGTCGAGAATCACGCCGTCGATCCACAGCGGTCGTCCGCCGGGATCCGCGACACCTCGGCCGTGCTCGGCGACCCACCGGGAGGAGCCGTTCGCGTGGATCAGGCGGTACTCGAGAGAGAACGAGCCCCCTCGGCTCAGCGCCTCGCGGACCACGCCGCTCACGTGCTCGCGATCGTCGGGACAGATGATCGACTCGAAGGGCCGTAGGTTCTCCTGCATGAACTCGCTCGCCGGGTAGCCGGCGAGCACCTCGATGTGATCACTGATGAAGCGCATCGTCCAAGGTTCGAAGCATTCGCGGCGGTAAACGGCGCCGGGGATGTTGCCGATGAGAGACCTGAACTGCTCCTCGCTCCCGCGCTCAGCCATCTTGGCGGCCGGTGGTGAAGGGTGTTCCTCGGTCGGAACGAATCGATTGAAGACTGTCATCGGATCGCTCGCGGTCGCTCCCCGAGACTCCGGTCCGAGAGCGCCGCCGTTCGACAGGGCTGCGGTGTCAGCGACGAGCCATAGATTGCGTAGACGTTCATCAAGAGAATTGTCGACGCCAAGTTCGCGAACTTGACACCTACAACGTGCTCCAGCCTCAGACTTCGTCAGGCTCGTCGACACCGTCGCTTCGCTGCGCCCAGCACCTGGCCGGCACAGTCGGCGCGGATCTGGGGACGGTACGCGGACTTCTCAATCCGATGGCGCGACGAGCGACCCTGTCGGCCAGCGGCCGATGCCGCCGTTCTCGAGGAGGAAGTTCGTGACTTCCCGGTCCGCGTGCTGTGCTCGCCAGGCGAGCATTGACTGTGCATAACCGAGGATCCGGGAGGAGTCCTCGACTTCTGTGCGCCAGGTCGGGTCGGCGCCGATGTCATAGCAGCGCCACGAGCCGTCTCCGAATTGGACGTAGGCCCCGTCTTCAAAACGGCGCACGGTGAGGTTGTCACGTTCCAGGTGCCTGTCCCATGGCCAGTCGAAGGCACCGCCGGGAAGGCCCATGTACCGCCAGTCGAACTCCCAGGCCGCTGCCGAGCGCCACCACGGCGGAAGGCGTCCTTCGAGGAACGCGGTGAGCGCCAACCCGTCGCACTGAGCGGGGACCTCGAGCCCCAAGGCCTCGCAGATCGTCGGGAAGAAGTCGATGTTCTCGGTGAAGGCATGGACGACGCTCCCGTGGGTCCCCGAAAGCCCCGGGGCGCGGACGATGCCGGGTACTCGGTAGCTCTCCTCGAAGTAGCCGAGCTTGTTCATCAGCCCGTGGTCTCCGAGCTGTTCACCGTGATCCGATGTCAGCAGCACGAAGGTGTCCTCCCACTGGCCGAGTCGCTCGAGGGCGTCCAGGACCCGGCCGAGCTGGGCATCGACATCACCGATCATCCCGTAGTACTGGGCCCGCACCCGTCGCAGCGCGCCTTCGTCTGCCGGGGCCGCGGCTTGCGGCAGGCGAAGAGCCGCTTCGTGAAACCGATGGCGATGTGGGGAGGGGGCGATCGGCACGTCGACACCATCAGGATCGAAGGCGGCGGCCCAGCGGCCTGCGGCAGCGTAGGGAGGATGCGGTCTCAAGTAACTCAGGTGGGCGAACCACGGGCGGTCCCGTCGTTCGAGCCAGTCCAGGTAACGGTTCGTCAGGAAAGCGGAGACGCCGACCTCCTCGGGCCGGGTGGGCTCGGTCGCAAGTGCGCCATAGCCCGATGAGGGCACGTCGTAGCCGAGGTCCCGGAGCCATTCAGTCCAGCTCGCGTGCTCGCCGNNCACGCGGATCGACTCCCTGGTCCGTGTACCCGAACAGTGTGGGCTCGAACCCGGCTCGTCGACCGGCACGTGCCAAGTTGTCCAGCCGCTCGTCGAGCGGGGTGCCGTTCGCGACGACCCGATTGTTCATCTGATACGTGCCGGTGTAGAGACAGGCGCGCCCCGGCGAGCAAGGCGCAGCCTGGCTGTAGTGGCGATCGAACCGCACACCCGACGCGGCGAGACGATCGAGGTTCGGGGTGCGGACCACGCGGTGGCCGCCAGCCGACAGGCAGTCGCCCCGGAACTGGTCCAGTGTCACCAACAGCAGGTTCAATCGGCCTCCAACCTGTCCTGTGCCCGCTCTGCGATGAGTGGCATCCTTAAGTCAGTTCGTCCCTTGGACGATGAAGATTAAGGCAATCCGAGAGGAAACCGGACACTGGGCGAGAAAGGGGACGTGATGGGCGGTTCTCGGAAAGGCTCCGAGTCTCGGGCGAAGCCGCGCGTACCAGGTCCTGCCGAGGAGTTCCTCGACAGCGTCGCGCAGGATTCTGTGAGCCCTTCGCCAGAAGACAAACGGCTGGTCGAAGCGCGTCGGCGCGTCGAGGAGCTGCCGGCTGACGGTTCGATCCGTGTCGTGTTCCAGCCCATCGTCGATCTGGCCACGACGAAAGTGATCGGGTACGAGGCACTCGCACGCTTTCCCGGGGATTCGAGCATTTCGCCGCGGACATGGTTCGCGGAGGCTGCCCAGGTTGGCCTGTTGCTCGAGATCGAGATGGCCGCCATCCGCGTCGCGTTCGCCCAACTCGATCGTCTGCCACCGGACGCGTTCATCTCTGTCAACGTGTCTCCGGCGACGGCTGGATCCGCAGAGCTCCGGGATGTGCTCGGTAGTGTCGACCCGTCGCGCGTCGTTCTGGAGATCACCGAGAACGCCGCTGCCGGAGACTACGAGGAGGTCAGCGAAGCCGTCGACGCGCTCCGTGCCATAGGTGTGCGGATCGCCCTGGACGACACCGGATCGGGGGCGGTCAGCTTCAACAGCCTGTTCGACGTTCACGCGGACATCATCAAGATCGACATCGACGTCACCCACGGGATCGCCTCGGACCCGATGAAAGAAGCGATGGCCGCCGCCCTCAAGGCGCTCGCGGACCGCCTGGGTGCGATGAGCCTCGCCGAAGGCATCGAGACCGAAGAAGAGCTCAACCTTCTGAGGGGAGTCGGCGTTCAGGCAGGTCAGGGGTATCTTTTCGGCCGTCCTGAGCCAGTGGACGACCAGGCACCAGCGGCGTCTGGTTCGTAAGCCCACGGCACGCTGCAGATCGTGGTATTGCCGGCGGCGTTCCTTTCAAGTAACGATCTGCAAATAGAATCTTGATTGGCAGCACCCGGACGGTGGAGTGATAGAAGAGGGCCGGTGGAAGGCAGCCGCTGGAGTCAGGCAGGAGTGCTACGGAGCGAAGAGCCTCCGGAGTCGTTGCCGCGCCCGGAGGCGCCGTCGGCAATCTCGCAAGCCGGCTTCACCATCTCGGTCCTAGCCGAGAAGACGGGCACGCCCGTACCGACGATTCACCACTACCGCCACCTCGGTCTGCTGCCCGAGGCGTCCGAGCTCGCCTCCAACCGCTTTCTTTACGACGAGCGCCACGTCGAGGCGCTCAACCTCATCCACCTGCTCCGTGAGCGACGGAACATGCCGCTCGAGACCATCCGCGAAGCCTTGCCCGAGCTGCTCGCGTGCAACCACGAGNNGTCGTGGCCGCCCGGGAGGCTTTCGCCCAGCACGGTTACGCAGGAGTCAACGTCGCGGACATCTGCAGCGCGGCTGACGTCGCCAAGGGAACCTTCTATCGCTACTTCGACTCGAAAGAGGCCGTCTTCCTAGCTGCGGCCCGTTCCACCGTCGAGGCTGTCGGAGAGCAGCTTGACGAGTTGCCCGCGCCGATGAGCGAGCCTCAGGCGATCGAGAAATTGAAGCTCTTGCTCGCTCCCATGGCCCCGTTGCTGCTCGAGGTGGCGACCGGGGAGCTCCGGCATCAACCGAACCTCATGGGCGTAGTCGGTGTCATCACCGCCGGCCTCGCCAGCCGCGTGGTGCCCAGGCTCCGCACGAGAGGAAAGGCCGCCAGGCTCGCCGCTTGGCGAGTCGTCGACGCGGCCCTGGTCGGGCTGCTGCGACCAACACTCGGGTCATCGACCTCTTCGCCGTCTTCGCCGGATTGATTCTTTCCTGAACGCCCGGGTCCGCGCGCTCGGAACCTGCAGGTCACGACCCGGGTTGATCACCGATGCCGGTCGCCTGGCCACGCCGTGAGGCCACTTTTGCGCGCGCTTCTATTGACGAAAGCCCCCTCGCACGTATAACAAAGGTGGAACTGGTAGTCATCGGCACTACGCGAAGGAGTAGCCGATGGTCTCAACTGAGTCTGGGCGCTCCATTGGAGGAGACTTCGACGCGCCCGCCCTGCTCGCCACGAAGGCACGAAACGAGAACTTCCCGGTTGCCTCGCATCTGTTGCCGCGCGACGTTCGGGCGAGCCTGATGGCGATCTACGGCTTCGCCCGCCTGGCCGACGACCTCGGCGACGAGGCAGAGGGGGATCGCCTGGCGCTCTTGGACTGGCTCGAGTCCGAGCTCGATCGTGCAGCGGCCGCCAGCGCGACCCACCCTGTGCTCCGGCAGCTCACGCCAGTGATCCGGGGGCTCGGCTTGAACGTGGACCCGTTTCGCTGCCTCATCGAAGCCAACCGGATGGACCAGCGCATAACGCGCTATCGGAGCTTCGCTGACCTAGTGGACTACTGCATGTTGTCGGCGGCGCCGGTGGGCCGGCTCGTACTGGACGTGTTCGGGGTCTCGACGGCCGAGCGGATCGCGCTCTCGGACAAGGTCTGTACCGGGTTGCAGATCGTCGAGCACCTTCAAGACGTCGGAGAGGACGCAAGGCGAGGCCGCATCTATCTGCCGGCCGAGGACATGGAGCGCTTCGGGTGCACGGAGGCTGACCTGCTGGGGACCGACTCGTCCCCGGCGCTGCGACGGCTCGTCGCCATGGAAGTGAGCCGGGCGCGTGCTCTGCTCGCCGCGGGCGTGCCGCTTGCTGCAACGCTCCGGTTCCGTCCCCGGACCGCGGTCGTGGGCTTTGCCGCAGGGGGGATGGCGGCGCTCGACTCCATCGAACGGTCCGGTTACGACGTGCTCAAGTGCCACTGCCGTCCCCGCAAGCTCGGATTCGCGAGGCGAGCCGTCTCCGGCCTCGTGGCGGCGAGCACGAGGCGAGGCGGGTCGTGAACACCGAGCTCGCCTACGACTTCTGCGAGGCCGTCACGCGCCAAGAAGCGAAGAACTTCGCATACGGCATCCGGCTGCTCCGCAAGCCCGAGCGCCGGGCGCTGTCGGCGGTCTACGCGCTGGCACGACGCATCGACGACATCGGCGACGGGCGGGCCGTCCCGGCGGAGAAGCTCACCGGTCTCCAGGCCGTTCGCAAGAGCATCGACGCCATCGATCCGCAGACGACAGACCCGGTGCTCGTGGCAGTGGCGGACGCGGCCCGTCGATATCGGCTCCCGATGTCGTGCTTCGGCGAGATCATCGACGGCTGTGAGATGGACGTCATCGGCACGTCTTACGAGACGATCGACGATCTCGTCGTCTACTGCCGCAAGGTGGCGGGCTCGGTGGGCCGGCTCTCGCTCGCCGTGTTCGGGTCGCAGGACCTTGACAGAGCGGTCCCGCTCGCGGACTCGCTGGGCGTTGCGCTCCAGCTCACGAACATCCTGCGCGATGTCGTCGAGGACCGCTCGCTCGGGCGCGTGTACCTGCCGAGCAGCGATGCCGAGTCGGTCGGCTGCGATCCGGAGCTCACGGGCCCAGCGGCGGACGTGGCACGGCTCGTCGCACTCGAATGCGGTCGCGCGGACCGGTGGTTCGCCGAGGGGCTGCAGCTGCTTCCGTTGCTCGACAGCCGGAGCCGGGCCTGCGTCGGCGCCATGGCAGGGATCTACAGGCGTCTGCTGGTCCGGATCAAGCGTGAGCCGATCGCTGTCACACGGGGGCGCATGTCTTTGCCGACCTGGGAGAAGGCATTGGTCGCAGCACGGAGCCTGGTCGGGGCGAGACCGTGAGCCTGGTTCGCGTCGCCGTCGTCGGGGGCGGCCTGGCCGGGATGGCCGCCGCGCTCGCCGCCGCGGACGGCGGAGCCGAGGTCGTGGCCTTCGAGCGCCGCCCGGTGCTCGGTGGGCTCACGACGTCGATCAGGCACAACGGGCTCTTTTTCGACAACGGCCAGCACGTGTTCCTCCGCTGCTGCACGGCTTACCGGGGGTTCATCGACCGCATCGGGGCAACAGGGCAGGTGTTCCTTCAGGACCGGCTCGACGTGCCCGTGCTGGCGCCGGGGGGCGCACGCGCCTCGATCAAGAGGTCGGCCCTGCCTGCCCCGCTGCACATCGCCGGGTCGCTCGGAACCTATCGCCACCTCTCGGTGCGTGAGCGTGTGCGCCTCGTGCGCCCCGCGCTCGCGCTCCGGCGGCTCGATCCCGACGACGCGTCACTCGACAACGTCTCGTTCGGCGACTGGCTCGCCGACCATGGCCAGAACAAGCGGGCCGTCGACCGCCTCTGGAACCTGATAGCGCTGCCGACGCTCAATGTCGGAGCCGGCGAGGCATCGCTCGGGCTCGCCACGAAGGTCTTCCGGGTCGGACTTCTGGATCGGTCCGACGGCGGAGACATCGGTTGGTCACGAGTCCCGCTCGGTGAGCTTCACGGTGCCATCGCCGCACGAGCCTTGGAAGCCGCGGGCATCGAGACGGTGCTGGGCAGCCCGGTCGGTGCGATCGGTCGCGCGCCCCTCGGTGCTTTCACCGTGAGCTCCGGTGCAAGGAGTGTGGTGGTCGACGCCGTGATCCTGGCTACGCCATTACGTGTGTCGGCGAGCATCGGCGCGTCGATCGGCTCGGTCGCCGGCGCCCGGGAGGCGGAGGCCCTGGGGACCTCTCCCATCGTCAATGTCCACCTGGTCCTTGACCGGAAGGTGACGGACCTCCCGCTGGCGGCCTGCGTCGATTCACCGGTCCAGTTCGTCTTCGACCACACGGTCGCGAGCGGGGCCAAGTCGGGCCAGTGCCTGGTCATCTCGCTCTCGGCAGCGGACAGCTACATGGCTACTGGTTCCCCCGAGCTCGTGAGCACGTTCTTCGAGGCGTTGCGCGAGTTGTTCCCGGCCGCGCGCCAGGCCCGCCTTGTCGACGCGATCGTCACCCGCGAGAAGGCCGCGACGTTCCGGGCTGTTCCCGGCACAGCGGCGTTCCGCCCCCCGACCAATACCGAAGTGCCCGGCTTGTTCCTCGCCGGCGCCTGGTGCGACACCGGGTGGCCGGCGACGATGGAGGGTGCGGTCCGCAGCGGCCAACAGGCCGCCTCGCAGGCGCTGGCCCTCTTGTCGGACTCGGACACACCCATGGGGGACCCTCGACAGCTGGAAGGGGCAGGGACATGACGGCGATCTCCTCCCCGGCACAGAGCGACAGCGCTCTCATGGCAGCGGAGTCGTTGACGCGGGCGAGATCGGTGGTGACGCCGGCCATCGAAGCGGCTGTGCTCCGCCTCTGCCCGGCCCTGAGGCCTGCGGTGTGCGAGCACCTCGCCGGGGGAGGCAAGTTCGTGCGCGCGGGGCTCACGCTCGTCTCGGCGGCAGCTGCCGGAGCCGACGAGAGCGCCGGCGTCGTCGGCGCGGTCGCCATCGAGCTCGTCCACAATTTCTCGCTCGTACACGACGACATCATCGACGGCGATCTCGAACGGCGGCACCGCCCGACCCTGTGGGCCGAGCACGGTGTCGGTCATGCCATCATCGCCGGCGACGCGCTTGCGACCCTGGCGTTCCAGGTCCTTCTCGAGGAGCCGACCGCCGAGCGGGTGAGGGCTACCGAACGGCTCGCCGGGGCCACCCAGGCGATGATCGCGGGTCAGGCCGAGGACATGGCCTCCGAGCTCCGGGCTTCGTTGTCGGTGGAGGAGTGCCTTCACATGGAAGCCGGCAAGACAGGGGCCCTGCTGTCCTGCGCTGTTGCCATAGGTGCGATCCTCGCCGGCGCCCCGGCGCCCACCGTCGACGCGTTGGCGGACTTCGGCCGCCATCTCGGGATCGCCTTCCAAGCCGTCGACGACGTGCTCGGGATCTGGGGCGAGCCGAGCGTCAC
>PMVZ01000173.1:1731-3734 GCA_003166375.1 Acidimicrobiaceae bacterium | reverse complement strand
CCGCTCACCCCGGTGCTGGCCGTGGGTGCCGGGCTCGCCGCTGCGGTCGGTTCGGTCACAGACGCAGGGCTTGTCGCCGGGGTTACCGCTGCGAATGCCCTCATGGGCGGGGTACAACGAGTCCGCGCCGACGCCTCGATCGACAAGTTGATGTATGCAATGACGACACATGTCGACGTGCGCCGAGGCGGTCGCGTCAAGGAAATGGAACGGATCGTCTGGTGCGCGGTGATGTCCTCGAACTGAAGGCGGGTGACATGGTCCCTGCCGACTGTCGCATTCTCGAGGCCCTCGGGTGCGAGGTCGACGAGTCCGCCCTCACTGGTGAGTCCTTCCCGGTTCTAAAACACGCTCTGCCCGTCACCGGAACGACCCTGGCCGAGCGCACCTGCATGCTCTACGAGGGTTCGGTGGTGGCTACCGGCACGGTTCTCGCCGCAGTGGTTGCCGTTCGGGACCAGACCGAGGTCGGTCGTAGCCTTGCCGACGCGCCCGAGCCCCCAGCGAGTGGGGTGGAGGCCAGGCTGTCCGCACTCACGAAGCTGACCGTGCCCGCGACCGTGGCGAGCGGAGCCGCAGTCACGGGCATGAGCCTTCTGCGGGGCCGTTCACCGCGTGCCGCGGTGAGCTCCGGGGTCAGTCTGATGGTCGCCGCGGTGCCTGAGGGGCTGCCCTTACTCGCCACTGTCGCTCAGCTTGCGGCCGCGCACCGGCTCGCAGAGCGCGGGGCACTTGTCCGCAACCCGCGGACGATAGAGGCGCTCGGGCGTGTCGACGTCTTGTGCTTCGACAAGACCGGCACCCTGACGGCCGGGCATATCGCTTTGCAGCGGGTGTCCGATGGCTCCACCGAAGAGCCAGTAGGTGATCTGTCGCCCCGATCCATGGCCGTATTGGCGGCAGCGCTGCGGGCCAGCCCCGCCGACGATGGTGACGACCTTCCACATGCGACCGACCGTGCGGTGCTCGAGGGCGCTGACGCTGCGGGGGTGGAGGCGAGCCACGGGCTCGGGGGTTGGAGCCTTCTGGGTGAGCTCGCCTTCGAACCGGCACGTGGGTACCACGCCGTCGTCGGCGACAGCCCGAGTGGCTCGCGGGTGTCAGTCAAGGGCGCGCCCGAGATCGTATTGCCCCGCTGTACCACCTGGCGGGCGCCTGAGGGCATCACCGTTATCGACCGGCGAATACGACTACGGCTCGACGCCGAGGTGGAGCGCCTGGCGAGCCAGGGACTGCGGGTGCTAGCCGTGGCCGAGCGCCCGGCAGCGGCGCGCTCCGAGCTTGCCGATGAGCGAGTGAGCGACATGGAGCTGTTCGGTTTCCTCGGCTTGGCCGACGGAGTGCGCCCGACTGCCGCCGCGGCCGTAGCCGACTTGCGCTCGGCCGGCGTGTCGGTCGTCATGATCACCGGCGACCACCCCTCGACGGCGGCTGCAATCGCCGAGGAGCTTCACATCTTAGATGGCGCGCCGGTGCTCACCGGAGCAGACCTCGACGCGTGGGCCGATGACGAGCTTGACGCCAGGCTGGGCGAAGCAACGGTGTTTGCCCGCGTCACCCCGACGCACAAGATGCGCATCATTCGCGCCTACCAGCGAATCGGCCGNNCTTGGCGGCCGCGGCTCTCCCGCAGCACGCGAGGCGGCGGACCTGGTCGTGCTCGACGATCGCATAGAGACTGTCATTGACGCCATCGTGGAGGGCCGCGCCATGTGGGCCTCGGTACGTGACGCGCTGGCCATCCTCATCGGTGGAAACCTGGGAGAGGTCGCGTTCGTCCTCGCCTCTACCGGGATCGCTGGGGCTTCGCCGCTCGGGGCGCGCCAGATGCTGCTCGTGAACCTGCTCACCGACATGCTGCCGGCGATGACAATCGCCTTGCGTTCTCCAGCGCGGCGCTCACCGGAGGAGTTGCTTCACGAGGGACCCGAGGCTTCGCTCGGTGGTGCTCTCGCGACCCAGATCGCCCTGCGCGCCGCGACTACGGCTGCCGGGGCAACAGG
>PMVZ01000173.1:0-1681 GCA_003166375.1 Acidimicrobiaceae bacterium | reverse complement strand
GCCGTCGGCAGCGCGGCCGTCGCGACCGGGTCGTCGGTAGTGGCGCCATGGGCTGTCAAGCGCCTTTCCCTGCCATCGCTACTCAGCGGCGCGGAGTGTCACCCTCCGTCTTGAGTTGCACACGCGTATAACCGCGATGGAGCCGAGCGCTGTCTCTTGGCGAATTGTCGCGGGTCGAAGATCGCGCCGTTCAATACCACCGTCGGGCCGCCGATTCCGGGCTTTCCTGTCGTGCGGCTCAGCGCCACCTCCGACATGGGCACAATCCGCGTCGTACATCCGACGGAGCAAACGCATCGACGCCGTGAATGGTGGCGGCGGCACCAACCGACACTCCGACCCTGAACCGACTTCGGCGAGCTCCCCGAGATGCTGTCATAGCCGACGAGACACCTACTCTGGAAAAGTGGCACCGTCCCTCCAGCGACTTTCCTCTCTCCACGGCGCCCCGCCCGGTGGACGGACTACGGCGCTGCCGCCGTCGAGGCAAGAGCAACCTTGTCTGGCTTGGTGTTCGTGACCACTTCGATCAATCTAAATTTAGGTCGAATCCTCGCATACCCGAGTCTCCCGACCCGTGCCTGGCAAACACTGGGCTTGCTCGTAAGTCCATTGTTGATCGGGTTCTTCCTGCTTGTTCCCGGTCAATCCAGGACGGTCTTAGCGTGGGAACTGATCGTCTCAGCTGTTCTCCTCGGCGCTGGTCGGGTGGCGATCGACCGTCATTCCATCCGATCGGAGAAGGACACCCCATTGCCCTTGGTCGGTCGCCTTGCAGGATTTGTGAGCGCAATCGTCCCGGCGCTTGTGAGCTATGCCTGCCTGGCAGTGGCGGGCGCAACGTTGCTCGCACAGGGTGGGGTGGGTTGTACTGGCTCGTGCCCAGCGTTCTGCTGGCGTTCTTCTTCGGGTTGACCAACCCCTGGACGCTGCTTGTGGATATCCCGCTCTAAGCGGAGTACGTATTTTCACTACTCGCCTGCGACTTGCCCGAACAGGACTGCTTCCGCCCAGTACTGCCCAGCGACCGGGCGGCGAGGGCGCTTACCCTGCTTCCTCGGCTACTTCGGCTATCGCGTGGAGGACTTTGTGACGGCTTCGGGCCATCGCGTGCGAAGCGAGCATGAGCGCTGCGATTGGCCACTCGACGAGGTCGAAGGCGATAAGGGCGACGGTGCCCGCGATGAACAAGATGTCGGCTTCGTCGCGCTTGAAGATCGGGTCAAGGGTGGCGAGTGGGTTCGGCACGCGCCATCCTGAGAGCCGCGACGGCGCGTGAGGCTGATTCGTCGTTTGTGCTGGAGCTGCCGCCAGCGAGTCCTGCGATGATGCTGACATGAAGCCCTCTCCTTCGGCCGAGCTATGAAGTTCTCTCCCGTCGGCATGTTCTACTCGCGATCTTGTACGTCGCCTCGACCAGACCAGAGCGATTGGCGACGCATCTGGTGGTGAAGGGTGCCACACCACGGTCGGCCGCTTGATTAGGACCGAGACACCAGTCCACCGGCAGCGAGACTGGGCCGGTGACTGTCCGCCTTATCACGCTCTCCCTACGACAGGTCCTCCGGCTCCTGCTCCTCACCTGCAGGTCGTCTCGCTCGAAGGACCTCGAGCTGCTTGTCGCGCGCCAAGAGCTCGCCGTGCTGCGCCGCCACGTCCCCCATGCGAAGACGAAGCGCGA
>PMVZ01000386.1 GCA_003166375.1 Acidimicrobiaceae bacterium | reverse complement strand
CGAACATGACGATGTCCCCCGTGGCCGGGTCGTAGGCCATGGAGTCGCTGCCCCGGGCGGGGGTGCTCGTTACCGGGGAGAGGCGCGTCCAACTCGCTGTGGGCAATGTCGGTGAACTGGCTCCGGCGGTGATCACCGTCGCGACTGAGAAACTGAGCGAAGCGAGGACAGCCAGGAGGGCTACCGGCAACCGCCTCATGGCGTCGTCACCGTGCCTCATATCGCGATTCGGCCTGATGTCGGACGATGCAACCACTCTGCTTGCCCCCGTACACTTTCGCTTTGCCCGTTCCCGGCGCCGCAGGGAGACAGAACCGGGCAACTGCGCCCACGCGCAGGCCACGTCTAGTCCCGAGCCTACCAATCGTCGCCGATCGGGCGCCGGTGACTCTATACGGACGTGTCCTCGCGGCAGCTCCACTTCGACCGAGCAGTGAGTGCCGATCTCGGCGGGCGGGGAGACACGCCGCTCGGGTGGGGAAAAGCCCTAGCCGGCGACCACGCCACGACGCCGCACCACAGAGTCGATGGTGACAGCGATCAAGAGGACGAGCGCGGTGGCCATGTCCTGTCCGGCCGTGGTGATGTTGAGGAGGTCGAGCCCGTTGGCGACGACCGCCAGCACGAGCCCACCGATGAGCGGGTGGATGGCCTTGCCGCGTCCTCCCATCAGGCTGGCTCCTCCGATGACAGCAGCGGCCACTGCGTAAAGGACGTAGGTGCGCCGTCGAAGCCGACCGAGATCGAGCCGAGGCGTGACTCGTACACGATCCCTGCGAACCCGGCGGTCAGCCCGACGAGCGTGAAGGCAAAGGTGCGGACCCAGGCCACGTTGATGCCGGCCCGGCGGCGACGCCCAGCACGCCTCGGTTCAAGTTGCAGATCACGACGGCGGCGCCCGCCACAATAGACTATTCCCATCAGTGGTGTGCGCTCTAAGTTAAGATGTGAAAAAAGTTTCGAGGGAGCGACTTGTTGACCGTGAGAGGCAAGGCCATAGTAGGCGACCTGCGGCGTGTGAACCGCAGCGTCGTGTTGCGGCCCTTGTTCCTCGAAGGGCCCCTCAACCGAGTCGACCTCGGGCAGCTCACGGGTCTGAGCAGCGCCAGCATCACGAACCTCACGGCGGCCCTGTTGGAGGAGGGCCTGATTGCCGAGGTCGGCCTCGAGCAGTCCGACGGGGGCAGGCCCCGGGTCATGCTCCAGGTGAACCCGGAGTTCGGCGCCGTCATCGGCGTGGAGATCGGCGAGACCGGCGTCCGCGTGGAAGGCTTCGACTTGCGGCTGAGGGTCGCCGGCGTCGCCGAAGTCGGCCTGCATCCACAGCGTCACGACGCCGATGTGACCATCGAGGAGACGGTGAAGGCCGTCGAGAAGATTCAAGCGCAGTTCAGCGCCGAAGGCCGCCGCTTGCTCGGAGTGGGCATCGCCGTCCCGGGACTCGTCGAGCATCGGGTCGACGACGCACGCGTCCACGCTCCGAACATCGGTTGGCGCGACGTTCCCCTCGAGCGCGTGGTGCGAGAGCGCGTCGGCGCTCCGGTCTTCGTCGAGAACGGTGCCAAAGCGTTGGGGCAGGTGGAGATGTGGTTCGGCGCTGGCCGCGGCACACATCACACAGTGATCACCCTCTGGGGCACTGGCGTCGGAGCGGCCATCTTCACCAACGGAACGCTCTACCGGGGTGCGGCGTCCAGTGCCGGGGAGTGGGGCCACAACTGCATCGTTGCCGGAGGAAGGCGCTGCCGGTGCGGAAGCACCGGGTGTCTCGAGGCCTACATCGGGGCAGAGCCCTTGCTCGCTGCCTGGCAAGGGGCGGACCCACTGGCAGCCCCTTCCAGCGACCCTGACGAGGAGGGGTGGGCCGACCGTCTCGTCGAGTCGGCGGAGTCGGGCGGAGCGGCCGCCCGGATCCTGGAGGAGGCTGCGAATTGCTTCGGAGTGGCCGCCGCCAACCTCGCCAACCTGTTCAATCCCGAGCTCATTGTGATCGGGGGTTGGCTCGGGCTAAAGCTCGGTCCCACCCTGCTCGGCCGAATTCGGGAAGTGGTGCGAGACCAAGCCCTCGACTACACGGCCAATTGCGTCAACATCGAGCTCGGACGGCTCGGCGAGGATGCAGTTGCACTCGGGGCATGCGCCCTGGTCGTCGACGAGCTACTTTCCAACGGCGGTGTTCCGATGGTGGTGGGGAGAGGCAGGATGCAACAGGCGAAGCTTCTCTAACCGACGGGTAAGTGCCCGCTTCGGGCGAGCTCTCCATACCAGTACCCGCTGTCTTTGACGATGCGCTCTTGGGTGTCGAAGTCGACATAGACGATGCCGAAGCGCTTGGAGTACCCGAGCGCCCACTCGAAGTTGTCGAGCAGCGACCATACGAAGTAGCCCTGCACCGGCACACCTTCTTCTCTCACCCGCAGGACTTCGCCAACATGGGCCTCAAGGTAGGCGATCCGCTCGGGATCATGCACAGCCTGGCCGTCGCGGCAGTCGTCGAACGAGGCCCCGTTCTCGGTGACGAAGAGGTTGGGCAGCTTGTACTGCTGGTGCGCTTGCTCGAGGATGAAGCCGAGCCCCTCGGGACGGATTATCCAGTCCATCGTGGTCCGGGGCGCCCCGGGCTCTTTGAACTCGGCGAAGCCCGTCCACTTGGTGGCGTCGTGACGGACCCGGTAGCCGGCGTAGTAGTTGATCCCGGCAAAGTCCGGCGGCAGACAGAGCGCCGCCATGTCCTCCTCATAACCGCTCGGCAGGTATGGCCGCAGACGTTGCTCCAGCTCAGGGGGGTATCTCCCGTGCACGAGGGGTTCCAAAAAGAGAGGAAAGTTGTGCCAAGCATGTGCCACCTTGGTGGCGGCTATGTCCGCTTCTGATCCGCTGGCCGGCCACACCGCAGCGTTGTGCAACGCAATTCCGACCGACACTTCGGGGTTGGCGGCCTTGAGGGCGGCCCAGGCGGCGGCGTGTGCTCGTAGCTGATTGTGAACCGCATGGCCGGCGGCGTAGATGTTGCGAATGCCGGGCGCGTGTGCTCCGACCAAGTGGCCTTGCTCCGCGACAACGAACGGCTCGTTGAGGGTGGTCCACCACTTCACCCGGTCGCCAAGGGCGGCCCCTACCACCGCGGCGTACTCACCGAACCAATCCGCCGCATCGCGATTGGACCATCCGCCGCGCCGCTGCAGGGCGGAGGGGAAGTCCCAATGGAAAAGCGTCACGAAGGGCTCGAGGCCGGCGGCCAACACCCCGTCGAGGAGGCGGTCGTAGAAGGCGAGCCCGGCCGGATTCAGCTCGCCGACCCCGTCTGGCAGGACCCGCGGCCATCGAATGGAGAAGCGGTACGCGCCGAGGCCGAGGTGCCGCATGAGCTCGACGTCTTCCGCCCAGCGGTGGTAGTGGTCGCAGGCGAGGTCGCCTGTCTGGCCGTCGTAGGTGGTGCCTGGGGTGTGCGAGAACTCTTGCCAGATGCACCGGCCGGCACCGTCGGTCATTGGTGAGCCCTCGATCTGGTAGGCGGCGGTGGCGGCGCCCCAGTAGAAGTTGCTGTCGGGGTCTGTGTCGGAAAGCATCAAGTGAGCCTCCTCGTTGTCATACCTTCGGGCGCCGCCGCCACCGGCTCGCCGTGGAGGGGAATGGGTGTGATCGTTCATCGTCGTCTCAGTCGTACAGGACGCAGCGGACACGGTGGGCAGCTCCCACCTGGCGCAAGTCGGGGAGCGTTTCTTGACACCTGCTCTGGACAAAAGGACAGCGCGGGGCGAAGGGGCAGCCCGGCGGAAGCGAGGTGAGGTCCGGGGGGTCACCTTTGGCCTCGAAGTGCGTTCCCTGTGGGCGCTCGTTCTCGGGGCCTGGAGCGGCCCGGTGCAGGAGCTGGGTGTAGGGATGCTTGGGCTCGCTCATGACCTCGGAGGTGGGACCGATCTCTTGGATGCGCCCGGCGTACATGATGGCGATGCGATCGCTCATGTACTTGGCAGCGCCGAGATCGTGGGTGATGAAGACGAGGGAAAGCGACCGGCTGCGCTGGAGGTCCAAGAGCAAGTTCATGATCGTTAGGCGGATCGACACGTCGAGCATGGACGTCGGCTCGTCGGCGAGGATGAGGCTGGGCTGGGCCGCCAGCGCCCGGGCGATGCCGACCCGCTGGCGCTGGCCNNCCGGAGAGCTCATGGGGGTAGCGGCGCAGGAAATCAGCAGCCGGCACCAGGCCGACCTGGTCGAGCAGCTCTTCCACCGCCTCGCGCTCGGCGCTGCGCGGAACGAGCCCGAACGAGCGGAGGGGACGCGCCACGCTGTAGCGGACCGAATTGCGCGGATCGAGGGACGAGTAGGGGTCCTGGAAGATCATCTGGACCTCTCGCCGGTGCTCGCGCAGCCGATGGGTGCTGGGGCGCCGTGGCAGGGTCCGCCCCCCAACGAGGATCTCGCCCGCGGTCGGCCGCTCGAGGAAGACGACCATCCGCGCGAAGGTGGTCTTGCCCGAGCCGGACTCTCCCACCAGCCCGATCACCTCCCCCTTCTCCACGGACAGGTCCACCTCGCTGAGCGCACGCACCACCTTCTGGCGTCCGATCCGACCGATGGAGTAGTTCTTCGTGAGTCCGCGCACCTCGAGCTCGGGGCTGGGGCCCTCGCTCGTCTCCGCGGGCAGACCGAGGGTGCTAACCATGCTCGGCCGCCTTCTCGCCGTAGAGGTGGCAGACCACCCGGCGGTCCCCGTCAAGCCGCACGGTCGGCGGATCGACCGTCTCGCAGGTGCCGGCGATCACCTCGGGACAACGGGGTGCGAAGGAGCACCCTTTGGGCAGGTTCCGCAGGTCGGGTGGCTGGCCTGGTATGCCCTGGAGTCGTTGGCGTGGCCCGCCGAGCGGGGGGAAACAGCTCATCAAAGCGGTCGTGTAGGGATGGCACGGCTTCTCGTGGAGCTCCCGGCCGGGCGCTTCTTCCACCAAGGCGCCGGCGTACATGATCGCGATGCGATCGGCGATCTCGACGAGGAGCGAGAGGTCATGGGTGATGAACACGACCCCGAAGCCGAGCTCGTGGCGCAGGTCGTCGAGGGATTGCAGGATAGAGCGCTGCACGACGACGTCCAGGGCCGTCGTGGGCTCGTCGAGGAAGAGCAGCTTCGGCCGCAGCACTATCGCGAGAGCGATAACGGCGCGCTGGCGCATTCCGCCGCTCAGTTGGTGGGGATAGGCGTCGAAGAACCGTCGGGGGATCTTGACAAGGTCGAAGATCTCCTCGGCCTGCTGACGCGCCCCGTCCGACGAGTGGACCCCGTGTGCCGCCATGGCGTCGTGGAACTGGTCCCGGATTCGCATGATCGGGTTGAGGACGTTCATCGA
>PMVZ01000240.1 GCA_003166375.1 Acidimicrobiaceae bacterium | reverse complement strand
GCCATACGGCGCCCGTCGTGCGCGACGCGCTCGATTCTCGTGACCGGTACCGGCCTCAGCAGGAACGCGGCGTCCGCCCGGCCCCCTCGAACTGCTGTGGTCGCTTCGTGCCATCCGGGCTCGTAGCTGAGCTCGTGCTCGGGGAGGCTGTCCAGCGCTACCTTGAGGCGGCTCGCGTCGAGATCGTCCTCCGCTGCTTGCTCGAGAACCGCACGCGGGTAGAGGAGCTTGAACCCGTTGCGTGTGAACAAACCGATCACGCCTGGGGCCGCCGTCGCGGGTAGCGCGACAAGGTCCTCTGGAGCAGGCTCGATCCGGAAGAAGGGCGCGATCAGGTCCTCGAGATGGTCCGGGGAGATCCCCTTCACGAGCCGGTGGACCGCCCTGATCGAGAGCTCCTCCTCGGAGAGCTCGACGACGAAAGCGAGCGCGAGGTCGTACGGTCCGGGCCTGTCGCCGTTTCTCGTACGGCATTNNCGGTGCTCGTCGGTCATGGGCCAGAGCTCGTGGACAACTCCGGCAGCATCGGTGGTCCGCCAGCTGGTTTCACCGGCTTGTGACAGCGCCTCCCGGCAAGCCGACGTAAGCCCTTTCGCCAGAGAGAGCACCCAGATCGGCGAGGTGTTCAATCGGGTGCTCCTCAAGAGCGAGAGCCGGTCGACGCGGTCCTTGGGGATCGTCTGCTCGTGGGCAAGCACCTGTCCCGTGCCGTGAAGGTCGAGGCCCAGCGCGCCGAGGAGCCCTGTCGTCACCCTCAGGTGGCCGCGCTCGTCGTGGAAGGTCATGCGGTACAGGTAGAAGGCCTCGAGCGCGTCACGCCGCACGATGCCGTCGTCGAGCCAGCCATCGAAGATGCGGGCTGCGTTCTCGTACTGGCCGAGCCCGCCGGGCCCGTCGCCCACAGGGAGCTCGACGTGGATGGCGCTGTAGGGACTCGTTGTGGCGAGCCGGGCCCGTTCGGCAGGGCCGACCACGTCGTAGGGGGGCGACACGACAGCGTCGGGATCCACGCGGGCCGGGTCGTAACGGATCGCAGCGAACGGTTCCAGGCGGGCCATCGCCCTTGCGTAGCACACGGGGACCTCCCACCTCTGCGAGGATCTTCGATCGTGACCTGGCTCCTCGATTGTGATGGCGTGGTGTGGCTTTCCGAACAGGTGATCGCGGGCGCACCGGAGGCTCTGGCGAGTTTGCGAGCCTCGGGTTCCCGGGTCGTGCTGCTCACGAACAACTCCTACCCGAGGCGTTCCGACCACGTCGCGAAGCTCGAACGGCTTGGGATGCCGACGGACCCGGCGGACGTCCTGAGCTCGGCGATGGCTGCGGCGCTCCTGCTGGAGGCAGGCGAGCGCGCCCTTGTGCTCGGAGGGCCAGGGGTAATCGAAGAGCTGACGGCGCGCGGCGTCGCCACTGTCACACCGGGCACGGGCCGAGAGATCGGTCCCGTGGACGCGGTCGTCGTCGGGTTGGACCCGTCATTCGACTTCTCGTCTATCGCCGCCGCGGTTGCGGCGCTGCACGCCGGGGCTCGTCTCATCGGCACGAACGACGATCCCTCCTTCCCCACACCGGCAGGCGTGCTTCCCGGTGCCGGAGCGCTCCTGGCTGCGGTGGCCTGTGCCAGCGGAGTCACACCGACGATCGCCGGCAAGCCGTATCAGCCGACAGTGGACCTGGTGCGCAAACGGGTCGGCGAGGTCGAGATGGTTGTGGGCGATCGTGCTTCCACCGATGGCCTCCTCGCGCGCAGGCTGGATGCCCGTTTCGGGCTCGTGCTCACGGGCATCACACCTGCCGGCCACGGTCTGCTCGACCCGGCGCCGGATCTCGAGGCGCCCGATCTCCTCGCTCTTGTCGACGCGGAGCTGGGGCGAGGGCCATCTCGAAGGTGCTAGCTCGAGCAAGCACTGTCACCGGGTCGCGTGAATAAGTGCTTGCTATTGCAAGCAGACCGGTATAATGGGGGTATGGCAGAGAAGAAACCCCTTGAGAGGTATATGGAGGCCGGCAAGGAATTCACCGAGACGAGCCGCAAGCGAGTGCAGAAGGTCGCTCACGAGCTCGCCAGGGAGAGCGAAGTCGGGCGCGAGCACGCCGAGGATTGGGCAGACGAGTTCGTCCAGCGCGGCCGCCGGAGTGCGGAGCAGTTCGCCGATCTCGTCAGAAAGGAGATTCGCCAGCAGATCAAGCAGTTCAACCTCGCGACGAATCAGGACGTGATCAAGGTCGTTCAGCAGTTCATCGAGCGGACCACCAAGGCCGCTGCTCCGGTGATGGAAGCTGCGAGCCGGACGGTTACGGCGACGAAGAAGGCTGCAACGAGCAAGTCTCCGAAGGGCAAGAAGGCGGCAGCCGCCAAGAAATCAGAGCAGGCCACGAAGCCGGCAACGACCAAGAGACCGGCAACGNNGAAGCCGGCGGCCGGCAAGCCGGCAGCTGCGAAGAAGGCCTCGGCTGCAAAGAAGACCCAGGCCAGCAGTAGTTGAACCGTGACACCGCCCTCGGGGGTGGCGTCTGAGGACCGGGACCGTAAGGATGGCGGTATGTCGCCCATCCTTCTCGTGGTCCATCCCGAGCGACCAGCTGCCTGGGAGCTGGCGAGGACCGCCACGCGGTGGTGGCAGAGCCGAGGCCGTGACGTGATCGAGGTCCGGGGGGCCGGGCCTGAAGCACCCTTCGCCGAGACTGACGGCGTGGAGTTCGCGGTCAGTCTCGGCGGTGACGGAACGATGCTGCGTACCGTTGAGTTCGTCCTCGCTGCGCGGGTACCAGTGCTGGGGGTGAACCTGGGCCGCATGGGTTATCTCACCGCGGTCGAACCGGCTGGCATCGAGCAGGCCTTCGAGAAGATGTTGGCAGGCGAGTACCTCGTCGAGGAGCGCATGGCCCTCGAAGTGGAGCTCACGGGCAGCGTCGAGGGTCGTTTCATGGCTCTCAACGACGCGATCGTCGAGAAGACCGGACCCGGGCACACGATCCGGGTGGCCGTGGAGATAGCCGGTCGGCCGTTTCTCACCTACGTCGCTGACGGGATACTCGTCTCCACGCCAACTGGCTCGACCGCGTACAACCTTTCCGCACGGGGCCCCGTCGTGTCCCCGCGGCTGCGAGCCATGGTGTTGACCCCGGTGTCGCCGCACATGCCCTTCGACCGGTCCCTCGTGCTCGAGCCTGGGGAGTATGTCCGGCTCACGGTCATCGACGACCGGGCAGCCGCCGCTGTCATCGACGGAGCGCGCATCATCCGCCTGGCCATGGGGGACAGCGTGACATGCCGAGCTGCCGCGGAGCCGGCACGACTCATCAGCTTCGGTGAGCGCGACTTCCATTCGGCGCTCCGGCACCGTTTCGGCTTGACCGATCGCTGAGAACCGCGATGCTTGTCGAGCTCCGAGTGCGGGACCTCGGTGTCATCGCAGACCTCGACCTCGTGATCGGCCCCGGCATGACCGCGCTCACCGGTGAGACCGGCGCCGGAAAGACTCTCGTCGTCGAGGCGCTGGAGCTACTGCTCGGAGGTCGGGCCGATGCTGCCATCGTGCGAGCGGGTGCCTCCGAGGCAGTCGTCGAAGGGCGCTTTGTCGTCGACGAACGAGAGGTCATTCTGTCGCGGGCGGTTCCCGTCGACGGGCGGTCGCGCGCATACGTGGACGGTCGTATGGCGCCAGCATCATCGCTGTCCGAGATCGGCGACGGCCTCGTCGACCTGCACGGCCAGCACGTGCATCAGTCCTTGCTGCACCAGGCAGCACAACGAGAGGCGCTCGACAGATATGCCGGAGCCGACCTCGAGCAGGTCGCGCAGGCACGAGTGGAGCTCGCCGCCATCGCTGCACGCCTTTCGGAGCTCGGTGGCGATCCCCGGGTGCTGGCGCGCACAGTCGGTCTTCTCCGCTTCCAGCAGGACGAGATTGCCGCGGCGGCGATCACCGCTGTCGACGAGGACGAACAGCTCGCCGCCGAGGAGTCGCTGCTCGCGCAGATCGGGGCGCTCAGGGCTGCGGTCGCCGAAGCTCGCGACGCTCTGGCGGGATCCGACGCTTCTCAGGCCCATCCAGGCCTGGGCGCTACCGACCTGCTCGGGATAGCGGTATCCCGGCTGGCGGCTCACGAAGCCCTCTCCGACCTTGCTGTGCCTCTCAGAGCTGCCCAGGCCGACGTCGAGGACGTGGCCCGAGAGCTGAGGCTGCGGGACGAGCGGCTCGAGGAGGATCCCGACCGTCTCGAGGCAGTCCGGCGACGCCTGCAGCTTTTCGCGGACCTCCGGCGCAAGTACGGCTCGACTCTCGCCGACGTGGTCGAGTTCGAGCGGGCAAGCCAAGCACAGCTCGCCGACCTGGAAGCCGCGGAAGACACACGTGCTGGGCTCGAAGCTCGTCGTCGCACCGCGGCCGGGCTCCTGCAAGAGGCGGAGGAGCGGCTCGGGGCTTGCCGGCGGCAAGCCGCGCCCAAGCTGGCTGCCGCGGTCGAGGCTCATTTGCACGAGCTCGCCCTGAGCGGTGCCCGGCTCGAGGTTCGCATCGGTGACGACCCGGCAGGGTCAGACGTGGAGTTCCTCCTCGGGGCGAACCCCGGGGAACCGTCGCTGCCCTTCGCGAAGGTGGCCTCCGGCGGGGAGCTGGCCCGGGCTATGCTCGCAACCCGCCTGGTCCTGTCCGCAGCGCCTCCGACGCTCGTCTTCGACGAGGTCGACGCAGGCGTGGGTGGCGAGGCCGCTCTGGCGGTGGGTCGTGCGTTGTCCGCCATCGGGCGTGACCACCAGGTGCTGGTCGTGACGCATCTCGCGCAGGTGGCCGCGTTCGCCGATCAGCAGGTGCTCGTGTCCAAGAGCGAGTCAGGAGGCCGGACCGTGGCACGGGCTCGGCCCGTGACCGGTGAGGACCGGGTAGTCGAGCTCTCGAGGATGCTGTCGGGCCACCCGGACAGCGCAGTCGCGCGCAGGCATGCAAAAGAGCTGCTGGCGATGGCCGCGAGGTCCGGCACCGTACCCGGCAGCTCCGATAGCCTCTAGTGATACCGGCCGGGAGGAGAGCGTGACGAAGTTCGTGTTCGTGACAGGTGGCGTGATGAGCTCTCTCGGCAAAGGACTCACGGCCTCTTCCCTGGGCCGACTTCTCAAGTCGCGTGGTCTCCGCGTCACGATGTGCAAGCTCGACCCGTACATCAACGTCGATCCCGGCACGATGAACCCGTTCGAGCACGGCGAGGTCTTCGTCACAGAAGATGGGGGTGAGACCGACCTCGACCTCGGGCACTACGAGCGGTTCATCGACGAGTACCTGCACAAGGACTCGAACGCCACGACAGGCCAGATCTACTCGTCGGTGATCGCCAAGGAGCGCCGCGGCGACTATCTCGGCAAGACGGTGCAGGTCATTCCCCACATCACCGACGAGATCAAAGAGCGGATCCGCCGGCTCGGGCGCGAGAACATCGACGTTGTCATCGTCGAGGTGGGTGGCACCGTCGGTGACATCGAGATCGTGCCTTTCCTGGAGGCGATCCGGCAGTTCCGGCGTGACGTCGGGCGCGACAACGTCTGCTACCTGCACCTGACGCTCGTGCCCCATTCGCTCCCCTCGGGGGAGCAGAAGACCAAGCCGACACAGCATTCGGTCACCGAGCTGCGCGGGCGTGGCATCCAGCCCGACGTGATCGTCTGCCGCAGCCACGAGCCGATCTCGGAGAACCTGAAGCGCAAGATCTCCCTGCTCTGCGACGTGCCGACGGACGCGGTCGTCTCAGCCATCGATGCCGAGAACATCTATGAGATACCGCTCGCACTGCACGAGGAAGGACTTGACGGCATCGTCTGCAGGATCCTGCGCCTGGATGAGACGGACAGCCAGATCGACCTCTCGAGCTGGGAGGCGCTCGTGGACCGGGTCCGCGCCGCCTCCGAAGTAGTCCGCATCGGAGTCATCGGGAAGTACGTCAACCTTCCCGACGCCTACTTGTCGGTTGTCGAAGCGCTCAAGCACGCGGGCTTCCACCACGGGGCGAAAGTCGAGATCGACTGGGTGCAAGCAGAAGAGGTGACAGGCATGCTTGCCCCGACTCGCCTGGATGGCCTCGACGGGATCGTGATCCCCGGTGGATTCGGCGAGCGCGGCCTGGAGGGCAAGATCGCCGCGGCGGGCTACGCGCGCGAGCACGCCATACCGTGCCTTGGTCTGTGCCTCGGCCTGCACATGATGGTCGTCGAGTTCGCGCGCTCGGTCGTCGGCCTTGAAGGAGCCAACAGCCGCGAGCTCGCCCCCACGACGCCGCATCCGGTCATCGACCTCATGGACGACCAGGTGGGAGTCGAAGAAAAGGGCGCCACAATGCGGCTCGGGGCCTGCCTGGCGCAGCTGCAGCCAGGCTCACAGGTGGCCGCGATCTACGGCTCCGAGATCGTCTCCGAGCGGCACCGGCACCGCTACGAGCTCAATCCTCGTTACCGTGACCGGCTCATCGAGGCCGGGCTCAGGTGCTCGGGCACGTCTCCGGACGATCGACTGGTGGAGTTCATCGAGCTGCCCGGGCACCCGTTCTGGGTTGCCACCCAGGCTCATCCCGAGTTCAAGAGCCGGCCGGATCGGCCCCACCCACTGTTTCGCGCGCTGGTCGGGGCAGCGCTCAACCGGGCGCACGAACGTACTCCTCGGCTGTACGACCTCGACAATGTCCCCTCCTGAGCCCGACGGCGAAGTACCCCCCACAGAGCTGACAAGAGCTGCGGCACCCTCGCTGGGAGATCGAAGCGCTTTTCGCCAGATCGGTGAGCGGTCGCGGTATTCGGGCGAACGCCTCCGAGTAGTCGTCGGCACTTTCGTCGGACCGGACGGGTTCACCTTCGAGCGCGAGATTGTGCGGACCTTCGCAGCCGTGTGCGTAGTGCCGCTCGAGAGCGATCGTGAGCACGTGTTGCTCGTTCGCCAGTACCGGGGGCCTGTCGACCAAGCGCTGCTCGAGCTGCCGGCAGGAAAGCTCGACGTCCCCGGCGAGCCACCGGAGCTGTGCGCGGCGCGCGAGCTCGCCGAGGAGGTCGGAGCCACCGCGGAGCGGCTCACCCAGCTCGGCCAGTTCCTGAATTCGCCCGGTTACTGTGACGAGCTGACGACTTGCTTTCTCGCCGAGGGACTCAAGGCCGGCACCCGCACTGCGGACGGCATAGAGGAGGAGCATCTCGTCGTCGAGCGAATCTCGCTTTCCTCGGTCGACGAGCTCATCGCGACCGGCGACATCGCGGATGCGAAGACGATCGTCGGATTGCTGCTGGCGCGCTCGTTCCTTGAGGTGCCGCGTCCCGCCTCACGTCCGTTCGGCTGAGGGGCAGTCGTTGGCCGCGAAGGCCCAGCTGAGCCGGGATGCCGAGGAGTTCCTCTCATACCTGACCGTGGAGCGCGGGCGAGCGCCGGCATCGATCTCGGCCTACCGGCGTGATCTTGTCGCGTACGAGCACTTCCTCGCCGACCGTGGCGTGACGCTGTTGGAGGCAGATGTCGGCCTGATCGAGGCTTACGTGGCGCTCCTCAGCGAAACGCGGCGGGCCAGCTCGACCGCTCGTGCGCTCGCAGCTGTTCGTGGCCTGCATCGTTTCTGCGTTGACGAGCGTGGGGCTACGGTCGACCCGACCGAGGGCGTCTCGACGCCGCGGATCCCCCAAGCCATCCCGAAAGCGCTTTCGGAGACAGAAGTCGAGCTCCTGCTCTCGGCAGTCATCGGTGAGGACCCGCGCGCACTGCGGGACCGGGCGATCTTGGAGACCCTTTACGCGACCGGGATGCGCATCTCGGAGCTGGCCGGGCTTCGACTAGGCGACCTCGACCTCGGTCGGGGCTTGGCCGTCGCCTACGGGAAGGGGTCGAAGGAGCGCCTCGTCCCGGTCGGCAGCCACGCTGTCTCGGCGCTGGAGGCCTGGCTGGGCTCACAGGGGCGCAGCGCCATGGCCCCGGCGCGCTGGGCGCGACGGGTCGACGCGGAAGCGGTGTTCATCTCGACGCGTGGCAGGCGGATGTCACGCCAGGCGGTGTGGCAGGTCGTCAGGACGGCCGCCACGAAGGTCAAGCTCGAGGACCGGGTGTCGCCTCATGTGCTCCGGCACTCGTGTGCCACACACCTGCTGGAGCACGGCGCGGACATACGCGTGGTGCAGGAGCTGCTCGGGCACGCGACCATCACGACGACGCAGGTCTACACGAAGGTCTCGCCTGAACTGCTGCGCCGCGTCTACGAACAAGCCCATCCCCGGGCACTGGTCACCCGCGCGACAAGCCCCGCTCCAGGCGCGGCGGCGCTGAGCCTCACTGGCACGCTGAGACGCGGCGGCGCGCCGGGCGCGGCAGCGGCTCTCTGATCGGTTCGCGTCGCAGGCGACACCTTGCAGGCCGCGCCGGGTCGCGCTGGGACTAGTGTTGCGCCGTGGCGAACGAAGCAGCTGGTGTCGACTACCGCGCGCTCCTCGAGGAGGAACGGGCATCTTTGGTACGCCAGCTGCAGGAGATCGGTTTCGGTGAGGATGGCACGCTGACCTACGACGCGAACTTCGCCGACTCCTCGCAGGTCACGGCCGAGCGCGGTGAGGCAGAGGCGCTGGCCGCGCAGCTCCAAGAGTCGCTCGAGCACGTGGAGGCGGCGCTGCGCAAGATCGAGCTGGGCACCTACGGCACATGCGCGCGCTGCGGCAAGCCGATCTCCTCCGCTCGTCTCGAGGCCCAGCCGGCCACCGCTCTCTGCATCGAGTGCGCCTCGGTTCGACGTTGACCACCGGAGCGCATTGGCGCTCGCTGAAATCCAACCAGCGGTTGCCTACCTACATCGTCATCGCTGCGGTCGCGGTCGGCGTGATCGCGCTCGCCCTGCGCCACCACGTCCTCAACGAGCAGACACTGATCTTCCTCATCGTGTTCATCCCCGCCGTGATGCTCCACGAGGTCAGCCACGGCGTGGTCGCTCTCTGGTGCGGCGACGACACGGCCAAGCGTGCCGGCCGGCTCACCTTGAATCCGCTCAAGCACATCGACCCGCTCGGCTCGATCGTTGTGCCGGTGGTCCTCGCGCTGACCGGCGCGCCCGTCTTCGGCTGGGCCAAGCCCGTTCCCGTGTCCATCAACCGCCTGCGCCATCCCCGCAACGACTCGGTGCTCGTGTCGTTTGCCGGCCCAGCCACCAACATCATCCTGGCGGCGATCGCGGGCCTCGGCCTGCACGAGCTGCTCCATGTGTGGGTCCTGCCGATCCAGAGCTGCGGTGCGTTCCTCTGTTATGCCCCCGTCTCGCAGTGGGCCTTGGTCGAACAGATCCTGTTCTATTTCGGGATAGTCAACGTCGTCCTCGCGGCGTTCAACTTGCTCCCGATCCCGCCGCTCGACGGTTCGGCGCTCGTCGAGCGGTTGCTGCCGGTCTCTGCGTTGCCGGCGTATTACCGGATGCGGATGGGCTTCATGGTGGTCGTGCTCTTGCTTGTCTTCTTGGACCAGAGCCTGCTGTCGCGAATCCTCGGTGACGTCGAGAACTGGTATCTGAACCTGGTCTTTTGAGCCCACGGGCTCGCCATGGCGCGGGCGGCCCGTGATCGGCGCCATGGCGAGCTATGGCGCCCTGGCCGCTATGGCGCCAGGAGCCCGATGGCCTGCCGGGCCCGTAGGAGAGTCTTCGAGGCGATCGCACTCGCCTTGGCGGCTCCTGTTTCGAGCAGGCGAGGGACCTCGCCCGGATCCGCGGTGATATCGGCATAGCGTTGCCGAACGGGGGTG
>PMVZ01000129.1 GCA_003166375.1 Acidimicrobiaceae bacterium | reverse complement strand
GCCAGACCGGAGTCGTCGGACCGTTGCAGACAGAGGATCTGCATGGTCCGGAGGAACGCGAGATAGAGGAATGAGAGGGCCACGGACCATTTTGGCCGTCGCCGCCGCTCTGGCGAAACTCCCAGATCAAAACACCCGGACGAAGTCATTGGCACCCACACGCGGGGCCGCACTCGCGATCGTTGCCTCCCCCGCACCGGCACTTGGAGGACAGCTTCTGCTCGCTCAGGACAAAGAGTGAACCATCAGGGCGCAGCCCGGAGTGCCTGGGCCCAGGCCCAAACTCATGTCGACGTTCTCCATCCGAGGCGACCAGTTCGGCATGCACGGGCACCCGACGTCGGTCCCGTTTGTGCGGGCGGCGAGGGACTCCGGGACCGCCAACCGACTGTGGGACGTGTCCGTGCAGCTGACCGGCGTCGGGTTCGACGCGCTCGAGCCGCCGGCCTGACAGGCCGACCCGTCCTGCCGCCGGAGGGTCAGGAGAGCCAGCCGGTGAGACCGAGCCCCAGGGCGAGCAGGGCGTCGGCGGCGGCGATGCCGCCGACGACCATCAGCTGCCTGCGGTGGTTGTCCCCCATGTCGTACACCCATGCGGCTACGGCGAAGAACGTCGCGTAGCCGAAGATGACGATCAGGGGGATGAAGGGGACGTTCCACCACCAGTAGGCCCAGTTGAGGACGCCCATGGCGTTGAGCACGATCTCCACGCAGACGCAGACCAGCGAGAGCGCGAGGACGTACACGACGCGGTTGGGGACGCCGAAGTAGCGCTGGTGCGGGTCGGCCGGCAGGATCTTGACGAAGATGATGCCGAGGATGGCGAAGAAGAACGAGATCTCGATGGACAGGCCGATCAGGATGAGGTAGCTGGTGTGCCCCGTCACCGTCCACAGCGCGGCGTGGTTGGACACGTGGAGGACGGCCGAGTTCACCAGCTCGTTGAACCAGTCCATCAACCAGAGCGACAGCCCGGCCAGGACGACGGACCACCGGCGGTGCTCGACCTCCACCGTGTAGATGTAGACCACGATGGCCAAGAACATGATCGTCGACCAGTCGAAGTGCGACGCATCCCGCAGCATGCCCCGGGCCACCAGGGTCGGAGCGGTCAGGGTGGCGAGCACGGGGCCGAGCGTATCGTCGACGATGAGACAGATGGGGTTCCACTGTCGCGGGCTCGTACGGCACGGTGTGCGTGCCGAGAATGTCATCCGGGTACTTTGAGCAGGACTTTCGTGGAATGGCCCGGGACGACGAAACTGGGACGTGGCCCTCTCGTTCCTCTACCTCGCCTTCACCAGGATCCTCCAGTTGGTGCGTCTGAACGGGCGCGAGAAGAGTGATCTCGCGATCGAAGTCGTCATGCTCCGCCACGAGGGTTGCCGTGCTTCGCCGACAGGTCGTCCGACCGGCTTTGCGACCCTCTGATCGTGCTCTGCTCGCCGGGCTGGGACGACTGCTCGGCCGCCGGCGTCGAAGAAGGTTCTTCGTGCAACCGGAGACCCTGCTCCGCTGGCACCGGGACCTGATCCGGCGGAGATGGACCTATGCCCGCCGCCCTGGTCGACCCAGCATCCCGGCCGGCACGGTGGCGATCATCCTCCGACTGGCCCGGGAGAACCCCACCTGGGGCTACCGCCGGATCCAGGGCGAGCTGGCCACGATGGGTGTCGTCCTGTCGCCCTCGAGCGTCTGGGCCATCTTGCAGCGGAACGACATCGACCCGGCACCGATGCGGAGCGATCCGACCTGGGCGGAGTTCCTCCGTTCCCAGGCCTCGTCGATACTGGCCTGTGACTTCTTCTCGGTCGACACGGTGCTGCTGAAGCGCCTCTACTTGCTCTTCTTCATCGAGCTCGACACCCGCCGAGTGCATGTGACCGGGGTCACCGCCCATCCGATCGGGCCCTGGGTGGTCCAGCAGGCGAGGAACCTGACCATGGCACTGGAGGATCGGGTCCATCCCGTCAAGTTCTTGATCCGTGACCGAGACACCAAGTTCACTTCGAGCTTCGACGAGGTCTTCCGAGCTGACGGCATCCGCATCATTCGCACACCGATCAGGGCTCCCCGAGCAAACGCCTTCGCCGAGCGCTTCGTCGGCACCGTCCGCCGTGAGTGCCTTGACCGGATGCTGATTCTCGGCCGCCGGCACCTCGAACGAGTTCTGGACGAGTACGTGGCTCACTACAACGGACACCGGCCGCACCGGGCCCTGGGTCAGCTGGCCCCGCTCACGATGGACTCACCGACCCCAATCGATGATCCGCAGCCAGCGGAGTTGCGTCGCAGGGATGCCGCCTTCGGTCTGATTCACGAATACCAATTGGCGGCATGACCTGCTCGGATNNTGGCATTTTCGGCACCCACAGGCAACTCGCTGGTCAACCGAGGGGTTCACCCAGGGATTTGGAGCAAGGGCTCGGGAGCTACGTTGCCGAACCCAAACCCGGCGCGCACCAGGGGCAGGTCGGCCATGGTCTGCACCCCGGCTGGGGCGGCACAGAGTGCGGGAATCGTGTTGACGGCTTGCATGGCAGTGGCCACACTGGCCGCCCGAACGTGCTCGGCGAGGGGCAGCGGCCGTTCGTAGGACATGAGCGTGAGCAGGTGGGCTTGGATGGAAGGCTCACCCTCCAGCGTCAGCGTCCATCCGTCGAGCGGCGCCGGCCAGTGGGTCGGGTACTCTCCCCCCACTGTCCACAGCGTCTCGATCTCGATGAGCATGTTGCCGGCTCGGAGACCCCGCCAGTGCCACCGCTGCCCGGAGACTGTCCCCGCACCTAAGGTGATCCCGAAGATGTCGTGATCCGTCTCGGCTGTCACCAGTTCGACCGAAGAGGTGATCTCGTCAAGGCCTGCCCCAAGAGCCCGACCGAGAAGGGCGACCATCTCCTGGAAGATCCCGCTGTTGAACCGCAGAAAGTCGCTGGCCGCTTCAGTCACCTCCTCGGGGGCCCGGCCAAAGCGCATGTTTTCGAACGTGATATGGGTCGACTCATAGAAGGACCAGTCGGCCCGCTCCTGCAATGTGATCTTCTCGATCGTTCGGGACATTCCGGACAGGGCGAGCGGTAGCACCCCACTCAGATTCCCCGGATTGAGGCCGGTGCCGTGCACCGACGAGCCACCTCTAATGCAGGCCGCCTCCAATCGAGCCAGATCATCGGCTGGGAGTGAACGTGGGTGAAAAAGGAACGCAGTAGTGACCACGTTGGTCCCGCTGGCCAGAATTCGGCAGACCTCGTCGAGTGAGGCGAGCCGTGGGAAGTAGGCCACGCAGTGAGCGCTGAGGGCCAAGATCTCGTCCACATCTAGGGTGGCCACTACACCACAGGGCTCGCGACCTGCTAAAACCCCCGCGTCGACCCCGGCCTTGTCTGCGCTATAGACCTTGGCCCCAACCAGCTTCATGTCGGGCCGGTCCAGAATCGCCCGAATCGCCTCGACGCCCTGGTTGCCGGTCGCCCACTGAACGACCCGGTAGCTCATGCGTACACTCTTCCACCCTTCATCCAGGTCCGCGAACTGGGACTTTCCCGTATTAGTTGTGTCCACAACAATGTGGGAAATCTGAGTCAATAGCGTGGGAAATGGCTCCGACCAGGGTGGAGTCGGCCCAGGTCAACCGAGTTTTGTCGGTAGCCCACCAGGGGGTTCCGACAGAACTGGGCAGGTCATGTCGACAAAACCCGGCTTGAGGGCAGTGCTGCGGGCCCGAACTCGGTGCTTGGGCTGTTCGCCAGGCGTTTCTGCAGGTGAACTTGCCGTCGACCGGCACCTTCAGCCCTCCCCGGCCGCCATGACCCGAACTCCAGGCGCGGCGCAGCCACTTGAGTGGCTGAACGGGAGCTGTAGGGCGCCAAAACCCCAATTGGCCCTCTGGACTGGTACTTCTCGTTGGGGCTCGGCCATCATCCAGCGTGGCCTTCTCGCTCCTCTGCATCGGGTTGTGTCGGATCTCGCCGTCGTCGTGTCGTCCCGACGAACCGAGTCGGAAAAGGAGATCGAGATCATGCTGCTCCGGCACCAGGTGCGTGTTCTCGAACGCCAGCTGCACATCCGAGTTCGCTATCGGCCTGCCGATCGGGCGATCCTCGCTGCACTCGGCCGATTGCTTCCTCGCGACCGGTGGCGCTCCTTTCTGGTCACCCCCGACACGCTGCTGCGGTGGCACCGGAATGCGACCAAGAACAAATGGCGCCGGTGGCGGAAGCGACGTGGCCCCGGCCGGCCGCCGGGCGCGACGAGTTGGTCGAACTCATCGTTCGGCTAGGGCGCGAGAACCGAAGCTGGGGGTGTGTCCGTATCAAGAGCGAGCTCCGAAAGCTCGGGATCCGCGTATCGGCCACGTCGATCCGACGGGTTCTGCGCCGAGCTGGCCTGGGGCCCGCTCCACGGGGTGGCACCACGTGGGCCGAGTTCCTTCGTTTCCAGGCTCACAGCGTGCTGGCCACGGACTTCTTCACCCTGGACACGGTGGCGGCTGAAGCAGCTCTACGTGCTCTTCGTCATCGAATTGTCGAGTCGGGAGGCGCACATCCTCGGCGTCACCGTCCATCCGAAGGGTGCGTTCGTCACCCAGGTGGCCCGCAACATGATGGGTGACCTGGCCGACCGCGATCGATCCGTCAAGTTCCTGATCGGACCGGGACACCAAGTTCACGACCAACTTCGACGAGGTGTTCCGCTCCGAAGGCATCCGGGTGGTCAAGATCCCGGTCCGATTGCCTCGGGCCAATGCCTTCGCGGAACGCTGGGTGAGAACCGTGCGGACCGAGTGCTTGGACCGGATGCTCATCCTGGGTCGGGGACACCTCGAACGGGTGCTGCGGGAGTGCGTCGGCCACTACAACCGACAGCGGCCCCATCGAGGGATCGACCTCGGCGTGCCCACACCCGCCGGCGCTATCAAGACTCGATTCTCATTGGTCAGCGTCATTCGTCGCAACGTGCTGGGCGGCCTCATCCACGAGTACCACCCGGCGGCCGCGTAGCCAGAGGGGTTTGCGGGAATGGCGGGAGTCCTGCCGTTGGTAGCCTGGAGTTAGGGTTGTCGAGGGAAGGCATCGCTTCAAGGCGTCGCTGCCGCGCACACCCGATGAAAGTGACTCGTGGCCGCTGAAGGTCGGTTCAGGGGCTGCTGTCAGGCCGAGACCGCTACGTCTCGACTGCAGAATTGGAATCCCGGCCCCTGTCTGTCAGGCTGACGTGAGACACCTGCCGTAGCCGTTCCTCCCTCCAGGGCGAGACAGGAAGTACCGAAACCATGACCTTGACCAATTCCACACCTTTGATCGAGCGCGCCCAGAATGAGGACGTGACTGACGACGACATCGACCCAGCCGCCCCGCCGAAGAGGCGGACCTTCACCCCCGAGCAGAAGTTGGCCATCCTCGCTGCCTACGACGCGGCGACCGGTCCC
>PMVZ01000171.1 GCA_003166375.1 Acidimicrobiaceae bacterium | reverse complement strand
CGAAGCCGGTCGACGAGCCTCCTGCCCCTGCTGAGCTCAGCTCGCCCAGTGTGCCCGAGGCTCTACCGGGTGATCAGACGACCGATGCCGAGACGCCTCAAGACCTGGGCACGAGGCAGGCGCCGGTGCCGGTTCCCGAGCAGCCCGTGGAACAGGCGGCGACGGTGTCGCCGTCGGCTCACATCGCACCGACTCCTGATGTCCCCAAGCCCACAACTTCGGGAACGATCAATGCCGACGAGCCTGACAAACTCGCCGCACGCTATCGGTCCTGGAACTTCCGTGATATCGCGGCCGCCGCCGAGCAAGCGAAGCCGGTTGACGAGCCTCCGTCCTCTGCGGAGCTCGGCTCGCCCAGCGTGCCCGAGGTTCTACCGGGTGATCAGACGACCGATGGCGAGACACCTCAGGACCTAAGCACGAAACAGGCGCCGGTGCCGGCTCCCGCGCAGCCAGTGGAGCAGGCGGTGACGGCGTCGCCGTCCGCTCACATCGCACCGACTCTTGCGGTCCCCACACACACAGCTTCGGCGACGGTCAATGCCGACAGACCTGGCAAGCTCGACGCACGGTATCGGCCCTGGACCCTTAGCGCTGCCGAGCTCGTTGCCGAAGAAGACTCCACGGACGCGACGACCGTCGATGCCGACAGACCTGGCCGTCTCGACGCACGGTATCGGCCCTGGACCCTTAGCGCTGCCGAGCTCGTTGCCGAGGAGGAGAAGCCGGTTGACGAGGCTCCGAGACCGGTGGTGACGACGTCGCCATCCGCGTACGGCTCACCAACGTCTGCGGGCCCCGCGTCAGCCGACACGACGACGATGGGCACAGCCGACAAACCTGCCAAGCTCGACGCACGGTACCAGCGCTGGACCCTTCGTGACACCGGGCGCGTTGCCGAGCAGGCGAAGTCGGTTGACGAACCTGCCGCCTCTATTGACCTCAGCTCGGATACCACGCCCGAGGTTCGATCCGCTGATCAGACGAGTGATGCCGAAGCAGTTCGCGGCCAAGCGAGGCGACAGGCGGATCTGCTGCCAGCTCCCCCACAGCCAGAAGAACCGGTGGTGACGGTGCCGCCGCCCACCTCCAGCACACCGAAGTCTGGGGGCACCGCGTCAGGCGACACGACGGCAATGGTCACAGCCGACAAACCTGCCGAGCTCGGCGCACGGTATCGGCCCTGGACCCTTCGTGACACCAAGCCCATCGCCGAGCAGGCGAAGCCCGTTGCCGAGCAGGCGAAGCTGGTTGACAAGCCTGCCGCCTCTGTTGATCTCAGCTCCGATACAACGCCCGAGGTTCGATCCGACGAGCAGACGAGTGATGCAGAGACACCTCACGACCAAATGACGTCGCCGGCGGAGCCGGCGCCGGCTCCCCAGGAGCCGGAGGAACAGGTGGTGACGGTGCCGCCATCTTTGTACATCGCACCGACGTCTGTCCCCACGTTCACGAATGTGACGACGATCTTGGGTGAGACAAAGAAGTCGCGACGTCTACTTCGGGTCTCGCCAACAGTCGTTGGCATCCTCGCTTTGGTTTTCCTCCTTGCGGCGCTCGGCACAGGTTTCGTGGCCCTGAGGCAGAATTCCTCAGCGCGTCAATGGCGCCAGCACGATCAGAACGCAGTTGCAATGAACCACGCGCTCTCGACACGTAATGACGTGCTTTCAAGAGACCTGGCATCGGCTCGCGCGACTGTCACATCCCTCAACTCCCAGACATCAGAATTGAGCGGGCAAGTCAAAGGCTTGCAAATCAAGCTGTCCTCGACCGCGAGTGCAAATGGGAGAGCGCTCGCCCGGACTGCTCTGCTCACCCAGCTCACCAAAGAGGCAGGAACAGTCTCGAGCGAGCTATCGATGTGCGTCGGTGAGATGAACTCCCTGCAGACTGAGATCGCCAACGACCTCTCGAACCTGAGCCACAAAGACCCTCTCCTCCAGTCCAACACGCGCACTGCGAGCCAGGTGTGCGCTTCAGCTCAACTGGGCAACCAGCAACTCCAAACGACCCTGCACGGGGCTGGGTGAGCTATCGCGGGTCTGGATCCAGGACGCCGGTCCCGACCTGCGCAGTCGCGACGCTCGGCTCCGGACCGAGAGCCCGTGCAGTCACGAGTTCTCGCCACCTGACCGTGCGACGACGATCGCCGAACCGGCGTGAGGGGCAAGCAGCGCGGCCTCGGCGGCTGCGAGAAAGGCCACTGCCGCGAGCAGAAGGAACGCCGCGTCAAAGGGCCCTCCACCGGTGCTGGCGGCACCGACCAGATGGTCGAGCGGAGCGCCGGCTCGAAGGGCGAGGGCTCCCACCGCCACGCCGAGACCCATGGTCAGCTGCTGGATCGTGCTCGAGAGCGTGTTGGCATTGCCCATTCCCTCGGGGGCCACGTCGGCGAAGACGATCGTGTTGTAGGCCGTGAACCCGATCGACCGAAAGACACCGCTGACAACCAGGACGAGCACGATCAGCACTAGTGGTGTCCTCGCGGAGAAACTCGCGCACAGCGCGAGGGTGAGGCCGGCTGCGGACGCCGCGGTCACGAGTACCGCCCGGAAGCCGAACCGGTGGAGTATCGGGGTGGTAAACGGCTTGATCGCGATGTTGCCGACGAACACCGCGATGACGAGCATGCCCGAGCGGAGAGGGCTCCAGCCGAAGCCGTTCTGGAACATCAGCGCCAGGAGGAAAGGTGCGGCACTGATCGCCACCCTGAAGAAGGAGCCGCCAAGGCTCGAGGACCGGAACGTCGGGATGCGCAGGACGCGCAGATCGAGCAGAGGGTGGGTGGCCCTCTGCAGGTGGCCGACGGCCCACCAGAGCAGTACCGCCCCTACGCCGATGCCAGCTCCGACAGCGGCCCACGAGACGTTGCCGTCGGTGACGAGCTCGAGCCCGTAGACGAACGCACCAAGCCCCGCGCCCGTCAGCGCGAATCCCCGCCAGTCCAGGCTCGCTGCCCGCCCTGGCCGCAGATCGGGCACGATGCGCACGGCGACACAAAGGGCGATGAGGCCGAGCGGGAGATTGAGGACGAAGATCCAGCGCCATGACGCATAGGTCACGAGCGCGCCGCCGAGCGCCGGAGCGACGACCGGTGCGACGAGCGCCGGCCAGGTCAGGTACGCGATCACCCGAATGATGTCCGCCTTGCTCGCGGCGCGCAGCACCACAAGACGTCCGACGGGCACCATCAGCGCTCCGCCCATGCCTTGCAGCACTCGTGCCACCGTGAGCTCACCGAGGTTCATGCTGAGCGCACAGAGGCCCGAGGAGACAGTGAACAGGGCGATGGCCCCCGAGAACACCAGCCGGGCGCCGAAGCGGTCCGCTATCCACCCGCTCACCGGGATGAAGACCCCGAGGGCGAGCAGGTAGGAGGTGATCACGACATTGAGCTCGACGGACGGGACTCCGAACGAACGCGCCATGCGTGGCGCAGCGGTGGCGATGATCGTCCCGTCGAGGTTCTCCATGAAAAAGGCACCGGCAACCAGGAGCGCGAGGCCGATCCAGACCGGTCGTTCCCGTCGCCTACGCGCCTTGACGGGTCCTGCCTCGCCTTCTCGAGCGTTGCCGAGGTCCTGGGCGCCCCGACCGCCGAGGTGGGCGAACCTCGAGGTCTTCCTCAACGCAACGACGAGACGATCTGGGCCGAGGGGACGCTCTGCGAGTAGTCGGGGATGATCATCGCCAGCACATCGTCTGCCGTCGCCTCTCGCGTCTTGCGCATGCCCTCCGCTCGGCCATCCGCCACGACGAGACGATCGGTCAGCTCCCGCACGTCGTGAACGTCGTGACTGACGCGGAGCTTAACGCTGACCTCGGACTTCAAACGAACTACGGCACCTCGAAGAGCTCGACCTCCTTCGGGCCAAGCCCAGCGGTTGGCTCGTCGGAGATCATGATGGACTGTGACGCCCCGCGAACGGCTTCCTCGTCGTCACGCTGCCCACCTGTGACCGGCCGATCTATCCGCCCAGCTTCGTCCTTCGTCCCTCTGACAAGCCCCACCGGAACAGCAGGAAGATGATCGTAGCCACGATGGCCAGTGTGATCACGAGCGTCACCGCGTTCGTGAGCACAAGAAGCACAGCCAGTGCCAGCAGACCTAGACCACTGGCTGCAACCAACAGAGAGCGCTTCAACTTGTCAACCGCAACCACTCGCCTCACAAGATCGTTACTCCAGAGTGTACGGAGTCAGGTTGCTCGTCCGTCCGTCATGTGCCCATCCAGCCGGCGCACGCCGGACCGAGGCCCGAAATGTCGTCGGGCGACACCGAACGGCTCTGTCGAGGGACTACCTCAGCTGGGCTGTGAGCCTGCGCCCGTCCTGGCGTGGATCGAACAACGGCACTGCCGCGCCACCATCCATCTGTTGGGTGGCTTCCTCGCCCAAACTGGAGAAAGGTGCACGGCCCTCAATGCTTAACCTCGCAAGGCAGCCGGGGGTCGTGCACCACTTGTCCATATCGCCTCAGGAAGGCCGGACCTTGATCGCTTGGCCGCGTTCGCCAGAACGCCCGGCACACTGTTGACCGTCTAGGTCAAGTCGGTAGTGTTGCTACCGCGAGGCACTCGCCGCGGGACCGATACCGGTTGAGCGGTTGGGGTGCTGGCGAAGGAGGCCACATGTCCAAGTACTTCGTCCAGGTCGGCTATACCGCAGAGGCGTGGGCTGCGATGAGCCGTGGACCGCAAAGGGTGGTCGAACGGGTGCAGGCATCGGCAGAGGCCCTAGGCGGGTCCATCGAGAGCTTGTACTTCTGCTTTGGCGACTATGACCTCATGGGCGTCGTCGATTTTCCCGACAGTCGGGGAGTTGCGGCGTGGTCCATGGCCGTGAGCAGTGGGGGCGACGTGCGCGCCTTCAAGACCACTACCCTGCTGTCGATCGAGGAGGGCCTGCACGCCCTCGGTCGGGCTTCGCAGGCTACGCGCGCTGCACGCTCGCCCGACGCGCCAAACTGACGAGCTTCACCCTTCCGCAACGGGTGCCGCGTCCTCGATCAGGCTGGTGACGGAGGACTGGAGCTGGTCGACGAGGAGACTCGCTTCACGAACAAGTCGACAGATGGTGACGCGCCAGACGATCTCTCGAGGCTGGCGATGAGGGCGCGGATATCCCGGAGTGTCAAGGGCTCCACTGGATATAGCGAACGGGGGTCGATACGCCTGGATTGTCTACGACCAGAGGAGACTTTCCGTGGGGTTCGCACGGGTGAATTGTACGGTCGGCGCAGCCGCGTGGCGCGGATAGGTCACAGCAGGTGACAGTTGCCGGCACGCCCCGGCCGGGTCGTCGAGGGGGGCCGTACGTAAGAGCCCTCATGCAAGAGTTCGCCTGTATGTCGGCTGGAGGCCTCCTGGCGTTCATGTCGCTTCCTTACCATCATCCTCGAGCTTCGGCGGACGCGCGAGACACGGCCGCCCGGAGACCGCGCGGTAAGTTCCGAGCCCGACGTGACCGAAGGAGCACTCTTGGCGATCTCGCGCAACCACATTGCCCTGGTGGCACATGACAACAAGAAGAACGACCTCCTGGCTTGGGCTCGCTTCAACAGGGGCGTGCTGGCCAGGCACGATCTGCTTGCAACCGGCACCACCGGCTTGTTGATTGAGGAGGAGGTCGGGTTGAAAGTGACCCGGCTGCACAGCGGCCCGCTTGGTGGGGACCTCCAGATCGGAGCGAAGATCGCGGAAGGCAGCATCGACATGTTGCTGTTCTTGTGGGACCCTCTCGAGGCGCAACCTCACGACCCCGATGTCAAGGCACTGCTGCGAATCGCCGTCGTGTGGAACATCCCCGTGGCGTGCAACCTCGCCACGGCTGACTTCCTCATCTCCTCGCCGCTCTTCGACTCGGGTTACAAACGGGTTGTCCCCGACTACCCTGCTGCCCGACACCTAGGGCCGCGTCGCAACGCCGCCTGATGTCTCTAAGGACCGAGCCGTCATCTGCAGCGCTTCGCAGTGCTCGCCGGATGCTCAGCGCTCGGATCCCGGCGAGGTGACGTCTGGCACAAGCGAGGCAAGGACGAAGCCCGTCTGTCGCAACATCGGGGGCGAGACATCACGCCAGTGCGCACCCCCGTCGGTAGTCATGAGCAGCCGCGCCGAGTTGTCCTCACTGGCCCATCCGACACTCGGGTTGAGGAGGTAAACGTCGTCAACATCTTGCGGCTGCCGGGTGTTCGTGGCGCTGGTCGCCTGTTTCCCAGTGGGGCTAGCTGGTGGTGAGGAAGACGGCGTTGACGACGAAGCCATACTCGGGCTGGCGGCGAGTATCAACGTCATGGCCACTGCCGCGATGGCGCCAAGCTTGCGCACAGCGCGCATCATGGCACCGACGGTCAGCTCCGTGGGGTCGCGTACGACGCCTGGGAGAGATGACGACAGCTTCCCCCACCTCTTTGCTGTAGCGCTCCCGCCAAGCCTTGGGGTACAGCGCCACCAGGGAGCGAAACAGCCAACTGTTCATGACGTCGCTACTGCAACTCTGCCCAGCCCGACTTCGGCCTGCTTACTGATTGCTGCTCGGGCCTGGGCAGGAGGTTCCTACTTGCTTAGGGCCGACGAACCGGACGCGGCGTTCGAGGACGAGCCAGAACAACCGGCTGAACATGAAGCGGCTTCCTAGCCCTCGGTCGTGCTGAATCAGCCGTCATCATGCTTGCGGAATCCCTCTATCAAAAAGGCCAATGGCAGGCTGGTTCCAATCGCAGTCGGCAATGTTGGCCTTGAGCCACTCAACGGACTTCTTCGCGCTCGCGAGTCCCATCGGTCGGACGGACTCAGCGATCGGGTCGCCATCGGCATTGAAAAGGACCCACTGAAAGAGCGTGGCTTCTGCTGGCCCCTCTATCTTGCTCAGCCTGAACGTCCCAGCTTCGTCAGCCATCGTTGCAACCTCCTGTTCGGTCTGACGCGAGGGTACGCCGCGGCAAGGGCCTCAGGGCTGCTGCCTCAAGGGAGAAATCAAACGTTCACCGGCGCTTTCCTCCGTGATCCGTTTCGCGCTACTACGAGACGCTCGCCGTCGATGACCTCAGCCGGGCATCTTGTGCGAGAACGGTCAGGAACCGCTCTCGACGCTGACGTCGGGACCGGGAACGAGCACGGTCTCGTGAGCGTCATCCCAGCGGACCTTGAACCTCCGGTGCGTTTCGTCGCCGAGGATCTCGACGATTTTCCCACGGCGTTCCGGCTGGCCGACCTTCTCTGAAGGTGCCCTAATCGTGTCGCCAGGCTTCGCTGCCATCTTGCTCTACCTCCTATGAAGAACTTGCGCCCTTCTTGGCAGATCGCCCGCAGGCTTTCCGCGGGTAGCAGAGCCAAGACTACCGGCAGGGCGTCAGCGCGCTCCGGGCGGTGACGTCGGCAGTCCGACACGGGTTCACCAACATCGACGGGCGGCATCCGACGCCTACCCGATCGAGCAACGACGGGCCAGGGCAGGTCACACCGTGGTCACGCCGCCCGCAGCGAGTACAGGGCCGTATGCTTGATGCACGGCTAATGCACAGAATGGGACTTTGCGTCTTTGACGAGTCATCAGAAGTAGCGTCCGGCGTCGTCCTGAAAAGGATGCGCCTTCACAAAGTCACGGATGCGATCCAGGAGCGGCTCGGCGAGCCAGCGGGGCAGGCTATCGGGCAACCTCGGCAAGCCGAAGGAGTACCTTGCATCCGCGACCACGTCGTCGAGCGCGGACCTGGCGTCAGTGACCACGCGGTCGTAAAGCCAGTCCCAATCGAGGAGACCGTACCGACTGGAACGCTCCATCAAGAAGGCGTCGAGCTCCTCGGCGGCACCCAGCTTGACTACGGCGGCCCACACCGCCTCAGCGATGACATCGTCGTCATCGCTCCGGGGCTGAGATTGAAGCTCACTGCTGAAGACCACGTCTGTCACCATCGCGAGCGCCACTTGATCGCCAATGAGATCGGGCACGCCTACCGCCCGCCTAACAAGCTGGCGCCACTGGGCTTCCGTCGCCATCTCGTCTCCCTTCGATTGCTCGCAGCCTACGACGGCCTACGGGCGACGAGTCGGGAGCGAGCGCTCGCGATCCTCGGTCAGCTCGTGCGGGCGCTGAGGGAGCTACGGCGGCGTGAAAGTCCTGTTCGCAGATCGCCGTAGAGGCGATGGAATCGTCGGCGAGGGTGTCAGTACCGGCCAGCCATCCGGTCGCGCAAGCGCGAACGGCCTTGGGAGGTCCGTGGACGGTGTGACCACCCGCTGCTCAAGGCGACGGCACGAGCATCCGATGAGTATGGGTGCACGACCCCTGGTCGCCTTGCGAGGAAAGACAGAGCCGTGCACCCGCTTCAGTATCCCGCGGGGTCCGGGGTGAGTTTGTTACGAGTTCGCGACAAGATCCCTTCACTGGTATAGGCTCCGCCCGCATCCGGGTCTGGCGGGCGAGATACCGTAGGCCCGGGTGTAGGTTCGCGAGAGCGCCGCCTTCCAGGCAGGTTAGCGGGGTCAGAATCAAACTCCACTACCTCATCAGGTGCTGAGCCATCTGAAGAACGCTGCCACCGAGCACCCCCGCGCCTGCATGCAACAGAGGGCCACCTAAAGAGCGGAGAGCGCCGCCGACTACCTTCCGCTTGGGACTTGGCGATTTGATTTGAGCATTGATGGTTGCGATCTCGGTGTCGAACACGGCGCGATCCTTGTCATGAACGGTTACCTCGTTCAGTTCACAGGCTCGTCGAATCTCAGTCAGGAGTACCTCAACCTGGCGAATCTCTACCACTGACAGAACGACGGTCACTCCTGCGGTCTCGCGCCCTTCACCCTCAACCGAGTCGATCCCAGCAGGACTTATGCCGATCTGTCCGCCAATAGCACGCCACTCCGCCAGATGATGAGCAACAAGCCACTGGGCCACATTCGCCTGCTCGTTGACGTTCTCGATGCCGACTGATTCTGCTACGACACGGAAGTCCAGCATTGATGTGCTCGGAGACTCCGCCGTTGCGTCGTACAGTGCATACAGGAACTTACGCCATAGCTGGTCCCGATCTGCAACGATAGACACTGGGTCCTCCCTCGAAAGACCAATCTCCCACTCACGTCACGCGGGCCAGAACTGATGGCCCGCGCAGCTTTGGTTCGCTCCCTATCAACTGTCGCTCCGCCAGCACCACGGCGCGCAATCTCGCTGGCCCTCACGAATCCCGAACAGTTAGCGCTGTCAGCATGAGTATCGACCTCTGCCTAGCCGCGCTTGAGGGTGGCGAATCAAGCCTTGGTCAATCACCTACGTTCCACTCTGACGCTGAGACTCGGCTAGTCGCCTGCGAGTGGCGGCAATAGGTGCGACAACAACTGCTCGGCCGTGATT
>PMVZ01000303.1 GCA_003166375.1 Acidimicrobiaceae bacterium | reverse complement strand
CGCTACGATCCGCCGTCAACGTGTTTGTCGCTACCCTCATTGGTCCTGGAGCGAAAGCTCAGAACTCTAAAGATGAGCGCTGAGAGGGTCGCTCCTGCTCGCTCCTGTCGGTGCCGAAGCAGCGGGTCGTCACGACCCCACTGTGAAAAACTCGTGGCTGTGACCAATCTCGACCACCTGGGTGAGAGCGCTGCCCGGGCGATCCGCCGCCGAGCGGCTCGCCTCCTCTCTCGGCCCGTGGTGACGGCCTTCCATTCCCTCTATTACGGAGAGGGTCTCCAAACCTGGCTTAACACCTGGTGGCTCGGTCACCGCGTGCTCAAGAATCCTCTCGATCTCTGGATCTACCAGGAGATTCTGCACGAGCTGAAGCCGGACCTGATCGTCGAGACGGGCACGGCCGAGGGCGGGAGTGCATTGTACCTGGCCTCGATCTGCGACCTCATCGGTTCTGGTCGCGTCCTGACCGTCGACATCGAGGAGCGGGCCGGTCGGCCCGTCCACGAGCGGATCCGGTACTTGCTGGGCTCCTCGACCGACCCGGAGATTGTGAAACTCGTAGCGGATGAGGCGAGCACGGCCTCCACTGTCCTCGTGATCCTCGACTCCGACCACTCCGCCCGCCACGTCTCGGCGGAGCTGGATGTCTACGCGCCCCTGGTCACGCCCGGCAGCTACATGATCGTGGAGGACACGAACATCAATGGCCACCCCGTCTCGAGATCCTTCGGTCCCGGCCCGATGGAAGCCGTCGAGGCGTTCCTCGAGCGGTCGAGCGAGTTCTCGTCTGACTGCTCGCGCGAGAAGTTCCAGTTCACCTTCAATCCGAACGGATACCTGAAGCGCATCGGCGGAGACCAACTAGAAAAGGGCGCTTCCGGGAATTGAGTGGGTCCGCCAGGTCGGAGGGCGCCTTCGCTGCCCGCCGCGAGAGGCTCGTCAAGGGGCGGCGGAGCCGAGGGCGGGCACGAGTGCACGCCCGGACCCTTGACAAGCCGGAACCCGAAAGGGCTGGTAACTACAATGAAGCACGGCCAGCCGCTCGTGCGGCGGGCCTAGTTACTGCTCTTAGCTGAGGCACGGCATGTCGTTGATATCGAACGCCTGTTCCCATCAATCGGCCTGTTAGGTGGACGAGTCTGCCGCCTCGTGCGGAGCGGCTGGTACATCCCCGAGGCACTCCCCGCAGTCGGCCAACTGACAGGCAGCTTTACCCACGAAAAGGGTTTCGTGAAGGGGGCTGCCTCCACGGAGCTTCGACCCTGACCGGATGTCGAGAGCAAACGACGACTTGGCTCAGTCTGAGACACCAGGCAGTCCGCTCGTGAGTACCGGGTCGACGCGGCGTCCGAGTCGACCCGCAACGCCATCGAAGACTCCCCGCCGATCATAACGAGTCTTAGTGCCCGCCGGTCTCTCTCTCGAAGCACGGCCCGGCCAGTGAGCATCAGCAACTTCCTGGGCAACCTGCCACGAGCTCGTCGCAGATGCAGGCGGTAATACGTCACATTCCTAGCTTCGTAATAGTACTTCCACGGTGGAATTCCCCATTCAGCGCGCCCCTTCAAGTGCTCGACGATGACGCGTCGCGTGAAGCGCAGAGGATATCCCGCTCGCGGTATACGCCACATGAGGTACTCGGTGTCTTCATTCCACCAGAAGAAGTCTTCTCGCGGTAGGCCCACTATTTCAACGATATGTCGCGCCAGGAGTACCCCATGCCATGCGGGATACGTCGTCGTGGCATCAGTGGGGCTGTCGGACGGCAGGGATGAGGAAGGCGCAATCTGGATCCCCGGCGTCCTCTAGTAGGACATCAAGGCAGTCGGGTGGTGGAATGATGTCGTCGTCGAGCAGCCAACCGACATCGTGAGCCGAGGATCGGAAATGCTCCAGTGCCCTCGCCCATCCGCCTCCAGGGCCAGTGTTCTCGACCTGCGACACCACCTGCACGTCCATGCCTTCTGGCCGTGTCCACGCGTCAACGACTTGACTTGCCGGCATATCGCTCGCGTTGTCAACGACGAGCAACGCCTCCGGAAGTCTTGTCTGAGTCGCTATGGCACAAAGAACACGAGCAAGGTTCTCGGGAGAATTGTAGGTCAGCACCATGGCGAGCACGGTCGGGCGGTCACTCACCTCTCGCAGCCTAGATGGCCTTATTCCAAGGGATCAATTGTCGTAGGCGACGAGAGACGGGGGATGAAACTCGACATGCCCGTTGTGCCAGATGGCGGCCGTGAGGGCGAGCCTGTGCTGGAGCGCCCTTGCCCCGACACCAGCCTGGGTGCGCGACCACAATGGCGTCCCAGGTCGAGCCGGACGCTGGTGCCTGCCGATGTCTATGACCTTCCGGACCGCGGGTCCCAAAGGCAATCCGGAAGGGACCTACGACCTCGCACAGAAGGAGGGCCCCGTCGCAGTCGGCGACGCCGACGACGCGGCCAAGCTCCGCCGCAGCGACGGTCCGCCATTGCTGAGCCGAAGTCAGCCACCTTGTCTAACTCGATGCCACCTGCCTGCCCATCAGCACCAACGGCGGCGCAACCCTACAGCGCACACCAGGCCGAGCGCCCAGCGCTCCGAGCGGGATGCTAGGCGTCCGGGACGGGCCGGGCGAGCAGGAGGTACTGCTCTGCGACGAACTGCTCCTTGTGGCGGCCGAGCAGGTTGAGCACGCGGGCTCTCCCCTCGAGGCGCGACAAGTTGATCGGGACCTGCCGCTCGACTCGGTACCCGGCCTTCTCGAACAGCTCGCGCATCGTCGCCTTCGTGAACCAATGGAGATGTGTGCGGTCCATCACGCCGGCATCGGCGTAATCCCACCGGCCGTGGAGGACGAGCGGCGCGATCACCGAGACGTTGCGAACGTTCGTGATTGACGCGATCACGCAGCCTCCCTCCGTCAGATGCGAGCGGGTCGCCGAGAGCGTCCGGGCAGGGTCTGCCATGTGCTCCAAGACGTCGTTGAAGGTGATGCAGTCGAATCGTTCGCCCTGGGGAAGCGCATCCGGGTAGTCGCCCACGATGGCGCGCGACAGACCACGAGACGCCGCGGAATCCGCGGCCGTATCAACGTCGATGCCCCAGACCTCGACCCCTCGTGCCGTCATGGCCCGATCGAATCCACGTTCGAAGCAGCCGACATCGAGCAGGCGCTTCGTTGATTCGGGCACGAGCGCTACCTGCGCGAAGCGACCGTCCACGTACCTAACCATTTCGGTAACTCTGCTTCGGCGAACTTGTGCCAGTGCGAGCTTTGCTCTCCTGACCGCCAGCAGATATGGCGGGACACGATGCCACTTGCGCTGACAGGCGAGGTCCGCCTGCCGGTATGCGATCATGTCGAGCGTGCCCTTCGGGTGGTGGACGCAGTCCAAGAGCGCTACGACAACACGAAAGCCGGCACGCTTCGCCTCGTAGCAGTAGTCGATGTCATAACCGTGAAACCCGCGATAAGTGCGCTCGTCGAACCGAACCGTGCGGGCGCAATCGGGCGAGAGCACCATGACAAACCCGTCCACGGTGTCCACATCGTGGACGCCGCCACCGTAGTCGAGCGAGCGGCGGGTCTCAATGACGCGCCCGCGCGTCTCTCCCTTCCACCACTCGATCGACGGAGGGTGCAGGGAGCCGATCGCCCCGATGACTCCCGCACCGGTCGTGAGGGCGGCCCGAACGTCGTCCTCGAATCGGGGGCCAAGCTCGACGTCATCGTGGAGGAGTACAACCGCCTCAAGGTTAGAAAGGGCCGTCAGTTCTTCAAGGATCGAGTTGTAGGCCTGGAAGATCGAGGACTGCTGACGACGTTCGGAGACGATCGCCGCTGAGGGTAGGGACGGGCGACAGACCCATTCGTAGGAGTCGGACGGGCCGATGCAGACGCCGTACGTGATCATTGGGTGAGAATCTAGCCATGGAGCCAATCCGTGGCAATCAAGCCCGGTGTTTACAGCGATCGCCTCGTCTCGGCGAAGGCACGACGGTGACGCTTCGCTCAGGTCATGGAAAACAGGCTCAAGATCGACTCGGTCCCATGTGTTTGGCTGAGCGATCTTGAACTCCTTGTGATAACCAACGCGCCAGGGGTGGATTGTTCCGACGATGTCCCGTTGATTGTGG
>PMVZ01000133.1 GCA_003166375.1 Acidimicrobiaceae bacterium | reverse complement strand
TCAGCGCCGTACCAAGAACGGCGCGCAGTTCCTTTATAGCCCCTTCGTGGCTCTTGCGTCGCCTCGGGAGTGGCAACGCGCGAAAGTCGGGATGATTGGCTCCTGGTGGCAGACGCCAGCAACATGCCCTTCGCGAGCGGTCGATCTGGCGCCGCTCCCAGCCGCCGACGGCAGAAGGCGACCAGACATATCTACCGATCTGTCGCGCCACACGGGTCGATCGACGGCCGAGGTTCGTGGTAGTAGCACCACCCTGTGGGGAGACTGTCATCCTTGCCTCCGACCGATAGTCGATCAATGCTTGCAGAAGGACGGAGAAGACTCAGCGTCACTTCTGTACCGGAATGTGGGGGGGGATGTGAGGGCTAGCGCCACGAGGGTGGTGTGGTACCGCTCGCGGACCACGTTCGCGCGCCGGCGCGGCGCCTATCTGGGGTTGGTGGTGCTGATCGGGTTGATCGGCGGCATCGCCATGGGGTCGATCGCGGCGGCCCGGCGGACGCAATCGTCTTATCCAGCCTTTCTCGCCAGCACGAACGCGTCGGACTTGACGATGTCGACCTATGGCATCGTCAACGACTCCGCGGCGAGCAACTACTCGCCGATGTTGACGAGAGAGATCGCTCATCTTCCTGACGTCAAGCGGGTCGAAAGTTGGGTGGGGGCAGAGGTCGCGCCGCTGGAGCCGGATGGGGCCCCGAACCTGACTGCCCCGGTCAACCCTGTGGGCAGTGTCGACGGCCTGTATTTCAATGAGGACCGTGCCACCCCTGTCGTGGGTCGGATGGCCAATCCGGGTCGTGCCGACGAGTTCGTCACCACTGCGTTGGGGGCTAGAGCTTTGGGACTTCGCGTCGGTCAGGTCGTTCCCATGGGCGTGTACACATCGATTCAGTTCAACTCGCCGGGCTTCGGCACGCCGCGCGTGGCACCGGAACGCAGGATCGACATGAAACTTGTCGGAATCGTGGTCTTTGACGACCAGGTGATCGAGGACGACACAGACCGTCTTCCGACCGACATCCTGTTCACTCCCGCACTGACCCGCACACTCATCGCCTCCAAAGCCGTTCAGGGCACCTGGTACGCCATGCAACTCGTGCACGGCAGCCGCGACATTCCCACAGTGGAAAAGGCGCTCATCCGCCTGCTCCCGAGCGGGAGCGACGCCAACTTCAGTGTCACCTTGCTCGCCGTGACCAAGGTGGAGCGGGCCGTCAAACCAGAGTCGATCGCTCTCGGCGTGTTCGGGGCAATCGCCGCTCTGGCAGCGTTGGCCATCGCGGCCATCGCCATCTCCCGGCAACTGCGCTCGGCCGATGAGGAACTCCAGGTGCTCCGGGCGCTCGGTGCCAGTCCGGCGACGACTGTCGCCGACGAGCTGGTCGGCGTCCTGGCCGCGACTGTGGCCGGCACGCTGTTCGCGGTCGCCGTCGCGGTCGCGCTCTCGCCGCTGTCTCCACTCGGACCGATCCGACACGTCTACCACCCGCCCGGGATCGCGTTCGACTGGACGGTCCTGGGCTTTGGAGCGCTCGCGCTGATCGGCGGGCTCGGCGTGACCGCCGTGACACTTGCCTACCGAGGAGCCCCCCACCGTCTTGCTGCTAGGTCCCACATTGACCTACCGCGAGACTCGAAGTTGCTACAGATGGCGACCTCTGCGGGTCTCTCGGCCTCTGGCACCGTCGGTCTCCGCTTCGCGCTCAAGCCCGGTCGTGGTCGCAGCGCGGTCCCCGCCCGCTCCGTCCTGTCAGGTGCCACCTTGGCAGTAGTCATTGTGACGGCGACACTCACCTTCAGCAGCGGACTTCACACGTTGGTGTCACGTCCTGCACTGTACGGATGGAACTGGAGCTATGCGCTGAGCTCAGGAAACGTCGTCCCCCCACAAGCCCTCGCCGCTCTCAACCACGACCCTGATGTTGCGGCCTGGGCCGGATACCACAATCTCTCCGTCCAAATCGACGGCCTGACTGTCCCTGTCCTATTAGGTGACAACCACGCCGCGGTCGCGCCACCGGTCCTGTCCGGCCATGCCGTCGATAACAACAACCAGATCGTCTTGGGTGCCGTCACACTCTCGCTCTTGCACAAACGCCTTGGCGACACTGTCGTCTTTTCCTTTGGCAGCCCGAACACTGCCCCGCTCTACCTGCCTCCCGCGAAGCTGGTCATCGTGGGCACTGCCACCCTGCCCGCAATCGGCGGTGCCAGCACCTTCGCCGACCACCCCTCGATGGGAACGGGAGCCGTGCTCTCCGACCACATCAGCCCGGCGTTCATACACGCCATCCAAGACCCTGACCCCAACCTCAGAGGACCGGGCTTGGTCTTCGTACGCTTGCACAACGGCATACGCTCCGATGCAGGACTGGCGGACATGAACGGCATCGCCAATCTCGCCAACAAGGTCTTCGCCGCCGACCCGAACGCCACCGGCGACAGGGTCGAGGTCCTAGGCGTCCAACACCCGGCTGAGATCGTCAACTACCAATCCACCGGAGCAACACCTTTCATCCTCGCCACGGGGCTTGCCGCCAGCGCGATCGTCGCACTGGCTCTTACCTTGATCGCGTCCGTCCGGCGACAAAGACGAGACCTCGCCTTACTGAAGACCCTCGGATTCACCGCCCGGCAGTTAGCCGCCACCGTTGCCTCGCAGGCTTCGGCGATCGCCGCGATCGCCGCTGTCGTCGGAGTGCCCGTCGGCATTGCCATCGGACGCCAACTATGGATTCTCTTTGCCCGCAACATCAACGCTGTGGCCCAACCCTCGGTTCCCGCCTCCCTGATATTGGTCGCGGCTGGCGCGCTGATCCTCGCCAATCTCGTCGCGGCGATACCCGCGCGCATGGCCGCGCGTACCCCCGCCGCGCTGGTACTACGAACCGAGTGAGAGCCGAATCCCAAGCTCCCTCTCCAGCGCGACAGAACGACATGCGACATGCACCCGTCAGAACGACCTACAGCGGCCCAGGACGCCCGGGGGAGTGGAGCACCAGCTACAGAGAGAGCCGCTGGGGCTCTAGCTCAGGCTACGGCGCTTCACGTAGCCCGCGGATTTTGACGAAATATCCGTCGATCGGGGCGGCTTGCTGGGATGGCCGCCAGCGACGTTGGCTGCTCCCGATCGGAGATTCTGTGCCGGTGGAGGCTCCACTTTCGACAACCGCTTAGTGGCCCTCCAAGGTGGACACCCCCTGGTTGGCACTCAGCGTGGCTGCGAAGCCGGCTCGGATGACTTTGCCAACGTAGTAGCGGGTACCTGTTCAGTAGCAGGCGCCCGTTTCGGTGCTC
>PMVZ01000078.1 GCA_003166375.1 Acidimicrobiaceae bacterium | reverse complement strand
GGGGCATGGCGATGGCGCCGATAGCCGCCAGGGCGTTTGCTTGTGGGTCGCGAGCATGCCGCCAAATGAGTGGCGGACCCTCACCAGGCCTTAGGGCATCGACCGCCGTCCGGTAGGCGCCGGGGCGGTGAACTCGGGCGATACCGTATCCGACATCGGCTCGACCTGCTCGTCTCCGTAGGTCACCTTGGCCGCGGAGAGCTTGAGGACGGTCTTGGTGGCGGCGCTCTTGACGGTCACCGTCGTGGTGAGTGTGAGGGTCTGATTATTCGTGCCGAGGCCCGTCGCAGTGAACTTACAAGCACCGAGCGGTGCGCTGTCGGGCATTTTGAACGAAACGTTGATGTGTCCCAGGAGCGCTTCATTGAAAGCGGTCGTGGTGACCTTCTTGATGTTGCAAACGTTGATGCTGACATTTGCGCCAGCCGAGAACCCTTTGCCGGTTACCGTGACAGTCCCTCCGCGAACGACCGTGCTCGGAACCACGGTCAACGTTCCCGTGACGACTGTGCGGGTGACGACGGTGAGGGTCTCCCTGGCAAACGAGCCGACGAACTTCGAGCTGCCGCCGTAGGTGGCGACGATGTGGTGGGTGCCCGCGGTCTTGAGCTCTTTGTTCGTCAGCCCGCACGATCCCTTGCCCGACAAGAGCGTGAGCACACACAAGGTGGTCTTGCCCTCACTTATCGTGACCTTTCCGGTTGGCGTCGGGGCAGCGAACTCGGGCGATACCTTGACCGACATCACCTCGACCTGCTCGTTACCGTAGGTCACCTTGAGCGGGGCGAGCTTGAGGGTGGTATTGGTGGCGCTCTTGACGGTCACAGTGGTGGTGAGCGTGAGGGTCTGTTTGTTCGTACCGAGGCCTGTCGCAGTGAACTTACAAGCACCGAGCGGTGTGTGGTCGGGCATCGTGAACGAAACGTTGATGTCTCCCAGGAGTAGTCCTACATCGAAAGCCCCCGTGGTGACCTTCCTGATGTTGCAAACGTTGATGCTGACATTTGCGCCAGCCGAGAACCCTTTGCCGGTGACCTTGACAGTCTCTCCGCGAACGACCGTGCTCGGACTCACGGTCAACGCTCCCGGACAGCTCGTGGAGCCCGGGGGGTAGCAGGTTGAGGGAGAGGCCGATGCGGTACCGCTCGCCATCACACCCGACCCCACGACCGCCAAGCTTGCGAGCAAGACGGACACGACAGACGCCCTGACAACCAGTCGCAATGAGACCATGTCACCCTCCGTCGATGCTGGTTCAAAACCGCGGCCTAGTACACACGCAGCCTACTCTGGAGACTTTGTCAAGCCCCTGCCCTTGAGCACCGACTTTGGCTGGAGGTTTCAGTATCGACTCAGAGCGCCACCTAGGCGACGGAGCACCACCGTGAGCCGACAGCAGCCATCATGGAGCCCGTGAACGAAACCGAGGAGTCGGCGGGCATCACCGAGACTCACCGACCGAGGCACTTGCGGACCTCGGGTTTGGCTGCCACCGGCGCACTTCGTGGCCGCGGGCCGGAGAGCGCGCCCTTCCTCGTCTTCGGTATCGCTCTGGCGAGCGCGATCGCCGGTGGCCTCGCGCACGGTTCGCCAACTGGGATCTCGCCTTTCGACGTGGCACTGAAGGCAGTCTTCGGGGCAAGCCTGGCCCTGGCGGCAATGTCAGCCGCATGGCCATGGTTGCTGGCGGCTTCGATCGTGGCCGTGCTGGGCTCGCTCGGACAGCCGACTGTCATTCCCGCCGCCGCCGTGCTCGCGGTCGCGCTCGGAGGCTCGCTCTCGGTCCTCACTGAGAAGAAGCCAGCCGCCTCGGGTACGTCTCGTCCCCGAACGGCGCCACGAGCCGTGATATTGCCGGCAAAGGCGGCGGTCGGCGCGGTGATGGCCCAGGTGGCGTTGCGGTTCGGGTGGCCGCACGTTTTCCTCGTCCCATCCGTTCTCGCAGCGGGCGCGGCGTTGCTCGTGTTCGTACCGGGTGTGGTAGGCGTACCCCGGCAGTTCCGCCGGTGGGTCGTCTCGGCATGTGCCGCCGTGGCCCTCTTGGCAGTCGCGCTGACGGCGATCGCCGGAGTGTCGGTGCTCCGGGCGCGCAGCCCGATCGAGACCGGTCTGCAGGCGACGGAGACCGGTCTTCACGCGGCCGAACGCGGTGATCAGGGTGTTGCGCGGGCACAGTTCGCCACCGCAGGTGAAGACTTCGCTGCGGCTTCGCACGATCTCGCGTGGGCTCGGGGCGGCGAGCTCGTACCGGGGGTCGCCCAGCAGGTACGCGCGATGCGAATAGCGGCGGCCATCGGTGTCGACCTCGCCCGTACGGCCTTTGGGACCGCCGAGAACGGCAACATCGACGCCTTGCGAGTCAGCGACGGCACCTTCCCAGTCAAGGCGCTCGAGAACCTCGAGCCGGTGCTTGCGGGAGATATCGCCTCGCTCCAGTCTGCACTGCGACAGACCGGGCCGTTCCACTCGCCATGGCTCGTGAGCCCGCTCAAGGCCAAGCTCGACAGTGAGGTGCGAAAGCTCGTTCGAGGCGAGCACGACGCCACCACTGCCCTCCTCGCCACCCGGTCAGTCCCCGGCATGCTCGGTGCGGACGGTCCTCGCCGATACCTCGTCTTGTTCGAGAACCCGGCCGAGTCACGCGCGAGCGGGGGAGTCATCGGGGACTTTGCGGAGGTCACTGCCGTCGACGGGAGGCTCAGCCTCGTGAAGGTCGGCTCCGTCGGCGAGCTCGATTCGAGTGGCAATCCAGCCGGCAAGCACCTCATGGGCCCAGAGGACTACCTGGCTCGCTACAGCCAGTTCGAACCGGAGGACTATTGGGAGAACGTGCCCATGTCACCGGACTTCCCGTCGGTNNGACAACGCCGTTGCGATCCTCGCCAATGAAGAGTTCGTCCACTTCAGCGCCGACAACTCGCTCCGGATCGAGTTCGTGCAGGCGCTCATCAAGTCGCTCTGGCACGATCTCGTCACCGGGAAGCTCCCATCCCTCCCCACTCTGGCAAACGACCTTCTGCCGGCACTTCGCGGCGGGCATCTGTTGTTGTACAGCGAGACTCCACTAGCAGAGCGCTTCTTCGAGGCTGTCCACGTCGCAGGCTCCATGCCCCCGGTCCATGGCGACTTTGTTGGCGTCGTCACGCAGAACGCGGAGGGGAACAAGATCGACTGGTACCTCAGGCGCTCGATCAACTACCGGGCAGTTCTCAACCGGACAACGGACGAGATCACGGCGGTTCTGACGCTGAAGTTGCACAACTCGAGCCCTACGCTCGGCCTTCCGCCGCTCATCATCGACCCAGAGCCGGGGGTAGCGGCCACGATCCCAGGTGAGAGCGAGCTGTACGTCTCGGTCTACTCGCCATGGGAGGCGGATGGCTCGAGCTTGAACGGGGTGCCGTTGGTCATGACCGACCAGCAGGAGCTCGGCCGTTTCGTCTACTCGGCGTTCGTGACGGTGCCGGCAGGCGCCACTGCGGCGATCGTGCTCCACCTAGTCGGAAGCTGGAATCCCAAAGAGCGCTATGACCTCGGCATGTACCACCAGCCGCTGCTCTTCCCGGACCAGGTGTCGACATCGGTCAAGGTGACCGGTTAGCCGAACGGTAGTTGCTCATCAGGTTTCGTACCGAGTTGCCCTGCGCGTCTGGTCCACAAGGCGGGAGCACTCCCACCCAACCACCTGTTGAGTGCCCACAGAGCGGGCGTCGTCTTTCCCGATCCGACGGACGGTGGCGGCTCGTCTTGCCGGCAGCTTTGATCCCGTCCGCTGGGGGACTCCGTGACGCGATCTCAAGGGTCGTGCCAGCCTCGGGCGCGATCCTCCCGGAGTCTTCAGGTCCGAAAGCAGTGGGAAGCGCCTCTTCGGTCGCGGACGGGATCTTCGCTACGCGAGAGTCACGAGACGACGCTCACCTCCGCTGAGGCGAACGGTGTCGTGCTGGGCGGGCTGGTGCTGATCTTCTGCAGTACCACGGGCATGTTCTGCTCGATGCGCCGGGAGGGGCGTCGCAGGGTCGCCCCGGACTGACAGTCGAGTTGACCGAAATGAGCGAATTGACGTCGCCGTTGACCGTACTCGTGGTCGGACAGGGAAACGTCGGGCTTCCTTTGGCGATGCGATCGGTGGAAGTCGGCCACCGGGTCGTCGGGTTCGACACCGACGCGCGACGGATCAGACGCCTCGGAGCAGGCGACTCCTACGTCGATGATGGCGTCGGCCAACTTGGCCAACGCGCTCGCCACGGGACGCTACGAGCCGACCAGTGACGAGTCCGTCTGCGCAGAGTTCGACGTCGCGCTGATCACGGTGCCGACACCGCTTCGCGAGGGCACCCCTGACCTCTCATTCGTAGTGGCGGCGGGTGAAGTGCTGGGCGCCCACCTGCGGCGCGGCAATTGCGTGGTGCTCGAGTCGACGACGTACCCGGGCACGACCAAGGAGCTGCTCGCCCCGATCCTTGAGAAGCGGTCCGGCCTAGTAGCCGGTGAGGACTTCCATCTTGGCTACAGCCCCGAGCGGATCGACCCCGGCAACAAGATCTGGAGGCTCGAGAACACTCCGAAGATCGTCTCAGGTGTGAGCGCGTCCTCGCTTCAGGCTATAGAGAGCTTCTACGGCACCTTGGTCGAGCGCACCGTCGCCGTGTCCGGCACCGGCGAGGCCGAGCTCGCGAAGCTGATCGAGAACACCTTCCGGCACGTGAACATCGCCCTGGTGAACGAGCTGGCCATGTTCGCCAGCGACCTCAGCGTCGACATCTGGGAGGCGCTCGAGGCAGCTGCGACCAAGCCATTCGGCTTCATGCGCTTCAGCCCTGGACCCGGTGTCGGTGGCCACCGCCTGCCCGTCGACCCGAGCTACCTCTCCTGGCGGGTGAAGCAGCGCTTCGGGTCGTCCTTCCGTTTTGTCGAGCTAGCCAACGACGTCAACGAGAACATGCCGCGCTACGTGGTGCGGCGGCTCGTGCTCGCGTTCAACCGAAAGTCACGAGCGATCCGGGGCTCTCGTGTGCTGCTCCTCGGAGTTGCCTACAAGGCGAACATCAGCGACACGCTCGAGTCACCGTCGCTCGTGATCACTGACGAACTGCTCGCGCTCGGCGCCGAGGTGCGCGCGGCTGATCCCCACGTGAAGGAGGTTCAGCTCGATCCGCGCATCCAGCTGGTGGAGTTGTGCGAGGAGGTCGTCGCCGCGGCTGACGCGGTGGTGCTGCTCACCGACCACGACGCGTTCGACGACGCGCTAGTTGTCGCGCATGCCCACTACGTGCTCGACACCCGTGGACGCCTGGTCGGCGACCAGGTGGAGCACCTCTGAGCACCCAGCGGCGAGAGACTGGTCAGCAGCCGGCGGGCGAGCCGTGCCAGCCACGCAGCGACGGCGAGCACCGCCACCAACTCCAGGGCCACCAGGTCGGCGGTCATCGGGTGCGCCGCGTCGGGAGCCAGGGGCGTCCTGGTCGGGAGCGTGCTCCGGATCGACCTCCCGAACCCGATGCGCCGGTCGGCATGTCGCGGCTCTCCCAAGATTCGGCCAACGGCAGATGGCGTGTCTACACCCGCACCTCGCGTGCGGCGCCGGGTGGCTCAGCGGTCACCGAGAGTCGTCCCGACCTGGACGATCGCTGATCAATCCATTTCCAGTGGGCTGACCAGCGTCAACATGGTGTTGTATTGTCTCGCGGAGACAGGACGGCCGCCGGCTCCCCAACGAGCAGGGGTGGCTGCCTGCGGTGTGTGGAACGGCGAGAACCGAACAGAACGTGCGTGGATGACTGACTCCTACGAAGCTCGTGAGCCCACCCTCGGCTCCTATCTCGCGCTCCTGCGGCGACGGAAGTGGTGGGTGATCGCGGTCACCGTGCTCGGCCTGGTGGCTTCGCTCGGGTATTCGCTGACCCAGCCCAAGGCGTATTCGGCCTCCGCACAGCTCCTGATCCAAGCAGAAGCCGGGGTCACCACGGCCGGGAGCCCGCAACCGATAACCTCGACCGACGTACTCACCGAACTGCAGCTGATGACCAGCGCCCCGGTCAAGGCGGCGGTCGCCCGGCAGCTGGGCAGCGCTCCCAATGTCACCGCGGCCGAGGTGGGCCAGACGAACGTCATCTCCGTGACCGCCACCGCGGCCAGCCCGGCCGGGGCCGCGTTGATCGCCAACGCCTATGCGACTGCCTTCGTCACCTACCAGCGATCGGTCACGATCGGCAACCTGGCTGCGGCCGAAACGCAGCTCAGCCGGCAGATCGCCTCGACCGCCGCCCAGGCCAAGTCGCTCCAGTCGAACCCAGCGGCGGCAGCCCAGGTGAGCGCACTGCTCAGCACGGAGAGCGCGCTGAAGGAACAGCTGGCTCAGCTCCAGGTGAACGGGGCAGTGGCCACCGAGGCCGTCCAGCTGGTCAGCCCGGCCACAGCGCCGGGAGCGCCGAGCTCACCCAAACCGTTACTCGACGCCATCCTCGGGCTCCTCCTCGGGCTGCTGCTCGGGATCGGGTTGGCCTTCGTGGTGGAACACCTCGACGACACCGTCTACCTGAAGGAAGANNGGGTGATTCTGGTGACCAGTGCGGGTGAGGCCGAGGGAAAGAGTGCGACGGTGGCAAATCTGGGCGTGGTGCTGGCCACCGCCGGGGAGCGGGTGGCCCTTGTCTCCTGCGACCTGCGCCGACCCCGCCT
>PMVZ01000180.1 GCA_003166375.1 Acidimicrobiaceae bacterium | reverse complement strand
ACCTGGGAAGTCGCCACCGGCACGGGCTGGGTCCCGACGTTCCCGGTCGACTACGACCCGCAGGCCGTGGCGAGACAGGCTCTCGACGAGGCGGTCACCGAGACGCTCGGGGCCGATCCCGACGTCGCGGTGGAGCGAATCGTCAAGGAGGGCCACGCTGCTCCCGTCCTGTTGGCTGCGGCGAAGGATGCGGACCTGCTCGTGGTCGGGAGCCACGGTCACGGCGCGTTCGCGGGCATGCTGATCGGCTCGGTCTCCGAGCATCTCGTGCGGCACGCGCCTTGTGCCATAGTGATCGTCCACTGCGACAAGCACTCACGCCACTAGGTCTCGGCCCGCTCGCTGACTTCGGTCCGGCCTGATCTGGTCCCCGCTGCGCGAGACTTCCGGCCGATGGTGGCGAGCGAGCGGATACCAGAGGCTGACGCCGAGCCCACCACCGCCTTCGCGGCGTTGCTCGACCGCGCGACCGTCACGACTCCTGACGGCCGGCGCCTGCTCGGGCCGGTGTCGCTCGCGATCCGCACAGGCGAGCACTGGGCAGTGCTCGGCGCGAACGGAGCAGGCAAGACCACGCTCCTGCGCGTATTGGGTGCCGAGCGTCATCCTTCTTCCGGGACGGCGATCGTGCTCGGCGCCCGCCTCGGTGCGAGCGACCTCCGCCAGCTCCGCGCGCGCATCGGTGTCGTGAGCCACGCGGTGGCCGACCGGCTCCCCCCGAGCGCGGCTGCGCTCGGGATCGTGCTCACGGGCGGGCGCGGCGTCCTGGCGCCGTGGTGGGCATCGACCGGCGAGGCCGATCTCGTGAGGGGAAGGCAGATACTGAAGGCCCTCGGGTGCGAAGGCCTCGCAGACCGCCCGTTCGGCACTTGCTCCCAGGGCGAGCGCCAGCGGATCCTGCTGGCCCGGTCTTTGTTCGTCGAGCATCCTTTGTTGCTGCTCGACGAGCCGTGTGCGGGTGTCGACCTTCCCGGACGCGAGGCTCTCGTCCTCGCGCTGACCGCGCTTGCACGATCTCGCGACTCCCCGACGACGGTGCACGTGAGCCACCTCCTCGAAGAGCTGCCGGCCACGACGTCCCACGCTCTGTTGTTGCGAGAAGGGGAAGCGGTGGCGATGGGCCCGATCGAGGACGTCCTGACGGAGCGCTCGTTGGAGCATTGCTTCGGCTTGGCTGTCACTTTGACCCGAGAGGAGGGACGCTGGACCGCCCGTGCTTCCCCTTCGTGGTGACCATTGCAAACTGACTTGTAATCATGTAATCTTACTCCATGACATTTCATGAGCATCAACACGACCCTCGCCAGCGCGGGGGACGGCGCGGTCCCGGCCCCCGGTGGGCGCGGGGCCGATGGGGCTCGGGATCCGAGGAGCGTCCCTCCGCCGAGCAGCGAGCGGAGATCAAGGCCTGGTTCACGGGCCGGCTTCCTGACGACTTCTACGTCGGGGTTCCCGAGGTGACCGTCGACAACGACGAGATCCTCGTCATCGGCGCGCTCAGCGCCGTGGAACTGGACCAAGGCGCCACCGCAGGGGCGGCCACGACGGCCGAGGAGGCACGGATCGAACGGTTCCGCGAGGACACCAGAGAACATCGGATCCGCATCGCCGAGGAAGCACAGGGCCGCTTCGGGCGCGTCGTCTCCTGGGGCGCCACGGTCGGCAGCACCACTCGCTCGTTCACGACGGCCAACGTGCCGGTCATGACCCGGTTGCGGATGTCGCAGCGCCAGGTCCTCGACACGCTCATCGACGCCGGGATCGCGCGCAGCCGCAGCGAGGCGCTCGCCTGGTGCGTCGAGCTGGTCGGGAGAAACGAAGCTGCGTGGATCGACGAGCTCCGTTCCGCGTTCGCCCGCGTCGAGGAGGTAAGGGCCCAAGGCCCGAGCTCGAACCGCTCAGAGGACTCGTAGCNNCCCCGGCACCCCTGGCGCTCGCCGACTTGATCGTGTAGGAAACAAGGCCCATGGTCTGGATCGGCTTCGTTCTCGGCTTGCTCGTCGTGGTGTTCGCCACGATGAGCCTGGTCACCACGTTCGTGCTCCCGCGTGGAGGCTCGAGGTTCCAGGCCCTGCCGCTCCTGGTGGGGCGGGTCGTGAGGCGGGGCTTCCTCCTCGTGGCTCGTCCCGTCCGCAGCTTCGCCCGCAAGGACGGCCTTCTTGCCGCGGTCGGCCCGGTGTCGCTCATCGCTCAGCTCGCGGCCTTTCTCGGGCTGTACATCCTCGGCTACGGCCTCATGCAGTGGCCTTGGACGGGGTCGTTCCCCGGCGGCATCAAAGAGGCGGGCGCCTCTTTGTTCTCCGTCGGCCTCGTGCACGCGAGCGCGACCGGCAACGACGCGATCGTCGTGCTCGCGGGCGCCACCGGGGCCATCGCGGTGGCGCTCCAGATCGGGTACCTGCCGGCGATCTACCAGGCTTTCAACCGTCGCGAGTCGCTCGTGACCTTGATGGAGAGCCGTGCGGGCGTGCCGGCGTGGGGCCCCGAGGTCCTCATGCGCCACCAGCTTGTCCGGATCACCGATGCGCTGCCCGCGCTCTACGGCAACTGGGAGCTCTGGGCCGCCGACCTCGCGGAAAGCCACATCTCCTACCCGGTGCTGCTCTGGTTCCGCTCTCCCGAGCCCGGGTTCTCATGGGTCATCTCGCTCCTCGCGGTGATGGACGCCGCCGCGATGCACCTGTCGCTGAACCCGACAACGGCGCCCTCCGAGGCGCGGATGTGCCTGCGGATGGGCTTCACGGCGCTTCGCCGCATTGCCCAGGTTCTGCACTGGGACTTCGACGCCGACCCCGATCCGGGGGGAGAGCTCCAGCTCAGCTACGAGGAGTTCGTCTACGCGGTGAACCTCGTGAAGGAGACCGGCTTTCCGACCGAACGGACCAGTGAGGAAGCGTGGCGGCATTTCCGTGGCTGGCGCGTGAACTACGAGGCGCTTGCCTACCGTCTGGCGGACCATGTCGTGGCGCCCCGCGCACCGTGGTCCGGAGAGCGCCGCCACCTTCGGTTCGAGCTGATGGCCCCCAAACGGCCCCCTCACCGCTCCCCGGACGGCAAGACCTTCTACGACCAGAGGTTCCGGCCGGATTGAGACCAGATCCCGGTCAGTGGAGCCTTTGATGTCATCGACATGGGCTGGCACACTTGGCACCGACTTCTAGGAGGCGCATCACCCGTGGCGAACGTAGAGCTCGACGCCGAATTCCTGGCCCTTCCGCTGGACGCGGTCCGCAGCGCCGCGCTCGACCGGGCCCGCGCGCTCGGCTGCGAGCATGCCGAGGCACGCATCGAGCGGATCCGCTCCCAGGTCGTGAGCCTGCGCGACGGCCGGCTGGAGACTTCCGCCGACGACCTCGAGCTCGGCCTCGGCCTTCGGGTAGTTCACGAGGGCTCGTTCGGGTTCGCGGCCACGGTCGAGCTCGATGCCGACGCCGCGACGGCGCTCGCCGACCAGGCGGTCGCGACGGCGCGGGCGACAGCTCCTGCGGTCAGCGAGCGCGTCGAGCTGGCCGACGAGCCGGCTCACGGCGAGGCGGTATGGACCTCCTCGTACGATCTGGACCCGGCCGAGGTGCCCACGGCGGAGAAGGTGGCCTTGCTCGAGGATTGGAGCGGGCGTCTTCTTCACTCGCCTGGTGTGGACCACGTGACCGCGTACGTGCTGACGGTGGTGGAGGACAAGCACTATGCGGACCTCTCCGGCACGGTGACGACCCAGCGCAGGGTCCGCGTGCACCCGGCGGTGGAGGCCATCGCCGTCGACGCCGATGCGGGAGGCTTCGAGACCATGCGCACTCTGGCTCCACCGGCCGGCCGGGGTTGGGAGTACCTGCTCGGCGAGGGCTGGGACTGGGACGGCGAGCTCGCGCGCATCCCCGGATACCTCGCCGAGAAGCTTCACGCCCCGTCTGTCACCCCGGGCGCCTACGACCTCGTCATCGATCCCACGAACCTCTGGCTCACGATCCACGAGTCCATCGGGCATGCCACCGAGCTCGATCGGGCGATGGGCTACGAGGCGGCGTACGCGGGGACGTCGTTCGCCACCTTCGACAAGCTCGGCTCACTCGCCTACGGCTCGGAGGTCATGAACGTGACGGGCGACCGAACCGTCGACCACGGCTTGGCAACAGTCGCCTACGACGACGAGGGAGTCGAGGCGCAGAGCTTCGACCTCATTCGCGACGGCGTGCTGGTGGGCTACCAGCTCGACCGGCGAATCGCACGGCTCATGGGACTTGGCCGGTCCAACGGCTGTGCCTTCGCCGACTCCCCAGGGCACACGCCGATCCAGCGCATGGCCAACGTGTCACTGCGCCCGGCACCGGGGCACGGCCCGAGCACCGAGGAGCTCATCTCGGCGGTCGATGACGGCTTCTATGTCGTCGGCGACAAGAGCTGGTCGATCGACATGCAGCGCTACAACTTCCAGTTCACAGGGCAGCGTTTCTTCAGGATCGAGAAAGGCAAGCTCGCCGGGCAGGTGAGGGATCTGGCCTATCAGTCGCGCACGACCGATTTCTGGGGGGCGATGCAGGCTGTGGGCGGTGAGTCCACCTACCACCTGGGCGGCGCCTTCAACTGCGGCAAGGGCCAGCCCGGGCAGGTCGCCCCCGTGAGCCACGGCTGCCCGTCAGCGCTGTTTCGGGGCATCAACGTGCTGAACACACGCGCGGAGTCGGGACGATGAGCGCCGGGACGGGTCGTCTCATCGCAGCGGACCGCGTCGTCGATCAGGTTCTCGAAGCCTCCCGATCGGACGGTTGCGTCGTGATCGTGGAGGAGGTCAGCCAGGCGGAGCTTCGCTTTGCCAACAACACCGTGACGACGAACGGCACGCGCCGCGACCGCGACGTGACCGTGATCGCCTTGCGGCAGACCGATGGGGGGACAGCCGTCGGGACTGCCAGCAGCAGCGGTGCCACCGACGTGATCGACCTCGTCCGCCGGGCCGAGGCGAACGCAGCCACGGCCCAACCGGCCGAGGACGCCGCCCCACTTGTCACCGCGGGACGATCAGACCTTGGGGGCGACTTCACCGACCCGCCGGTCATGACGAGCCTGGCCGGGCTCGGCAACGTGCTCACCGGGCTCGGTGGCGCCTTCGCACGCGCCAACGCGGTGGGAACGAGGTTGGCGGGTTACGCCGAGCATCACGTCTCGACCGTCTATCTCGGTTCTTCGACCGGTCTCCGGCTCCGGTACGTGGAGCCGACAGGCAAGCTCGAGGCCGTCGCCCGCGCAGACGGGGGAGCGCGGTCGGCCTGGGCGGCCACAGGAGCCGAGGACCTCGCCACGGTCCATGTCGAAGAGCTGACCGAGCGGCTCGATCGCCGGCTCAGCTGGGGCGAGCGGAAGGCCGATCTGCAAGCCGGTCGCTATGAGGTCGTGTTGCCGCCCGATGCGGTCGCCGATCTCATCTTCCCGTTGGGGGAGGCGACCTCCGGTCGGGAGGCGGAAGAGGGGCGCAGTGTCTTTTCCGCGCCGGGCGGCGCGACCAGGGTGGGGGAGTCGCTCTCTTCACACCGGTTCTCGTTGCGCAGCGATCCTTTCGCCGAAGGCCTCGAGTGCACACCGTTCCTTGTCACGGGGGCCTCCGGCCAGGATGTGTCGGTCTTCGACAACGGCCTCCCTCTCGAGAGGACCGAATGGATCTCCGACGGCCGCCTCGCGCGCCTGCAGTACCACCGTGCCGGAGCCGCACGATCCGGCGTCGAGCCGGCAGCGCTCGCGAACAACCTCATCCTCGAGCTGCCAGGGGCCACGAGCACTCTCGAGGACCTCGTCGGTCGGATCGAGCGGGGACTGCTGCTCACGTGCCTGTGGTACATCCGCGACGTGGACCCGGCGACGCTCTTGCTGACCGGCCTGACGCGAGACGGCGTCTACTTGGTGGAGCAGGGCGAGATCGTTGCTTCGGTCAACAACTTCCGCTTCAACGAGAGCCCGGTCGACTTGCTGTCGAAGACCATCGAGGCGGGACGCGCCGAACGGGCGCTCTCGCGGGAATGGAACGAGTGGCTCAACAGGACGGCGATGCCACCGTTGCGCGTGGCCGAGTTCAACATGAGCTCGGTGAGCCCCGCGACCTGACGCCCTCAGCTCGCCGAGAGCTCGGCCGCCAGCTCGCCCAGCAGCGCCGCGCACCCGGCCTGGACCAGGTCGAGGCACGACTCGAACTCCGCCTCGTCGCCGTACCACGGGTCAGGGATGTCGAGCGAGCCGCTCTGTCCGGCTCGACCTGTCGGGTAGCTGCGCAGGAGCCGGACGCGTGCGGTGCGCCCTGTCTTCGACGCGCGGTTCTCCAGCCATCGCACGTGGCTGTTCTCCATGGCGACGACAAGGTCTCGTTCATTGAGCCAAGCGGGTTGGAACTGGCGCCCCCGATGGCTGAGGAGCCCGTAGCCGCGTCGTTCCAATGCCCTGCGGGCCCGACGGTCGATCTCGAAGCCGACGTCGGCTGCCGTGCCCGCACTGTCGATCGCCAAGCGTCCGGCGAGACCGATCGCCGAGGCTTCGTGGCGTAGGACCACCTCGGCCATGGGTGAGCGGCAGATGTTGCCCGAGCACACGAAGCAGATCCTGAAAGTCACCGCGCCATCGTCGCATCCCCGTGTCCTTCTGCGGTAACCGGGGCCGCGCCCGGTGCGCCGGGCCGCGCAGGCCCCGGACCGGCCTACGCTTGGCCGGTGACCGGCTCCGCCCCGCCCGACTGGTTGTCGCGGGCCGTGCTCGAGCTCGTCCCGGCCGGCCCGGTCCAAGGCACGCTCGACGCGCCCTCCTCCAAGAGCCTGACCAACCGACTGCTCGTGATCGCAGCCCTGGCAGAGGGCAAGAGCGTTCTCAGCGGTCTGCTCGAGAGCGACGACACCGTGGCGATGACCTCGGGGCTTCGTGCCCTCGGTGCCCGCATCGAGGATGTCGGCGGCGACACCGAGGTGACGGGGACCTCGGGCCGGCCTGTGGCGGGGGGGACGGAGGTGGACGCGGGACTCTCGGGAACGACGCTTCGTTTCTTGGCGGCAGTGGCGCTGTTGGCGAAAGGGACGGTGGTCCTCGATGGCTCCGAGCCGCTGCGGCGGCGTCCTATCGCTCCGCTCCTCGACGCGTTAGCTGCGGCTGGGGCCGAAGTCTCGAGCGACGGAGGCAGGCCGCCGTTGCGGATCTCGAGCCGTGGCCTTGCCGGCGGCCGGCTTAGAGTCGATGCCTCGGCCAGCTCACAGTTCGCCACGGGGCTTCTCCTCGTCGGCCCGTATGCCGACGATGACCTCATCGTCGAGGTGGTGGGACTCCGCGAGCTCGGCTACGTGCGCCTCACGGTCGCAACGATGGCTCGTTGGGGGGCATCTGTCGGCGAGGAAGCGCCGGGCCGCTTCAGGGTGAGCGCTCGGGATCGTTATGTCTCGAGGGCGGAGTCCGTCGAGCACGACGCGAGCGCCGCGGCACACCTGTACGCGCTCGCCGTCGCGACGCGAGGGTCGATCACCGTAGCCAATGCCTTTGAGACCGCACAGCCTGACGGAGGATTGGTGGAGGTTCTCGCCGCCATGGGCGCCAGTTTCTCTCGGGGCCCCGGCGGCACCACCGTCGAGCGGCGGGGCGAGCTCACCGGCGTCGACGTGGACCTCGCGGCGATGCCCGATCAGGTACCGACCGTTGCCGCGCTTGCAGCGTTGGCACGAGGAGACACCGTGATCCGTGGCGTCGAGATCGCGCGTGGCCATGAGAGCGATCGGATCACTGCGGTCGCGACCGAGCTGGGGCGCCTGGGAGCCCGTGTCGAGGAGGCGCCGGACGGTCTGGTCGTGCACGGCGGCGCGCCGTTGCACGCCGGCCGGATCGATACCCATCATGACCATCGCATCGCCATGGCCTTCACCGCGATCGGCGCGGTCGTGCCAGGCGTCGAGCTCTCCGACCCGGGCTGTGTCGCGAAGACTTACCCCGGCTTTTTCGACGACGTGGCACGGCTCGGTGTCGGTGTCCGCTGAGGAGCGAGCCGGGGCGCCGGAGGTGATCACAGGGCCGAGATGTACTGCGCGACGACCTCCTCGATGAGCCCGAGGACCTCGGATCGGGCTCTTTCCCGTCCGAACCGCTCGACAAGGCTGACGAGCTCGAATCCGGACGTGCCGGTCCCTCCGGACGTGCCGGTTCCTGTGGCGACGTCGCCGACGACGCACAGGATCGGCACCCTTCCGGCCACGTGAGCGACAACGCCGCCGACGACCTTGCCGGAGAAGGACTGGCTGTCGAGGCAGCCCTCTCCGGTCATGACAAGGTCAGCGACGGCCAGGTGCTCGTCCAAGGAGACGAAGCCGGCAACGAGCTCGAACCCCGAGACGATGTCGGCTCCGAGCGCCGCGAGCCCTCCGGCGAGGCCGCCCGCTGCGCCTGCCCCGGGGAGCGTGGTGACTTCCACGCCGAAATCGGTTTGATAGTCGTCCGCAAGACGGGCGAGTCGAGCGGTCAGCGCCTCGACCTGTTCAGGCGTGGCGCCCTTTTGTGGAGCAAAGACCCTTGCTGCGTCGAGGAACCTGGTCGTCACGTCGCAGGCGGCGACGAGCTCGACGCCCTGGAGCGCTTCACGTGAGCCGATGACTCCGAGCGCGCCCTCACCTCCGTCGGTCGTCGCCGAGCCTCCGCAGCCTACGATGACTCGAGTCGCACCCAGCGAGACCGCCCGCAGGATGAGCTGACCGGTCCCCACCGTGGAGGCCTTCATCGGGTCGTTGTTGAGCTCACCACCTGCGACCAGAAGTCCCGACGCGTTGGCCATCTCGATCACCGCAGTCGGGCCGTCGTGCTGCGAGGTCGCCGGGACGAGCTTCCACTCTGCTCTCACCGGCGTGCCAAGTGGCCCGGTCACCTCGTCGCGCCTGAGCTCGCCACCGAAGGCTGCGAGCAGCCCGTCGCCCCCATCGGCAAGGGGTACTTCCGAGGCTGTCCAGCCGGCGCGACGCGCCCCGCGTGCAGCCGCCGCTGCCGCCTGCCACGCGTCAGCAGTGCCCCGGAACTTGTCAGGCGCCGCGACGAGATGGCCCGCCTCGCGCGACATTCCCTACCCCTACGAGCCGGATCGGTTCTGCAGGTGGATGGCCACCTCGTCGACGAACCGGTCCATGTTCTCCCGCTTCTGGCCGGCGCCTCGGCCGAGGGCATGGTCCGAGACGACGAACTCGTCAATGCCGATCTCGGCGTAGCGGCCCATGACCTCTCTCACCTGCGACGCGGTGCCGACGATGCGGGGCGTTACCGGGTTGTCCGACCGCCAGCTCTTCAGCTGCTCGGCGTCCTCGCTCATCAACAAGAGCGCCTGAGCCGAGCGCCTGATCGAGGCCGGGTCTCGGCCGATCTCGAGGCAGTGGCGCTCGAGCACCTCCGACTTGTGCGCCATCAGGTCCGGCAGCCCCCAGCAATTCCACTCGTCTGCGTAGCGGGCGGCGATTCGCATCGTCGTCTTCTCGCCGCTGCCACCGACGAGCAACGGAAGCGGTCGCTGGATCGGCTTCGGCTCACACGGGGCGTCGACGAGCCGGTAGAAGCGCCCCTCGAAGTTGCTGCGCTCCTCGCTGTGCAGGAGGCGGATGACTTGGCACGCCTCGTCCAGGCGCGCCAGGCGCTCGCCGACCGCGGGAAGCTCGATGCCATAGGCCTCGTGCTCGTTCACTTGCCATCCCGCGCCGAGCCCGAGCACCAGGCGCCCGTCGGAGATGTGGTCGACCGTGGCGGCCATCTTCGCGAGCACGGCGGGATGCCGGTAGGTGTTGCCCGTCACGAGCACGCCAACGCGCACCCGGTCGACGCGAGCCGCCAAAGCTGCGATGGTCGTCCACGCCTCGAGGCGCGGCATAAGGCTCCGCTCACCGTTGGGCATGAAGTGGTCAGCGACCCAGATCCCGTCCCACCCAGTGCGTTCGGCTTGCAGCGCCGAGCCCAGAAGTTCGTCCCAAGTCTGCTCTGTTCCCAACCAGATGCTGAACCGCATGTGCACGGACCTCCCGCGCAGAGCTTAGGACCGCTCAGTTTGCCGGCGTCGCCGCATGACAGGAGCCGGGCATCGCTCCAAGCGAAGCCCGGCTCCTGTCATGGCATGTGTCAACAGAGTGCAGCCGCTAAGGGCGCAGCATCGCCAGAACCCCAAAACTTATTGCAGAGGTCTGCCGATACTTTTGGCGACTCGACAACGAGACGAGCTCGAGGAGCTCTAGAGCCCGAGGTCCGCGCTGCAGGCCGGCCACTGCCCCCAACCCGCTTCGGCTTGGAGCCTCTCGGCCGCTTGGTCCTGCACGGCGGGTGAGGCGTCGCTAGGCAGGCCCGAGTAGCCGAGCCCCCACCACGTCTCCAACGCGAACTGATAGGCGCCGTAGTACCCGTTTCCTGTGTCCTCGGCGTAGTTGTTGCCGGATTCGCAGAGCCTCAGCTCCAGCCAAGCACCGCCGGGGTCGCTTCGACGAGAGGTTGGTGGAGCCGGCGCGACGGGTGGTCTTGCGGTCGGGGTCGCCTTCGCGGCTCTTGTCGATTTTGTATCTCTTGCCGCGATCGCCACCTTGGNNGCGTTGGATTGCTGCAACTCGCGCCAGGCCGACGGGAGCAGGCTCTTTGGCGGGCGCCCGCTGTCGTGAATGGCTACACGGTCGCTGGCGAGACCCTGCCAAAACGGCAGGTACCTCTCGTGCGCGACCTGGGCCGTGAGCTGCGCCGTGGCGACAGCGCGCTCGCGGACCATCGCTGCGAGCCACCTGAGGTTGGTGGCAGGCACAGCCGACGAGCCACTTTCGCCTTTGCTGAGATGGGAAGTGGCGCGAACAGGTACCGCTGAGTTGATACCGCCGGCGCCAGCGGCGCCGATGAACATGGATGCAGCAACAAAAGTGAACGCGATGAGCGCGATCAGGGGGTGCTTGCGCATCTTGATCCTCCTTGGAGTGTCGAAAACCCGGTGGGTTCCAGGTGGATGCGTTGATGCGGGCAGGCCGTCCATTGCATGCGGCTCGCGACACGGTGCCGGAAGGGCTGGCCGGATCTGGACGTTGGAACGTCCCTACGAGGTGCAGACGGGTCTCGCCCTGTCTTCTTTGTTGTCGCGACTCCTTTTCGCTCCATCAGAGAGCAGGTCGGGACGAGCAACGCCGCTCGCGCGGCTCGGCTCGCAGGCGCCGAGGTTCCCAGTCATGCCTGCGGGGTGACAAAAGTCTTGACCCCGACCCGGCGTGAGAGCACCGGGCGTTTCGGCACCACTCGTCGTTGACAGTTGGTGTGGCGGAAACCATAGGAGAGGACTCTCGACTGCGCAAGTGGGGAAGACCGTCCAGATGGCATCTATCGTCAATTGAGATGACGAGAACCCTCCGAGAAGGGGCCGGGCAGATGGTGACCACGTCGGCAACGGCCGTTTTCCACAGGCTTGCAACGAGCTCGCTCAGTGAGCAGCAGGCGTCCTGACTCGCCTATCGACTGGGTGACCTCGCCTGTTGGCAACATGGTGCCACTGGAGAAATGTCACGCTTGATGTTCGCTTGAGCCGTGCCCGTTCTTCGGCCCCTCAAGGTTCGAACAGGCCCGGATCGCCGTGGCCGGGTTGTCACTTCGGGGTCGTACGGGCCGCCTCCAGGCACTTGGAGGCGGATCCCATCGCAGCCGCCACCAGGTCTCCGACCTCGGGCCGCTGGTCTTCGCTGACACTGGCGAGCGGGGTCACCACAGCCCAGCCGAGCTGTGTCAAAGTTTCGTCCGATTCGTCGCCGCTGCCCGGCTGTGCGGCACCGAGGTCAAATCGAACCTTCGAGCCGCCATCTATGGCTTGTGCCGCGAGAATCAGTCCGGACGTCGCGAGACTCGCGCGACGGACGCCGCGGATGTCGCCGAGCGCAAGGTTGGGCACGTTCAAGTTGAGCACCGTGCGCGCGGGCGCTCGCTCCAGGTGAGCGGCGAACGCGACCGCAAGCGCAGCAGCGCTCTCGAAGTGCGTGTGTGCGACGTCGTAGGGCTCATAAGGGGACGGCACCGAAACGGCTTGCATGCTTGTAGCGAGCCCCTTCGAGCCGAAGTGCGCAGACGTGAGAGCTGCACCCACCGTGCCCGAGTGCAGAACCGCTCGTCCCACGTTGCGACCAGGGTTGATGCCCGATGCAACGAGGTCCGGTGGCGGTCCGAACGCACCGAGGCAGGCCGTGATCACGATCAGTGCCGGGAGAGCGTCCGCTGCGAGGGCCTTGATTCCCCCGAGGCCGGCGGGCGCGACCGCCTCGACGTGGATGCCGCCCCCCATCGCGCGCAGCGGACCAATACCTGCGCCTGAACCGCTTGCGTCCGTGAGAGGCGCGATGACGACGACTTCATGTCCAGCCTCGGCAAACGCGCGAGCTAGGACGGCGAGACCGGGCGCGTCGAACCCGTCGTCATTGGTCACCAGAATCCGCATGCCCGCCCGCTCCTTTTGGGGATCGTCGTTTGGCCGAGACTTGAGCCGGTCTCCGGCCCGCCGCTTCGACGAGCTACGTGAGGGGGCTTGGCAGGTACGATACCGTCATGTTCCCGCCCTCAGGCGAGCAAATCGTGCTTGTTCACGGCAACTTCGACGCGGTGGTCACCGAGGTCGGTGCGACGCTCCGTTCCCTCAGGGTTGGCTCGCTGCCCATCATCTGGGAGTTCCCCGAAGGCGAGATCTCATCTTCCGACCGGGGACAGGTGCTCGCTCCTTGGCCGAACAGGCTCGAGGACGGCTCATACCGCGTCGGGGACATCGTCGGCCACGCCGCGCTCAATGAGCTGGAGCGGTCCAATGCGATCCATGGCTTCGTGCGTTGGTTGCCATGGTCGATCGAGGAGCGTTCCGCGGACCGGGCGGTGCTTTCCTGCGTTGTCCATCCGCAGCCCGCCTATCCGTTCCGCATCCGGCTCGACCTCGGCTACACGCTCGGCGACGGCGGGCTGGAGGTCGCTTGCGGCGTGACGAACACCGGGGGCGGCATCGCCCCCTTCGGGCTCGGCTTTCATCCGTACCTTCTCGCAGACCCGGGCGGCATCGACGAAGCGGGGATACGCCTGTCGGCACAGACGCGACTGCTCTTGGACAAGCGCGGCCTTCCTACCGGTGAGGAGCCGGTACCCGGTTCGGCCTTCGATCTCGACGGGCGGAGCCTCAGAGGTCTCGAGCTCGACGACTGCTACACGGGACTGGCTGTCGGGACTGACGGTCGATGGCATGCGCGCCTGGACCTGCCCGGCCGTCGCTCGGAGATCTGGGCCGACTCCGCGTTCGCGTACGCCATGTGCTACACGGGTGACACGCTGGGCGAGCCGGCTGATCGTCGCAGGGCAATCGCGATAGAGCCGATGACCTGTCCGCCGAACGCGCTTCGTACCGCTACGAGCTTGATCGAGCTCCAAGAGGGCGAGCGGTGGCACGCGAGCTGGGGGATCGCGACCGCCTAGCTCGATCGCCGAAGGGGCTGGACCGGGCTCGGGAGGACGGTGACGAGGGTCCCGAGCGGTGTGAGCGGGAACATGGTCTCCGCATCCGCGTAGGTCATCTCGACGCAGCCGAGGCTTTGAGGGAAGCCGTAACTCGCCCGGATGTAGCCGTGGAGAGCATCGCCGCCGTTGAAATAGCTCACCCAGGGGATACCGGGGTCCTTGTAGGGCTTCCCGTCCGGGTTCTTGCCCGTCATCGTGGTGACGAGGTAGTGGGCAAAGACGGGGTAGGTGCCGGGAGCAGTCGGCGCCACTGCGATGCCTGTGTTCACGAGCGTGGTGAAGATGATCTGGCCGTCGCGCCACACCGAAGCGGTCTCTGGGGAGCTCTGACTGACAACGACGTAGTCGTAGGGCGAAGTGGTTACTTGGCGCCGCGCGACTGCTTGGAGAAGGTCCGACCACACAGTGGGCCCGGCTTCGCCGTCGGTGGTGAGCCCGTGGGCGCTTTCGAAGGCCATGACGGCTCCGGTCGTGATCACGTTGGCCAGCCCCGGCTTCCAGAGCTCCGCGAGCGATGCCGGCGTATTGCTGAAGCTCCAGACGAGGCTGCCCGCCAGGGCCTGGACGGGGATCTCGGTCGCGACCGAAGGCTCGGAGTCGATCGCCGGAAGAGACGAGGTTGTCGTCGTCGTGGTGGTGTCTTGGCGTGAATGGTGGGAGCCTGGGGACAGCTTGGCGATGGCGACTGCGCTCTGGCCTGCCGGTGCGGCAGGCGCGGCAGGCACGAACTGGAGGGGAAGGTAGCCGAGCTCCGAAAGGAGCTGTTGGAGCCGCAGCTCGGAACCTCCCTCGATCACGAAGTTCTTCCGGAGCGTGTTCGAGAGGCCCTGGCCGGAACGGCTGCGCATCCCACCGGGGCCGCCTGGGACTCTGAGCTGCACGGTGCTGTAGGGAGTGAAGTAACCGTCCGGAACGAAACGGACCGCCGCCGGTGCCGTTCTCACCCAGTTCCCGGGGGGGGCGGGCGAGAGGGTCGGCAGTGGGCTGTTGGTAGCGAGCGGTTGGGAGAAGTCCACGGTCACGCTGGTGTCGAAGGCGGCGTCGGCCGTGCCGGGCGAGGGTGACACCGACGTGATCGTCAAAGGTGGCGGCGGGACCGTGGTCGTCGGATGATGGGTGCCTGGACCGTTCGCCGAGGGCGTGTGCGCTCCTTGCAGGGCGATCAGGGTACCGGCCCCGCCGAGGGCGATGACAAGGACAAGGCCGGTCACGATGCCGAGGACGCGCCGACGCGGACTCGAGTCGGTGGTCCTTGTGCGTTTTCCTAGGCCCATATTGGGCTCTCCAGCCTCGTCACACGTCCGTTCTCCCACTATAGGCAGGGTGTCGAGAGGTTCCGGACGCGGGCTGCACGCCTTCTCGAGCGGTCCGGTCACGCTCGCGCGTGGCTCGACAACGAGCTCGGCCGGAGTGTGCAGGCGATCTCGGAGAGCTTCTCGAGGGGGACGACTTCCTTGACAGGCTGGACGGGGGTACGGTGCACAAGAGGAGGTTTCATGATCGAGCCCCGATCCAGGCAAGAGCGAGAACTGCGGCCCGCGCACAAGTTGACGGTTGTCGCGGTTGCCGTCGTTGCGGCACTCGTGGCCTATGTGGCGCTTGGCTGGCTTGCCAGCCTGATTGCCGTCCTGATCAAGACCGTGATCGTCGTCGCTGTCATCGGTGGCGTGCTGTATCTCGTGTTCCGACACTCCAGAAGGCACTAGCTCTGACGTAGCGGTGCCAACAGGTGCGCTTTCATGGCACCGTTGCCGAGCGCGGCCAAGCAACAAGGCCCTACGCCGCTGCGCGCGGTAGAGGCGGACCGGCACAGCGCTCGGGCAGTCTCGTAGACTGTGAGTGGAGCTGCCGTCCCTCGCGAGAGGCACTCCGTGACCGCCCCCGGCACCTCGGGTCCCGGGGGCGGCTCGCGCCGGGATACGCTCCCGGCTTCGGGGCTCGAGGATCGTGGGGACTTTGAGGTCTCGGACCAGCCGGAGGGCACCATGGAGATTGAGGGAACGGTCTGCATAGTCACAGGGGCCTCTTCTGGTATTGGTGCAGCCACGACACGCCTGTTGAACGGGCGTGGGGCTCGGGTCGTGCTTGCTGCTCGCCGAGGCGAGCGTCTCGGAGCACTCGCCGCCGAGCTACCAGGCTCGCTCGCCGTCGTAACCGATGTCACAGTGCGTGAGGACCTGGAACGACTGGTAGCCAGGGCCGTCGACGCCTACGGCAGAGTCGACGTGCTGGTGAACAACGCAGGACAAGGCCTTCACGTCCCCATCGAGGAGTTGGACCCGGCTGACCTGCGAGCCGTCTTCGAGCTCAACGTCATCGCTCCGCTGGTGGGGATGCAGACTGTGCTCCCGGTCATGCGGTCGCAAGCGGCCGGGTCCATCGTCAATGTGAGCTCGGCTACGTCGCTGCGAGTCTTCCCGGGTCTCGGCGGTTACTCGGCAACGAAAGCGGCGCTCAACATGGTTTCCCAGGTTGGGCGGCTCGAGCTGACAGGCTCCGGCGTGACGGTGTCGGTCGTATACCCATCGGTCACGACAACCGAGTTCCACGATCATCTCCGGGCCGGTCACATGGCCAGCGGAGCGCGCAACATTCCCCGCGATCCTCCAGAGATCGTGGCCGAGGCCGTAGCTTTCGCCATCAGCACCGGAGAGGCTCACGTGCTTGTCGGCGATCCGCCGCGGCCGATCGTCCCTGGGGACGGTGACGGCTGGAGCGCCTTGCTCGCTCGTCAAGCACCCGGTGCTGCGGTTCCGCGGTCGCAGGAATAAGGCGAGCCAGGCCGCGTCGCCTGCGATCGGAGCCGCAGAGGGACGCCGGGAGACTTGCTCACATGGTCAGTGCCATGACCGCCTTCTGTCCGTGCAACCGGTTCTCGGCCTGGTCGAAGACCACCGAGTGCGGCCCGTCGATGACCGAATCAGTGACTTCGAAGCCTCGGTCGCACGGCAGGCAGTGCATGTACAAAGAGTGAGGGTTGGTCAGTTTCATGATCGCCTCGTCGCAGATCCAGTCCTTGTGCGCGTCGAAAAGCTTGTCCTGCTCGTCCCAGTCGGCAACCGGCACGGCTGGTGCTACGTGGCGCAGGCTCGCCCAGCTCTTGGGATAGACGACGTCTGCTCCCTCGAAGGCGGCCCGCATGTCGTCGGTCTCTTCGAACGATCCGCCGTAGCGATCCGCATTCGCGCGGTAGAAGGCGATCTGTTCCGGATCGAGCTCGAACCCCTCCGGACGAGCGAAGACCAGCTGCGCCCCGTAGAAGGAGCAGGCAGCCATCATGCTCTGCGGCACGGAGACCGGCTTCTTCCGACTCGGCGAGTAGGCCCAGCTCATGACGATCTTCCGGCCCTCCAAGTTACCCAGCTTCTCCTTGATGGTCATCACATCGGCGAGGCCCTGACACGGGTGGTACTTGTCGTCTTCCATGTTGATCACCGGAATATCGGCCGCGGCTGCGAAGGCGCGGACGTAATCGTTGCCCTGCCCGTAGTTCCAACCCGCCGCCTCACCGTAGATTCGGATGGCGATCGCTTCGCCGAACCGGGAAAGCGTCTTGGAGACGTCCTCCAGCCGCTCGGTGACGTAAGCCTTCTCCGCGCCGGCCGCCGCCGGCGTGTAGACGCTGTTGGAGTCGAGGTAGTTGGCGTGCCCGCCGAGGTGCATGATGCCGCACTCGAAGCTGTTCCTGGTACGCAGTGAGCGGTTGTAGAAGATCAGGAAGACCGTCTTGTCGGCCAGAAGATGGTGTTGGACCCCGCGGGCTCGTTCGAGTTTGAGCTGGAACGCGGTGTCGAGGATCGTGTCGATCTCCTCTCTGGTGAAATCCGCGATGGCGATGAAGTCCCGCCCCCTGAACGTATTGGTGAGCATGTCGCCTACCTTTCCTTCCATAGGGGCACGAGCCCCACGATTGCTGTCGTCTCTCGGCCCGCCCCAGAGCCGACGTCCGCTGTCGTTCCGGCCGCGCCGGTGTCGATTCCCAAGAGCAGTTACCTGACCGAGCGTGTCAACCGGCTCGGGCGGCTCGCACGAAGACCTTGGCACGGCTGGGATCGACGCGGTTCCAAGTGTCTCCGTCAACCTTGAGCGAACTGCCGACGATGCAGCCATCGGCAAACTTGAGGTACTCCGCGATGTTGTCGGGTCGCGCCCCGGTATTGAGGAGCACCGGCAGCTGGGCCGGGACAGCAGCACGCACCTCGGCGACGGTCGAGACACTCGGTTCGGCACCTGCCATCGGTCCAGAGATGAGGATGGCGTCCGGCACGCTCGACACAGCGACCGACATTGCCACCTCGACTGGTGATCGCCGCCCCGTCGTCGAGGCGAACTCCGGGGTGACATTCATGAAGATGGCCAGCTGTTGGGCATCCAGATGCCGCCGTCGGCGGAGGAGCGCAGCGGCATCTGGTGTCCAATGGCCCATGTCGGACTCCCACGCGCCGGTCGCGACCTCGCGGATGAACCTGGCCTCGGTCGCGACGCCAGCCGCGAGCGCGCACTCGGCATCCCAGAGGTAGTCGACGCCAAAAGGGATCCCAACGGGACGGCACTCGGTTACCACCCGAGCCATCACCGCGGCAGCGACGAGGTCCGCCCTGAGTGTGTAGGGCCGATCGTTCTCGTTGCAGAACATCACGGCATCAAATCCCGCATCAACCAGGATGGCGACCTCCTCGCGCACGTGCTGCACGAGGCCCTTCACGCCATCGCTCGCGTTGTAGAAAGGCGTACCCGGAAGGGCCGGCACGTGTGCCATCGCGATCAAAGGCTTTTCCACGCGGGGGAAGATCTCTCTGAAGCGGCTACCGAAGGCCGATCGGCGCGCTGGTGCCTGATTTTGCACGTTTTCGCTTACAGTCATGCAGCAGGGTCTAGCACCGGCCGTTCTTGGTTTCAACTACCAGGGCTCCCGCCTGCTACCGCCGATGCTGCACTCGCCGTCCGCGCAAACCCGGCTGGCCGCTGAGGTCATCTTCGCCCGTTTGGCCCCGCGACCCGGCAAGATCGTCGTCTGCAGCAGCTCTCCTGGCATCGATCGGCACGCAGACGAGCCGCTCGCCGTAGGGGCCCCTGAGTTGGGGCGACAGTCCAGCGTCGGTCACCACGTGGTCGAAAGCGTCGATCCCGACGACGGCCGCGAGGGCTCGTCGCCCGAACTTCGAGCTGTCTGCGAGGAGCACCTTGCGAGCCGCCGCAGCGAGCATTGCCTGTTTGATAGGCACTTCCACGGTGTTGACGTTGGTTACTCCCGCATCGGGGTCCACTGCGTCAGCACCGAGAAACGCCCAGTCGACCTGGAGATTCGCCAGAGTGGTGAGAGCGCTGGGACCTACGAGAGTAAACACCGAGTCGATGAGCTGCCCACCGGTGACGAGGAGCCGGACCCCGCCGCCTTCTGCGAGGTAATGAGCGATGCGGAGGTCGTTCGTCGCGATGGTGAGATCGCTCCTCCCCCGGATCATCTGAGCCAGGGCATAGGTAGTCGAACCGCTGTCCAGGACGAGAGAGTCGCCGTCGCTGACGAGGGCGGCGGCGTACTTGGCGATGGCGCGCTTCTCCTCGAGCCGCTGGTGCTTTTTCACCTCATAGGGCACGTCGATCGGGTTCCCATCGGTGACCGGCATGGCGCCGCCGTGAGTTCGCTGGATGAGCCCGGCGTCAGCCAGCGCTTCGAGATCTCGACGAACCGTGGAGACATTGACGCCAAGACTGAGCGCGAGCTGCCGTGACTCGGCGTAGCCCAACTTTTCGATCAGCTGGCAGATATCTCGCCGGCGTCGCTCACCTAGCATCTGGCCTGTCGCCTCCAGTCGCCACGGCGATCGTCACAACCTTGACACGTTAGCAGCGCAGGTGTAGATCTTGTGCGTGGATCGGAGCGATTTAGAGCAATTTCGTCCAAACTCACCTCCTTCACCCGGCACACCGGTCCAGTGAGCTCGTCGACTGACGCCTCTCGCGGGTGGCTCGCTCGACCCGGTAGACGGCCAAGCCGCCGAGCTGAGGTTCTCGCGTCTCGGCAAGCACCCGCGCCCGGGCAGATCGCGGCCAGCGCGGACGGTGATCCGCCAGGCATCTCTATTAGGAACGTGACGAAGTCTTTTCGCCTTGGTCGCGGCACGATCGACGCCCTGCTCGGAGTTGACCTGACCGTTGAAAAGGGTGCATTTGTGTCACTGATCGGGCCGTCGGGCTGTGGGAAGTCCACTCTTCTCCGCATGATCGCCGACCTCGAGACGCCGACTACCGGAGAGGTCCTCGTAAACGGGTTGCACCCGAGCGCCATGCGTGCCAAGAGCAGGATCGGCATCGCGTTCCAGGACCCCGCACTGCTTCCGTGGCGAACCGTCCTCGACAACATACGGCTGCCCTTCGAAGTAGCGGGGCTGGAGCCGAACGAAGAAATCGTGCGAGCCTTGGTCAAGCTAGTCGGGCTTGACGATTTTCAGCGGGCCCGTCCAGCCCAGCTGTCGGGTGGGATGCGTCAGCGCGTGGCTATTGCGAGGTCTCTCGTCCTCGAGCCTGACGTCCTGCTGCTCGACGAGCCGTTCGGCGCGCTGGACGAGATGACCCGCCAGTACCTGAACGTCGAACTGATCCGTGTCTGGACCGAACGGGCGACGACCACACTGCTGGTCACACACTCGATTTCCGAGGCCGTCTTCCTCGCCGATCAGGTGCTCGTCATGTGCCCGCGGCCAGGGCAAATAACTGCTTCAATGCCGATCAACCTCGAGCGACCTCGGAGTCCGAGCATCATGCACAGTCACGAATTCCATGATCTGTGTGACGACGTATCGGCTGAGCTGTTCGGCAGTCGTTCGACCTCCGCAGGCGAGGATGTCTAGCAGCAATCGGCTCAGCCACCCGGCTGATGTCGCGAACGTTACCTCCACCTCCGTCGGTTCGCGTCTTCGCATAATCGCCAGACTTAGGGCAAACATCGGGCCCTTTGTCTTGGTTGTGGCCTTCCTCGGACTGTGGGAGCTACTTGCGCGAACAGTATTCGCTGGTCGGTTCCTTGTACCACCGCCGGAGACAGTGTTCTGGGGCATCTGGCGTGATCGTGGAGTCTATCAATACGCAGTCCCTACCACGGTCCACGAGGCAGCTTTAGGATTCCTATGGGGAAACGTAGCGGCCATCCTTGTCGCACTGCTCTTTCTCCTGGCGCCTGTTACCGAGAAGCTGGGCATGCGCCTAGCTATCGTGAGCTACTGCTTGCCCGTTGTAGCGATCGCTCCGATCCTGCAAATCGTGCTGACAGGCGAGTCTCCGAAAATAGGTCTTGCTACGATCTCGGTGTTCTTCACCACCCTCATCATCGTCTTAACTGGATTGCGGTCGGCGGACCCGGTGAGCTTGGATCTGATCAGGGTATACGGTGGTGGATCCTTTAAGATACTACGGAAGGTTCGCATTCCGACCGCGCTTCCACATCTATTTCGTGCTCTCCAGTTAGCGGCGCCGACTGCCCTTCTGGGTGCGATTATTGGAGAGTTCCTGGGCGGGACGCAGGGTCTGGGGATTGCCATGATTGTAGCGCAAGCGGACCTGAACGTGACGCTGATGTGGGGCCTCATAGTGGTCAGCAGCTGCATTGCCGGCCTTTGCTATGCCGTGATTGGGCTCGCTGGACGGCGACTGACGAGATGGTCCGTTGAGGCCGGGACAAGCGCGGGATCGGCGAGCATGGGCGCCATCCCGGCAACCGCAAGTGCTGTTCCGGGAGGCCCGGGCGGCGCGATCTCGAGGCTTCGCAGAGTAGCTGGGTCTACCGTGATGCCGGTGCTGTCCGTCGTGTTTGCACTCGCCGTGTGGGACTTGTCCCTGAAAGTCTTTGGACTCAGCAGCTACGTTGCGAAGGGGCCCCTTGACGTCTGGGATTATCTGTTCTCGGGATCGATGGCGTCGCAGAACCGGTCGCCCATATTGTCTGCGCTCTGGACCACCTTGCGAGATGCCGGGTTTGGGCTCATCGCGGGCTGCGTCATTGGGTGCCTGCTGGCTTTCATTGTCGTGCTCGTTCCGCGAATCGAAACGTACGTTCTTGGTTGGGGGATAACTCTGAGGGTGCTTCCCCTGGCTGCCGTGGCGCCTTTGATCGGTGCGGTATTCGGGCGCGGCGTCGTTGCGGCGATCATCGTGTGCGCGATGATTTCGTTCTTTCCCACGTTTGTGTTGATGGTAGGAGGGCTCAATTCCGCCACACCGGGCTCGATCGCGCTTATCCGTTCCTACGGTGGTGGACGATGGAAGACAATGCGGAAGGTGCGGATTCCGTCGTCGTTGCCCGCCCTGTTTGCTGCTCTGAAAATTGCTGCGCCGGCGGCTTTGACTGGTGCTCTGGTTACTGAGTGGACGGTCACCGGGAACGGAATGGGGGCACTTGTGATCGTTGCGTCGAACGAATCGCTTTTTGGCCAAATTTGGGCGTCAATCGTGATCATTGCTGTGGTGTCGATTCTTCTGTTCAGTCTGGCGGGCCTCGGAGAACGTCTCAGCGCGTCGCACGGCTATTGATAGGACGATGATATGGGAGCGCAGGAGCGAGCGGTGAGAGGCATCCCGCTTAGTTCGGCGCTTGTCGTCGAGCACCTGGATGTGCTCGTGACGATGGACGAGAGCCGGAGAGAGATCAGCGATGCGTGGATCGCGGTCGAAGATGGCGCGATCACCGGACTTGGCACCGGCACTGCCTGCCTCGGTGCAGAACGTCGTATCGATGGTCGCGGGCTTGTCGCGATGCCGGGTCTCATCAACACGCATCATCACTTCTTCCAGACCCTGACTCGGGTTCTTCCGGCTGCGCAGGGTTTGGGGATCCTCGAGTGGTTGGCGGCGAACTACGCATTCTGGGCACGCATTGACGAGGAGGCGGTCCACACCACTGCGTGCGTTGCGATCGGTGAGCTCCTTCTCTCAGGGTGCACTACGAGCAGCGATCACTTGTACGCCTACCCGAAGGCGTCCGGGGGTGCGATCGCGATGCTCGAGGCGGAGATCGCCGCAGCTGCCGAGTTGGGGATCCGGTTCCATCCGACGCGCGGTGCCATCGACGTGAGCCTGGAGGCGGGCGGCAGCCCGCCTCCAGAACTGGTCGAGGATACCGACTCGGTGCTCGAGAGCATGGAAGAAGCGGTCCTCAAGTTCAACGACCCTTCGCCGGGCTCGATGGTTCGCATCGGGCTTGCGCCGTGCTCTCTCACGATCTGTTCAGAGCGGTTGATGATCGAGTCCGGTGACCTTGCCCGCCGCCTCGGGGTGACCCGCCATACGCACGTGGCCGAGGTCGTCGAAGAGGAGGACTACTGCGCCGAGGTCTACGGTCAACGCCCAGTCGAGCGACTCAGTGAGTTGGGATGGCTGGGCGAGGACGTGTGGCTGGCTCACGTCGTGCATGCCGACACCTCTGACATCAATCGGCTTGCCACGACCGGCACCGCCGTCTCCCACTGTCCAACGTCCAACATGCGGCTCGGGTCCGGCGCAGCCCCGATCCTCGAAATGTGCGACGCAAACGTGACCGTCGCTCTCGGGGTGGACGGCAGCGCGTCCAACGACTCGGGAAATATGCTCGCAGAGGCTCGCCAGGCGATGCTCTTGTCACGGGTCAGTGCGGGGGGCAACCGGCTCATGGCGCCGCGTCACGCTTTGCGCCTTGCTACCGTCGGTGGCGCTGCGGCACTGAAACGGGACGATATAGGGGTTCTCGCTACCGGTCGTCGCGCCGACATTGCCTTTTACTCTCTGCAAGGCGTCGCCGCCGCGGGGACCGAGCACGATCCAGTGGCGGCGCTGATCCTTGCGCCACCAGCTGCGGCTGCCCATGTCATGGTCGATGGTCGGTTTGCCGTCTGGAACGGCCACCTCACCGTTGACGAAGAGCCGATCGTTCGCGCCCATCGCGATCTCGTGCGGCGGATTCTGCGGTGATCGGAAGGAGCATCTCAGCACTTTCAGGTTAGTTATCGGAGAAACACATAGCACAAATAGGAGGAACAAAATGACAGATCCGAGACTTGATGAGGCTATTAGTCGGCGTCGGTTTCTCGGCGGAATGGGCACGACGGCTGCAGGTGTTGCCGCGGTAGCGGCTTTGAACCCGCGCCTGCGGTCAAGCATCGGGTCGTTGCGGAGCTCCGAGGGCGCTTCTGCGAGCCTCGGCAACGCAACCTTGGCGTTCTCCTGGTTGTACGACGTCCAGCAGGCGGGGTCTTACATCGCCCAGCAGCGGGGCTACTACAAGCCTCTGAACGTCACGTTCCTTCCGGGTGGCGACTCGTTCGCCGGGGAGCCTCTCGTGATGGAAGGCAAGGCACTGTGTGCAGAGACCGACCCGACGACGTCGGCTGCCGCCAATAACCAGGGCGCGTCCGTTGTGCTCGTGGGGGCGCAGTACCAGACCAACCCGTTCTGCGTCATGACGTTGAAGAAGAAGCTTCCGCTCACCGAACCAAAGGATCTGATAGGCAAGTCTGTGGGTTACGGCCCCAACATGGCTGTTCCATGGTTCGCATGGCTCGACGTGAACGGGCTGAAAGGCAAGGTGACCTCTGTCTTGACGAGCCGGGACGCGTCAATTCTGACCTCGGGGGATGTTGATGGGTACGTGGGCTGGGTCACGAGCGATGTGCTCGGACTCGTGGTCGCCGGCGAGGCTGTTGACTACTTGCTATTCGGGGACACGGGCCTGACCTTGTTTGACCTCACCTATTGCGTGGCGAAGTCAGCACTGAAGGACGCCACGAAGCGGGCACAGATAATCGCGATGCTGAAGGGTGAGATCCGCGGGTGGCAAGTTGAATGTTCCGATCAACCCCTCGGCATTGATCTGACGATGAACGTCTGGGGCAAGCACCTTGGCTTGAACAAGAAGGTGCAGGAGCTTCAAAGCGCAGACCAGGTAAAGCTGCTGATTCAGTCAGCGACGACGAAGGCGCACGGGCTGTTCTGGATGTCGGAAGCCAATATCGAGAAGAATATACGTAGCCTCAATCTGAGCGGTGTCAAGGCCTCCAAGAGTCTTTTTGACAACTCGCTCTTGGCAGAGATCTACGACGGCAAGAACAAGATCGCTCTGTGAGCGCTTCGGGTCGTAGGACCTCGTAATCGCAAGGCTGAAGACTTACCCTCCTGGCCGGAGAACCCGTTTGTCGATATAGCTGGGATCTTCGAGCCAGGGGGGACATCAGAAGGTGTGCTCCCTCGGCGTCGGTAGCGTCTTGTCAGATCGGTCGGACGACACTGGCGTCAGTGCGGGTCTGCACTTTTCGGGTCTTGTCGGCGGGCTCGAGCTCGAGGTTCTCCATCTCGGGAGTCTCGTCGTCCGGGTCTGACGGGAGCTGCTCGGTCGTGTCGGGTTCTGGTGGATCAAGACGTCACGCGAGCGGCGGGGCCGTGGTCGCGAGGTTCTGGGGACCGGGTTCGTTCCGTGGTCCGGATTTTGAGAGAGCCAGGGAGAGGCTGTTCACGGCGATAGTACACAAGAGAGGGATTCATGGCATACGACATGGTTATCCGCGGCGCACAGCTGCGTGGCTCGCCTCATCTCACTGACATCGGCATAGCAGAGGGACGGATAGCCGCTGTAGCGCCGGGGCTCGTCACCGACTCGGCGCAGGTAATCGACGCGACCGGCCGGCTCGTGGTTCCGGGCTTTGTGGACTCCCATTTCCATATTGGTAAGTCCTTCTACGGTCGGGACACGCACCGTTACGACTATCAACAGGCAGCGTGTGAACCTACGGACGTCGGTGAGCGATACCGCCGCCACTTCCGCTCGGCCATGGGTGACCTAGAGGTTTACCACGAGAACGTGGTTCCGCTCGTGAGGCAGTGGGCATGGAAGGAGGCCTACACGCCTGAGAACGTCGCCGACCGGATTTGTGATGCGCTGAGTCTCGGCTTGGCCAACGGAGTCGTGGCCTGTCGGATGTTCGTCGACGTGGACAGCTTCGCTCGGCTCACGGAGTTCGAGGGGGCGCTGGAGGCAAGGCGGCGCTTTGGTGGGCTGATGCAACTCCAGATCTGCGCTTTCCCACAGGAAGGGCTCGATGCCGACCCCCAGACGGTGGCACTGATGGGACAGGCGATGGAAGCCGGGGCCGACGTTGTTGGCGGCTTGCCACACGTCGAGTGGACAGATGACCTCTGCAGGAGGCATGCGGACGTCTGTTTCGAGCTCGCCGAGCGTTACGACGCGCCGCTGCACTTTCTTTGCGATGACGTGGCGAGCCCAATGTCGAGGACCCTCGAGTATGTCGCGGCCAAGACGATCCAAACCCGACGCTACGGTCGTGTTGCGTCGAGCCACAACGGGGCGCTCTCGACCTACCCGGACCCCCACGCTGTGAAGGTGATCAACCTCATTCGAGATGCCGAGATGAACATCTCCTGCAATAGCCAGGTCAACCTGCTCGGAATCCTCACTCGCGTGCATGAGATGGTCGACCACGGTATCAACGTCTCGGTTGGGCAGGATGACCTCGACAACTTCTACTACCCCTTCGGGAGGGAGGATCCTCTGGAGTGGGCATGGTCCATCGCCCACGCCGGTCATTTCGCCTACCCGCGTGGCATCGAACAGGTCTTCGACATGCTCACGGTCAACGGTGCCCGGACTCTCGGCCTGACGGGCTACGGCCTCGACGTCGGTTGTCGGGCGGACCTGGTTGTGCTGGACTGCGCCCATCCACGGGAGGCGATCCAGTTCCAGGCCGATCGGCTTCACGTGATCACCAACGGGCAGCGCGTCGCAGGGACAAAGCGTGAACGCTGGCTTGCCGAGCCTGCACACTTGCGTAGTTAGGACAAAGAGCGGTCACAACCTGATCGGTCCCGGCTCACTACGGCGTCCCGGTTCGGGACGCGCGCCGGTCCCGAGAGGCCTTTGAAGGAAGAGGGCAGCATGAGCAGCGAAGAGACGGGAATGGCTGGGGAATTGCCCGTTCAAACGGCAACGGCGTTTGCCGTGTCACACGAGCTGGCGAGGCTGAGCTCGTTACAGATTGCTGATCTGGCGAAGGACCACGCGGTTGTCGTCCAGCCGATTGGGTCGATCGAACAACACGGACCGCACCTGCCGGTTGTGACAGACGCCTACATAGCCGAGTCACTCGTACGCGGTTCTGTGAGCTTGCTTGGGGACGATGGTCCCGAAGTTTGGATCCTTCCCACTCTGAGCTATGGGAGGTCGATTGAGCATCTGGGCTTTGTGGGAACAGTGACGCTTTCCACAGACACACTGCTTGGTGTCTGTCGTGACGTCGGGCGCTCCGTGGCTGCGTCCGGATTCCGCCGGCTCATCTTCGTCAACGGGCATGGTGGCAACGTTGCACTGCTGGACGTCGTTTCGCGTGACATTCGGATCGATACGGGTTTGCTGGTCTTTCGAATAATGCCTTCTCAGTTCGGATTGCCGCAGGGCCTGGATTGCCCCGACGCTGACTTTGGGGCTCATGCTGACTTTGTCGAAACGTCCGTGATGCTTGCACTGGACGAGTCCATGGTGCACCTAGAGCGCGCGCAGATCGGAGGCGAGTCTGCCGAGCGGCTGTTCGGCAAGCAGCAGACTCATGCCCTGGGGCCTTCGAGCCCGACTGCTTGGCTGACCCGTGACCTGTCTGGCAATGGCGTCATCGGCGATCCACGCAACGCGTCCGCCGAGATCGGAAGGCGAATTGTCGACACCTGGCAGCGTCGGCTGGCAACCTGCTACCGGGAAATTGCGAATTTCGAGTTCGACCCTTCCCAGTGATCGCCGCTGCCCTCCGGCGACGTCCTGCGTGTCGCGCGCGACGTGGGCCGGTCACGCCAACTGGCCCGCTTCCAGCCTAAGAAGCGCCTCAACGAGCCAAGTTGGTGGTGGGGGCCCTTGGTGATGGGCCGTCTTACGTCCCCGAAGCCTCCAGTGCTCAGCGAATCAGCATTACCACTAGGTCATTTGCATTGGTCTGCGTCAGCCCCGTTAGAACGGCGTCCCCTAGTGCCTCAAGCGCCGCCCTCGTTTCATGCGCGACGAGCACTTTCCTCAGACTTATGCCCCGCTGCCGTGCTCTCATTTCCGTCGACCAGTCGACGAGGCCTCCCGCGACAACGGTTCCGCCGTCTGAGCCGTCGGTGTCAATGAACGCCGCGACAACCCCGTCTACTCCAACCAGGCCAAGCGCGGCTCCGACCGCGGCCTCCTGACTCGGTCCCCCTTGTCCAAACCGACGGTCAGCATCCGGACCTAAACTCACCGTGCACTCGCCACCGCAGCCAACCACGACGGTACTTCGCGGCCACGGTGCGGCTTCGATCTGTGACTCTCGCGCCAGCGTCGCCAGCACTCTCCCTACGGTCGCGGCCTCTCCCTCCAGCAAGTCCCCCAGCCGTACTCCCGTCAGCCCACGTGATCTTGCTGAGGCAACAACGGCGTCGATGGCGTCTCTTCCCCGTGTCACGAGCACAGTCTCGATGTCTATGTCCGAGAGCTCCGGTGACTCGGCCTCAGCACAGGTCCTGAGATGTTCCCTCACCGACCCAGGGACTTCATGCATCAGCTCATGGTCCTCAAGCACAGAAACTGCATCAGCCACAGTCGAGGCATCCTGGACGGTCGGATCCGTAATGCAGTCAAGTGGATCGCCGACCACGTCCGAGACCGTCAGGTTCAGGATCCGTGCTGGAGCGATCGTTCGTGCCAACCGCCCGCCTTTGATACTCGATACATGCTTGCGCACGGTGTTGATCTCAACTATCGACATCCCGGACGCCAGGAGCAGCTGATGCAGGGCCGCCTTGTCAGATGCCGGCACTCCCGGTGGGGGAAGGCTTGCGAGAGCCGAGCTCCCTCCGGTGAACACACAGATCGCCAGGTCCTTTTCACCTAGTCCTTGCGCCATCTCCACAAGAGCCCGGCCTGAGTCAACGCTGGCCGCGGAAGGGAGTGGATGATCAGCCTCGACAAGCAGGATGCGAGCGGGCACAACGTCTGGATGTCGCGGTACCACGACAAGCCCGTCGGCCACGTGTGAGCCAAGGAGCTCTTCCAAAGTCAGGGCAAGCTCGGCGCTGGCTTTGCCGGCGCCGAGCACGACCACTCGTTCGAAACCCGAGAGATCATACCTGCGTCCCGATATGATCAGCTCCTCGCCTTCGACCAGCACCGCGCGGCGGAGCGCAGCCGCGGGACTCAGGGCTGCGAGGGCATCCTCGACAAGATCCAAGGCCACCTCCCGCATTTCCCGCTCGCCGTGATCGACGAGGCTCGAACGGTTCACGACTCGAACGACACGCCCTGCCGGCACGCTATGTCGTCCTCAGCACGGACGCCGATATGACAGCCCGGCGTACACGGCCGCAGAACCGAGCTCTTCCTCAATCTGCAGCAGCCGATTGTATTTGGCGGTTCGCTCACCACGTACGGGCGCTCCGGTCTTGATTTGCCCTGCGTTCAGAGCAACGACAAGATCGGAGATGAAGGCGTCTTCAGTCTCGCCGGACCGCTCCGACACGACGATGCTCCACCCTCCTTGCACAGCTTGCCGTGCCGCTTCCAGCGCCTCCGACAACGTTCCCGCTTGGTTCACCTTCAGTAGGAGAGCATTTCCCGCGCCGAGGGTCTGCGCGTGGGCCACACGACCCCGGTTCGTCACGAGGAGGTCATCGCCAATGATCTGTGCGTCAAGCCGTCTCGTCAGCTCGGCAAAGCCTTCGAAGTCATCCTCTTCGAGCGGGTCCTCGAAGGAGACTACGCCCCAGTTCTTGGCGAGGCTCTCGTAGAACGAGATCAAGTCCTCTCGTGACTGTGACTTTCCCGCCAGTACATAGACTCGGCGTTCGGCATCGAAGAAATGGCTCGCTGCACAGTCGAGACCGTACACGACCATGTCTGAGTACCCGGCCTGCTCTACAGCAAGATGGAGCTGTTCCAACGCCTCGGTAGGCTCTGTGATGGGAGGTGCGAATCCGCCTTCGTCGCCCACGTTGACTGCAGCTTTGCCGTACCGCTTGGCAAGGATGTCGTGAAGTACGAGATTGACCTCGCTGGACAAGGCCAGGGAATCGGAGAAGGTGGAGACACCAACCGGCATGATGGTGAACTCCTGAATATCCAGATCGTTCGAGGCGTGCTTTCCACCGTTGATGAGGTTGATCTGTGGAACTGGTAGCACATGAGCATCAGCATTCAAGTGTCTATAGAGCGGCTGTCCGCTCGCCGCGGCCACGGCCCGTGCCGCCGCGAGAGAGATGCCGAGGAGCGCGTTCGCTCCGAGTCGGCTTCGGTCGGGCGTGCCGTCAAGCTCAACGAGTCGCGCATCCAGTAACCGTTGAGGTGCGGCCGGCGAGCCGACCAGTGCCGGAGCGAGTACGTCTTTCACACTGCTGATCGCGCGTCGAACACCAAAGCCACCGAATCGGCGACCGCCATCTCGCAGTTCAACCGGTTCGTGTCGTCCTCGCGATCTCCCCGCCGGAACGTCTGCCCTGCCGAGGAACACGTCATCGACCACGACGTCGACCTGAACCGTCGGCAGGCCCCGGCAGTCGAGCACCTCGCGTGCGCGCACGGCACTGATCTGTGGTTCTCTGAGCACGCTGACCTCCACCTTATCACCGCGAGTGTCATTGAATCCGAAGTTGAGACTACCCATGGTTCGTCGGACCGTCAAAGTACTTCACAAGCAAGGCGAGGAGTTTCGGGGCTTGTGTCTCGAGTCGTAGAGTCATGGTTGACCGGCTTGAAGTCAGTGCACTTAGGGAGATAAGGACCGAGCGACTATAGGGCTCGACTCCACGACCAGGCTGACGTCAATGCAGCAACTGGGCAGATGGTCCTTCACCGCGCGCTTTCCAAGTCGGTCAGGGGCGGGTGGCTTCGAACGTTTCTCTCGCGCACCGCCCGACTGATTCGCGAGGCATTAAAGAGGTTTTGGTAATAC
>PMVZ01000199.1 GCA_003166375.1 Acidimicrobiaceae bacterium | reverse complement strand
GCGGACTTCGAGATCAAGAGCTATTCGGCGTCCCCGCAGGCTTCGCTGTTCCAGGTCCCGGCCGGGGCGACGATCACGACAATTCCCACGGCGACCACCAGTACGACCTCCTAGAGCGTGACAGNNTCCATCATCGACATCGAAGGTGGCGAGCAACCCATCCGGTCGGAGCAGAGCGGTGCCTGCATCGTGTTCAACGGGGAGCTGTACAACAACGCCGAACTGCGCGAAGAGCTGGCCTCAGCGGGTCATTGTTTCGTGTCGGACCACTCGGACACCGAGACTGTGCTGCGCGCCTACGAGGAGTGGGGTGCTTCCTGCGTCACCCACTTGACGGGGATGTTCGCCTTTGCGATCGTCGACCGGCGCTCCCATGAGATGTACCTCGCCCGCGATCGGCTGGGGATCAAGCCTCTCTACTACCACTCCGCGCCGGGGCGGTTCTGCTTCGCCTCCGAGCTGAAGGCCCTCTTCCAGGACCCGCGTGTCCCGCGCGCTCCGGACATGGGGGTCCTCTACCAGTTCCTGCTCCACCGCGTGCACGACTCCGGGGAGGAGACCTTCTTCCAGGGCGTGAGCCGACTGCTGCCCGGCCACTTCATGAGGGTTTCGGTTGACGGCCGGACCACTGTCACCAAGTACTGGGCACCCGAGGTCAACCCCGAGTTCTCGTCGTCACGGCCCGACGCCGAATACGCCGGGAGCTTCGAGGAGCTGTTCGAGCGCGTCATCCGCCGGCACATGATCGCGGACGTCCCCGTCGGCGTGTCGCTGTCGGGAGGGCTCGACTCGAGCGGCGTCTCGTCGGTCATGGCCTCTCTCATGGGCTCGGGCGCGGACACCCACACCGAAGGCTCGCTGCACACTTTCTCCGCCTTGTACCCGGGCCAGACCATCGACGAGAGCGACTACGTGCACTCGGTCGAAAGGCACGTCAAGAGCGTCCCCCACTACGCCTACCCGACAGTGGACGAGTTCTGGGACGAGATCGCAGAGTGGGTCTGGTACCAGGAGGAGCCGACCATCTCGTCGGCGCCGTATGCCTATTACTCCGTCTACCGGATCGCCAAGGGCCAGGTGAAGGTGATCCTCTCGGGAAATGGCGGAGACGAGCTGCTCGCCGGATACCTCCCCTACTTCCGCACCTATCTGAGCTCGGCCATGGACCAGCACCACTTCCTCGCAGCGGTCCGGGAGGTCTTGCTCGGGCGGGACCTGTACGCCAAGTTCGCCCGGGAGCTCGTGGCGAGGCACCGGCCCGGCGGGCCGCGCCAGTTCTCGATGCCCGACTTCCTCACCGCCACGCCCGCCGACCTTGCCGAGTTCGACTACCGGCCGAGCCGCAACCTCAACGTCCGGCTGGCCGACGACGTGCTCCGCTACTCGACGCCCAACCTCTTGCGCTACGAAGACAAGAACTCCATGGCCTTCTCGATCGAGTCCAGGGTCCCCTTCTTGGACCACGAGCTGGTCGAGTTCATCTTCCGGCTCCCGATCGACCAGAAGATCAAGATGGGGTGGAACCGGTACGTGTACCGTCAGGCCATGAAGGGAAAGATGCCCGAGGCCAACCGGACCAGGCGGTCCAAGATCGGCTTCACGAACCCCGAGACCGCATGGACGCGCGAGCGAGCCCCGCTCATACGCGACATCTTCTCCTCGAGCACATTGTCGTCACGGGGGATCTTCGACTCCGGCCGTCTCCTCGAGGAGTTCGACGCGTGGCTGGGAGGAAAGCCCGGTGACGGGCTCGCCTTCTGGCGGGTGCTCGTGACAGAGCTGTGGCTGCGGCGCTATGTGGACTCGCCGGTGATGGTGCGATGAGCCCGCGACCGATCGGCAGGCAGTGATGGTGGCGCCGGGCGGCGGCCCACCGTCGGTCGAGGTCGACGGGTNNATCTCCGAGGGGAGAGTCGTCCACGAGTCGGTGGTCCGGCCCGGGCTGCTCGCCAAGCTCATCGTCAAGGGCACGAAGAAGTACGAGCACGATGTCGCGTACTCCGACCCTCGCAAGATGCAGGTGGCGATCATGCAGACCGGCTCGGCCCGCGCCGCGTTCGCCATGGTGGTCGGCGGGGTGACCAAGCTGTTCGGGCGCCACGGCGACTTCTACCGCATCGCGGGCCACCGCATCGCCGAGATCGACGGTTTCAACCCGGACACCATCGCGCCGTTCAACGAGTTCGCGATGCTCGGGCCTGCCGACCCGGACAAGGCTTGCGCGTCCTATTCGCGCTTGCTCGGCCACCCCGTGGTGATCATCGACGGGAACAACATCAACGTGGAGGTGCTCGGGATGAGTGCCGACATGCCGGTGGACAAGGCGGAAGCCCGGCTCATCCTGCTCGACAACCCGATGGGTCAAGGCGATGAGCTGACCCCCTTCGTCGTCGTCCACCGGGCCGNNTCGAACGTTGCCGCCAACGCGGCCACCGGGAGCACCGCACCGATGCTGCGGGCCAGATCGAGGGCGATCGCCATGTCCTTGCGATGCAGGGCGATCTTGAACCCGAGCGGATAGCTGTCGTCGATCATCCGCCCGCTCCGGTTCTGGAGGACCCACGAGCCTGCCGCCCCACCTGCGAGCGCTGTGATCACGCGCTCGACATCGATGCCCGCCTTCAGGGCAAGCACGATGCCCTCCGCCACGCCCAAGTACGTGCCGCACAGGATCACCTGGTTGACGGCTTTGGCCACCTGTCCCGAGCCGATCGGCCCAAGGTGGGTGACACTGCGGCCCATGGCATGGAGCACGTCGTGTGCCCGTTCGACATCTGTGGGCTCCCCGCCGACCATGATCGTCAGCGTCCCGGCCACAGCGCCCTCCGAACCTCCTGAAACGGGCGCATCGAGCATGGCGACGCCATGGTCTTTGAGGCGCGTCCCGATCTCGCGCGCGCTGGCGGGGCTTATCGTCGAACAGTCGATGAGCAGCGATCCG
>PMVZ01000293.1 GCA_003166375.1 Acidimicrobiaceae bacterium | reverse complement strand
AGCCAAAGCGCCCCCGCCTGAGCACGGCAAACGCCAAGAGCGCGTACAGCACTGTGCTGATGTGGAATCCCCTGCCGACGAAAAAAAGCGCCATGGCGGGGGTGGTGAACGCGAGGAGGGCGACGACCGACGCACTGCCGGCAAAAGCCGGAGCGCCACGGCAACCCTCCCGGGCGATGAGAACACCGACTGTGATCACAAGGGCCGCCATGACCGCAGGCCCCGCATAGAGAAGTCCCGGCCGCAGACCTCCGAGGCGAACAGCCGCATCGTAGAAGGGCGCGTCGCTCGTCCAGTACGAGGCGAAAGTCAAATTCCAGCCGTGAAGCAGAAGATGCCCGCCGGCCATGGCCTGACCCTCGAGGATGATGGTCGCTCTGTCGGAGGTCCCGGCTTGGTCATGCACGGACCTCACGTAGAGGAGGAACAACAGACCACTGAAGCCGCCGATCGTGGCCACCGAGCCCACAGCCAGCCGTAGGGGCGCCCACCTTGACCAGGTGGGCCGGACGCTCGAGGCCGGGGTGTCCGCGTCGTCAATAGTCACAGAAGCTGACCCCGCCGCGAGGCGCGGTACCTCAAGCGAAGCTCCGGCCGCTCATGTCGCGGGACTCTACCTCCAACTCACCGGCCAACCTCGGCAGATTTCTCGTCACCATGTCGTGTTTTGGCTTTGTGAGTCCCCGATCGTTCTACGCTTGAGACGTGCGAGGCCCTGCGCTGGGAAACAACGAGCCAGAAGAGGATTCAGCCGGCTTTAGCACTTTCATCGCGCTGCAGCCGGTGATGGACCTCCAGGACCGAGCGGTGTTCGGCTACGAGGCCCTCCCCCGCGCGTCGATGCGCGAGGACACGAGGAAGTTCGTACGCGGCGCGCTCCCGGCGGTCCAGTACACCAGCCCTGCGGTGCTCTTCGTGCCACTGACGGCAGATGTCCTCCAAGACGAGGAATTCGACCCTTTCAGCACAGCCGACGACGTCGGGGCCGCACCTGGAGAGGTTGCGTGGGTCATTGCCGAGGCGACGGCGCTCGAGCTGGTGGAGCTGGTCGAGCGCCGGGTTGCCAAGTTACGGGAGAGGGGGTTTCTCATTGCACTCGCCGAGGTCGCACCCGGGGTGCTAGGCCGCAGGCCCGTCGGTGACCTCATGCCGAGCTTTGTGATGTTGGACCCGACCTACACCGACTACGTTTCGACTGGCATCCGGGCGCGCGCAGAGCTCGCCGGGCTTCTTGCCTATTGCGCCCGGCTCAATGCGCACGTCATTCTCCGCGGCATCGACGATGATGCCATTGCCCAGCGCTTGATAGGCCTCGGAGTACGACTGGGGATCGGCCCGCACCTGGGATCTCCTGCCGTGCTCAACGCCGCAGCTGCAGAGCCGGGCGACGAGGTGGTCTCACCGGCCTGGTTCCGCAGGCAAGGCGTACGGGTGCTCACCGCGCCGGGCGAAGCACTGGACGCCCCGGCTCTCGTCGCCAAACTTCCGACCGTCGGACACTTGCCGGTCGATGCCCAGGGCTTCGCATGGTCTCTCGGGGAGGCCGCTCGCCTTATGCAGGCCGAGCACGATCCGAGCCGGATCCTTCAGGTCACAGCTGAGCGCTTGCCACTAACGGTGCGTGCCGACCGGTTCGCGATCTTCGAAGCCGACTGGGACCGGTACCGGCTCCGGGCACGCGTCCTCGCGGGCGAGGAGCTGGAAGGGCTCAACGAGATGGACATCTCGATGGACCGGGGAATCACGGGCTGGGCGTTCCTCCGTGGCTACCCGTACAACTGCCCCGACACGCGCAGCCATTCGGAGGCCGTGTCGATCCCCGGACAAGACGAGTCGACTTTGGAGGAGTCCCTGCTCGTCGTACCGCTCATCGCCGGCGACCACCGGCTCGGCGTCATCGACATGTGGCGCAACGGTCGCTCCCAGTTCACCGAGGAGGATCTCGAGCGCTGTGCGCTCTTCGGTTACATCACCGCTGCCGCCTGGCGCAACGCCCAGCTGTATGCCGAGCTCGAGTTGCGTGCGATGACCGACACCTTGACCGGACTGCTCAACCATCGCTGGTGGGACGAGCTGGCGACGCGCGAGGCTGCTCTCAGCAGCCGAGCCGGGACCCAGATAGGGATCCTGCTGATAGACCTCGACCACTTCAAACGGGTGAACGACCAGTGCGGGCACATGGCCGGTGACGCTCTGCTGCGCAACGTCGGCCGAGCGATACAGGGCACGCTCCGGACCGGCGACGCGGCCGTTCGTTACGGTGGCGAGGAGTTCCTCCTGATGCTTCACAACACCGACGAGATGGGGGCAATGCGGGTCGCCGAAGCGGTGCGAGAGGTCCTGACCAAGCTGCCCACGCCAGGAAACGGCGTGCCGCGTGTGACCGCCTCGATAGGGGTGGCGTTCTTCCCGCGGCACGGCGCCGTGCTCGACCAGGTCGTCAATGTCGCCGATGCAGCCATGTACCGCGCCAAAGCCGAGGGACGCGACCGCATCGTGCTTGCTCCGGGTCCCGCAATCGAACCTCCACCAGCTGAGCGCCGTGAGGCGGCGTGCTAGCCGGCGCCTATGATCAGCAGCCCTTCATGTCAAACCCGAGCCCCTGGTCGCCCATCGTTGTCCGGACGGAGGGGCCGGATTGTCGAGCCGCTCTTGCTCCGCCAGCCACGTGCCATGGCAAAGGTGTCGAACGCGACAGCGAAGCAGCCGTCGCGCGCCAGTACGATCGCGCCCCCGTGACCGCCCCGTGAGCGAACCGACCCGAGCGCGTCACCGAGCGCCACTGCGAGCGACGCTCCTTCCGTGACGCGCCAATCAACCCGGTGAGCGAATCCGGCGACCAGGAACGACTCGCCTTCCCCAGTCGCCGAGACCGCGACGCTCCGATCGTCTGCCCAGGTTCCCGCTCCGGCGATCGGGGAGTCCCCCACTCGCCCGGGCAGCTTGCCGAGACGCCCGCCCGTGGACGTCGCAGTGGCGAGATGGCCCTCCCGGTCGACGGCCACAGCCCCCACCGTTCCGCTGCGGGAAATCGGCGCGACACCCTCGCCACAGAGCGAGGCAGCAACTCTGGGTGCCAGACCCGCTCTCTCGCAGAACCGGTCGGCACCGGCGCCGGCGAGCAGGATCGGCCCCTCAGCAGGTCCACCAAGCGCTAGGACCGCCCGCGCAGCGCGCACGGGGCTCTCTGGCCAAGTCGCGGCACAGATCGCCCCGAAGCTCCCGCTCATGCCGTCCATGACCGCTGCGTCGGTCTCCACTGTGCCTTGTGAAGTGGCGACGGCGCCCCTCCCGCAATTGAAGTTGCCCGAGGCCTCCATGCACGCGACGGCCTCGATGACGCAATCGATGGCGCTACCACCTGCGCCGAGCACTTCCCACGCGGTCTCGAGCGCGTCGGACAGGTCTTCCTCGAGCCGGGCGAGCTGATCTGGCGAGCTCACCCGCCCGAACTCGCCGGCGCCGCCGTGGATGACGACAGCGGGCACGCCAAGGGCGCCCGACTCCGACAAGACATCCTCAGTCATTCCGCCACCTCTCTAGCGCCCGTCTGAGCCGCGCGTGGCTCCGCCGGCTTCGACGCTTTGTCCTGCGATACGCCTCGTCATCCAGCGCTCGACAACAAAGGCGAGAAAAGGCACGAATCCCGCCGATACCAATGCGATCACCTGGCTGAGGCTCAGGCGGAACCTACGGGCGAGATCGGCCACCGTCATGAGGTAGACGATGTACAAGAACCCGTGGATCGGGCCGACGACCTGGACGACAGCAGGCTTGCCGGCTACGTACTGGAGCGGCACACCGACGAGCACGAGGACGAGGAGGCCGACGCCGACGACGTAGGCCATGACCCGGTAACGCACGAGGGCGGATTTCTCGGCCGGGTCCACGAGCCTCTCAACGTAGCTTGTGTTCGTCTGTCGCGTTGAGCTGGGCAAGGTAGCGGTTATAGGCGGCGAGCTCCTCGTCCTCGGCCTCCTCGTACCGATCTGGCTCGCTGGTCAAAGGCTGGCCCAGAGCTGAGCCCGACGACGTCTGGGAAGGCTTCGTCGGTTGCTCGTGGAGGATCCTCCACCACATGTAGACGCCGTAAGCGGCAAAGAACGGCCACTCGACGGTGTACGCCCAGCTGAGCGTGTTGCCCGACAGCGCGCGGTGTAACTGCCACCATCCGAGAGCCAGACAGCCAGGGACCACGACGAGCGCGGTCAGATGGAGGAGGACCGCCCGACGCGAAAACCACGCGGGACCCACGCCCCGAGGTTAGTCCTCCCCTTGTTTCGTTCTTCCAGCGGCGGGGCCGCGCTCGAGCACGACGTCGAGCACCGCCCTAGTCCGGGCGGCGCTGGTCGAAGGTCACCACAAGCTTGCGAGCCGCCCGGACATCGTCGACGCGCCCGACCGGGGTCGTTCGCGGGGCGGCCTTGGCGTCGTCCGCATTCCCGGCCTCGCGCGATTCGCGTGCGACCTGGACGAACGCATCAGCGAGCGCAGCCAGCGTCTGGGGGCTCTCGGTCTCGGTTGGCTCGACCATGAGAGCCTCCTCGACGATGAGCGGGAAGTAGACCGTCGGGGGATGGAAGCCGAGCTCCATCAGACGCTTTGCCACGTCCAGGGCGCTGAGGCCCACGTCGTGGTGGAGCGATTTCGCCGAGACGACACACTCGTGCATAACGGGCCTGTCATAGGCGATGTCGTACGTGCCACGGAGGCGTTCCTTGAACCAGTTCGCGTTCAGCACTGCGATCTCGGAGACGCGCTTCAAGCCGTCGCCCCCGTTAAGGCGCAGGTACATCCAAGCGCGGAGCAGCACGACGGCGTTGCCGTGCCAGGAGTGCACCCTTCCAATCGAATGCTCGGGCGTGGTGAGCTCATATCCCGCTTCGCCACGCGTGGGCCTCGGGCCCGGGAGGAAAGGAGCGAGCTTGGCACAAACGGCCACCGGACCCGCCCCCGGCCCTCCCCCACCGTGCGGGGTCGCGAAGGTCTTGTGCACGTTCAGGTGCACAATGTCGAAACCCATGTCTCCCGGCCGCACGATCCCGAGGATCGCGTTCAGGTTGGCACCGTCGTAGTAGAGCAGGCCACCGACATCGTGCACCGCCTCGGCGATCTCGACGATGTCCTCCTCGAACAAGCCGAGGGTACTGGGGTTCGTCAGCATGATCCCCGCCACGTCGTCGTCCAACAACGCGCGCAGCGCGTCGAGGTCGACTCCGCCCCGCGCGTTCGTCCCGACCGTTGCGACCTCGTAACCGCTGAGCGTCACCGAGGCCGGGTTGGTGCCATGGGCTGAGTCGGGGATGATCACACGTCGCCTACGTTCGGACTCGCCGTTGGCGGAGTGGTACGCGCGCATCAGCAACAGGCCTGTCAGCTCGCCGGCCGCGCCAGCGGCTGGCTGCAAGGTGGCGGCCTCCATCCCGGTGATCTCGCACAGAGCCTCCTCGAGCTCGACGAGGAGCTCAAGCCACCCCTGGGTGCACGTGGCCGGAGCAGCAGGGTGGACCTGAGTGAAGCCCGGGAGAGACGCACCGGCGTCGGCGGCCTTCGGGTTGTACTTCATCGTGCACGAACCGAGCGGGTAAGCCCCGAGATCGACGGAGTACTGGCGGTGAGTGAGACGGGTGAAGTGAGAGACGAGGTCACGCTCGGAGACTTCCGGCAGCGCCACGGACTCGGCCTGCAAGAAGCCTTGGGGAACGAGCTCTTCAGCGGTCCAGGTCGGCAGGTCTGTCGTCCGGAACGAGGCGGCGTGGCGTCCCGGCGCGGAGAACTCGAAGATGGTCGGCTCAAAGTCGTGAGCGAGGAGCGGCGCCCCCAGAGCCCGGCCGGCGGGCAGCGGCGCGCTCATCGGACGGCCTTCTCGAATGCGGCAGCGAAGCCGTCGATCTCGCTACGGGTACGCCTTTCTGTGGCGGCCACGAGCAATCCTCCGTGATAGGCGGTGCCCTCGAAGCCTGCCCGGATGGGCACACCGGCCAGATAACCGTCTTCCACTAAGCGCTCGATGAGCTTCTCGGGCGCGATCGGCGTCCGGATGGCGAACTCCCGCAGCACCGGGGCAGTTGTCATGAGTTGCACTCCGTCGATCGAGCAGAGAGCCTCGCGCGTGTAACGCGTTGCTCTCGCACATCCCAAGGCCACATCGCGCAGTCCCTTCGGGCCGAGCCAGGAAAGGTGGACTGCCGCAGTCACGGCCATCAACGTCTGGTTCGTGCAGACATTCGAGGACGCCCGTGCGCGACGGATGTCCTGCTCGCGCGCCCGCAACGTCATGACGTAGGCGTGGCGCCCTCCTGTGTCGACTGTCTCTCCGACGATCCGTCCGGGAAGCCGCCTCACGTCTGCCAGACGGCACGCGAACAAGCCCAGATAAGGTCCGCCGAAGCCCAGCGCCGTCCCGAAGGGCTGTCCCTCGCCCACGACTACGTCGGCACCGAGCGAGCCCGGGGACTGGAGCAGCCCCGCCGAAACGGGATCGAAGCACACGACCAGGCGAGCGCCGAAACGGTCGGCGGCGGCGCGGGCGGAGGCTATGTCCTCCAAGCAGCCGAGGAAATTGGGAGCGGCGACGACGATCGCGCCGAATGGCCCTTCGTCGACGATCCCGTCCCACGAGGTGACGCCTCCCGACAGCGGCACCGTGTCGATCTCGTTGCCGGATCCACGTGAGAACGTCTCCAACTGCTGGCGCCAATGGGGATGGAC
>PMVZ01000102.1 GCA_003166375.1 Acidimicrobiaceae bacterium | reverse complement strand
CGCGTGACCGACCGGCTGTCTCCACGCTGAAACAGTTGCGTCCGAGGGGCGCGAGCGCCGAGGAGGTAGCGAGACCCTCTGCTCGACGCTCCTCATGGAAGGCCGGCCCCGGTCGCCTCGACGGAGCTCGCTCTGGCCGCACTTACCCAGTTGACCGCCGGCGGCGCTATCTCACCCGCCTGGACGACTCGGCCCGCGCTAGCGGGCCGACCGTATGATCTCAGCCGACCCGACTGGCTGACAGAGGAGATGCTCGATGGAGATGGCGACCTTTCTCGAAATGGCAAAGAACACCCGAGAGGTCCGGGTGGTCGTTCAGGGCTCGGGAGACGAAGTGCGGACTCCGATCTGGATCGTCACGGTTGGCCCCTCGGTCTTTGTTCGTTCGTACCGGGGAGACAACGGAAGCTGGTACCAGCACGTGCTCGCGAGGAGGACCTTCCCGCTCGAGATCGAGGGGACGGACGTCGTCGTCAGCGCCGAGCCGGTGACGACAGCGACGACCCACGACGACGTAAGCGCCGCGTACAAGGCCAAGTACCCCGATGAACCGGAAACGCCGGAAATGGTCAGCTCGCCCGTCGTGGCGACAACGCTCCAGCTCGTGCCGACGCAGGAATGACCCGTGCAGCGAGGCGACAGCCGGTCACCTCGGGCGTTGGCTCGGAGCCATTCGACTCCGCCGACTGACACCTGGGCAAACAGTCGTTGCCCTTCGACTTGCGGATCCTGGTCGGTCAGAACACGTGCGACGTCGTGGCTTTTCTGTCCATGAAGGAGCACGGTTCGGCGCCGCTCTCCTCTGTCGCACCAGTCGCACGGCACCTAGTGTCCACCGAAGGCCGGAAGGCCAAGGAGGCTGCGGAACGCACCGGGAACGCCTGCACGGACAGCCAGTCCCGGTGCTCAACAGGTGCCATCTTGCCGATCTCGGAAGGACAGGTCGATTTGTGGCTTGATCGCCAACCCTGGTTGTACTTGGATAGCGGGTCCCTACTCACCCCATCTCGGTGAATAACGAGCGGAGGAAGAGTCGTTCTACGCGAAAAGCGGCGGTACGTCCGCCGGCGTGGGTGCCCGGGCGAGGCGTGTGAGGAACTCGATCACGTCGAGGTTCTGCTGGGCGGCGGTGCCGATGAGGCTCATCATCCTGCCCTGGGTGGCGGCTCCCCGCCAGGTCCTGTTCCCGCCCCAGACCTTGCGGTTCACGACCGCTGGGCGGATCGCCTGCTCCGCCCGCCAGTTCGTGGCATCGACGCCGTCGTGGGTTAGGAAGGTGAAGAGGGCCTCTTTCTCGGCGTAGAGGTGCTGCACGAGCTTGCGGTTCTCGTCGTGGGGCTGAGCGTCGTCGGCGAGCATCTCGACGCGCTCTGTGAGGTCGGCCACGACGGCTTGTCGCTCCTTCTCGCCGAGGTCCCGGGCATCGAGCGCCTCGAGGAGGATCTCCCGGACCGTGCGCGGAGTGGATCGTGCCCAGGCGGGCAGGTCGGCGATCAGCTCGTCACATCGCCTGAGCAGGTGGGCACAACATGTCTGATGCGTGGCCTTGGTGAAGCTGCGGTAGGGCGCCCAGCCGTCACGCACCATGACGCCGGAGTACTCGGGCGAGATCACCTCGCAGGCCTCGTCATAGCCGCGCCCGTCGGCGACCCAGTAGGCCGTCGCCGCTGGCGTCGCGGCCGTCCACAGCCAGGCGCCCTCGCCCCCCACTCGCCAGCCCGACTCGTCGGGGACGATCATCTCCTGTCCGTTGACCTTCTCGACGATGGCCGCCTGCACCGGCACGAGGTCGGTCGAAGCCGACTGCGCTGCCTGGCAGAGCGCCCCGGGACTTACGTTGATCCCGAGGCGGGCAAGCAGCCTCGAGGACTTCACGAAACTCAGCCCGAGGCCGTAATGGAGCCAGGCAGCCCAGCCCTTGGCCACTGGGCCGACCCCCGAGCCGGCTGCCCCAAGGGCACCGGAGGTCTGCTCGCGATGGCGCCCCTGCACCCGCTTGTAGCAGTTCTTGCAGCGGCCGATCGGAACCGAAAAGCGCGTCGTCACCGGACGCATCTCCCCCAGGTCGACCTGGAACTGCTCGGCCAGGGACTCGAGCTCGAGCTCGCCGCCGCAGTCCGGGCAGCACGACGGGAGGGGTGCTTCGAGCTCCCGGTCGACAGGCCCGGTCGGTGCCATGCGATGGCCGTGGCGACCGTGGGCCTCGCCGCTACGCCTGCCAGGCTTTGCCGGTTCCTCCTTCGGGTCGCCTTTGGAGAACGGGGCGGCCTGGCGCTTTCCCGAACGGCGGGACTCGGCGAGCAGCCGCTCCAGCTCTGCGATGCGCGCTTCACGCTCGGCAAGGCGCGCCTCACGCTCGGCCAAGCGGTCGTTCAGCTCCCGGAGCTCGGCGGTGTTGGCCTCGAGAAGCCGGCGAAGCTGAGCGATCTCAGCGACCAACTCCTTGTAGGAGTTGGGTTCTCCGCCCGAAGAAGCGATGCGCGCCGGAATTCCCAACGATACGCGCGCCGTCTATGCAGTTGGTGGATGCCGCTAAACAAGTACCCCTGGTTTTCTCTCGCGGTCGCTACGGGTGTGAGCAACTCTTCGGGAGATTCATTGCAATAACTACGCTGCTCCAGGCGGCGAAGCAAGCCGAGGATGAGCAAGCCAAGCGTGCCATCTGAGAACACTCCTAGTCGGTCGAGGAACCCTGTCCCTAGCTCACGGTTCAGCGCCTACGCGTCCGCCTCGTCGAGAGCCCACGCAAGAACCGCCAAGTCGGAGTGCCCGACATTCGAGTCGTAGAGCTCGACTCACCCAAGCGTCCCCGTGGCCAGCTGCAGCCCAAGGCTCGTGACAGCTACGAGGATCCACAACATCGCTCCCAAAGCGAGAGGCCGCAGCCCTGTCCGGCGGATATCGCGAAGTCGGGTCGACAGTCCTATGGCGGCGAGCGCGACCGTGATCATCAACTGTGCTACTTCCGACAAGGCTCCGTGCCATGCCCTCGGGATCAGTCCGAAGGTGTTGGCAGTGACCGCCAGGAGGAACCAGACGATGAAGACCGGCATCACGCCTCGGATACGGGACACGAGCGGGGGCCGTTGCGCCAAGCCTTCCCCCGGCCGGCTTTGCTTCGAGCGCCAGAGAGCGAGCACAAGAGAGATCGGAATGATCATGAGTGTCCGCGTGAGCTTCACGACGACTGCAAACGATGTCGCCCCTCTGCCGAAGATCGACGAAGCTGCCACGACCGAAGACATGTCGTTGACCGCGGTGCCGGCCCACAGCCCGAACGAATGCAGAGAGAGGCTCAGGAGTCGGCCGATGGTTGGGAAGGTCAACACGGCGATCACGTTGAAAGTGAAGATGGTGGTGATCGCGTAGGAGACGTCCGCCTCCGAAGCGGAGATGACCGCATCGGTGGCAGCGATCGCCGAGGCTCCACAGATCCCAGTGCCTACGCCGATCAGAGTGCGCAGGTCGTTGTCGATCGACAGTGCTCGCCCGAGCAGTCGTGCGCCGAGGAGCGCGACCGCGAGAGTGCCAAGCAGGACCGGCAGCGACGATGACCCGGTCGTAACCACCTGATGGAACGACAGTCCCGTGCCGAGCACGATGATCGACCTCTGCAGGACAGATCGGCTCGCGAACCCGAGCCCGACGCGAGCCGAGCGGGATGGCTGGCGAAAATGCTCAATCGCGATGCCCCCGAGGATCGCGAAGACAGGTGCTCCAACAACTGGCGCAAGATGACCCAGCAAGGTAGCGACGCCGCCGAGCGCCAGGGCCAAACCGAAGCCAGGTAGACGTACTGATATGCGGCCTTGAAACGAACGATCAGAATCGGGCTCCGGGGCGCGACCTGTACGAGGAGCAACCCGCGTGATCGTCCCTGTGCCCACAAGATCCACTGTGCGCCGGTTTGCCTGGCTCCAGAAGACCGGTTCTCGACTACTAGTTATAAGCTTGCCTTATGCCCCTTGCTGAGCCGGTGCCCGACATCCGCTCGCTCGATCTCCTCCAGAGCGTGGCCGAGCTCGGCTCGATCAGACAGGCCGCTCTCGTGCACAACATCAGCCAGCCGGCGGCGAGCATGCGACTTCGCTCGCTCGAACGCACGCTCAACCTCCAACTTCTCGATCGCTCCGGTGGCCGTGCGCGGCTGACCCCAACTGGGATGGCGGTCGTGCAGTGGAGCACCGAGGTGCTCGAAGCGATGCGGACCTTGCTTATTGGGACTGCGGCCGCGCGATCCGACGGGCAGATGAATCTGCGGATCGTTGCCAGCATGACGGTGGCCGAGTACCTCGTGCCAGCTTGGCTCAATCGGCTGCGAGCCTCCAACCCACGGATCGTCGTTTCGCTCCAGATGGGCAACTCGGAACATGTGGTCGAGGTGTTGAAGCGCCGGGGCGCAGATGTCGGTTTCGTCGAGGGCAGTCGTGCACCATCTGGGCTCGGATCNNGCCGATCACCGCTTCCGAGCTTGCTGCGAGGCCGCTTGTCCTGCGGGAAGCCGGCTCGGGAACCCGTGAGGTTCTCGAGACGGCTCTGAGGTCGGTTGGACTAGCACCAACAGTGATGGTCGAGCTGGCATCCACGACGGCCATCAAGGCAGCCGTCGCGTCCGGGACCGGGCCGGGGGTGCTCAGTCGTCTTGCCACCCATGGTGACGTGCAAGATGGCCGACTGGTGATCGTCCCGACCGAGGGCCTTTCGCTAGAGCGCTCAATCAGGGTCGTGTGGGCGGACGATAGGTCACTTTCGTCTGCCGCGACGCGCTTTCTCCGCCTGGTCGGCGAACCTTCCGCTTAATGATACGGAACGTCTGATCCCACAGGCCGGGAGGCGAACGGGCGATTGCGCACCTCCGGATCACACGGCGTGGCCGGCAGGTCGATCTCCCTCGGTGGCCGGTCCAACACCAGCGCCAGACCGCCTACGGCAATCAGAGTGAAGGTGGGAACTGCGAAGGGTGCGACCCGTGTTCCGAACCACAGCTCGAACATTGGAACGTCATCTCCAGCTCGACGCTGAAAGACTCCCAACGGGCATCCCTTGGCGAGGAGTAATGCGGTTCCTTCTCCGATGAGAACGACAACGGCCAGCCTCAACCAAGGATCCCGTCGTCGACCGATCGCACAGAACCACACATAGCACAGGCACGCCAGTTCGCCTACGCCGATTGTGTTATGCGCCGCTCGGAACATTCTGGCTTTGCGGCCCAGTGTCGATCCGCTGACCATAAGTCGAGATCGTCACACAAGACCGGGCAGCCTGCAACGCAAAAACATGACCGGCCGACTCAAAGTCGTGGGACCAGATTTCGTCGATGGCCCCGGGGCATCAGTGTGCTAGCGCCATACGCGCTTCGCGAGCACCGTAGTAGACGAGGACGTAGCCAGCGGCCGGATCGGCCCACCACCAACCGAGTGCAGCGTTTAACACGAGACCGAGCAATACCGCGCTCGCGAGGATGCCATCGACAAACGTGACTCTACCCTCGCTGCGCAGCACAGCGTTCTCCAGATCTGCGCCGGTCCTCGCCTTCCCCCTCGATAGGAGGAACATCGCCCCAGCCGTGACCGCCGTCCAGACAATGCCAAGCACGCTGTGTCGGGGGTGGAATCCGGCGACCAGCACCACGGTGCTCTGTACGGCGAGGTACAGGGCGAGCGCGACGAACGCTCCGCCGATGAGCCGCATAGCTCGCAGCTGCCGCTTCTCCGCAATGTCGGCCAGCTCCCAGAGCACGACCGTTGACGCGCCGATCTCGATCAGGCTGTCGAATCCGAAGCCTGCTAACGCAACTGATCGCGCCGACACCGCTGCGATCGCGAGGACGATGATACCTACGAGGTTCCATCCGAGCGTTACCAGTTCCAGTAGTCGACCCCGGGCCAGCAACTGCCGGCGGTCGACAGCGGCCATGTCGCCATCGTGCCATGTGCCGAGGCGTCGATCACCCGCCGGCAGGCCGATCGCTGAGTGCATGGCTGATAAGAGCGAATTGAGCTACAGACAGTCTTCTGGGCGGCGAACCGGGGCGGCGATGCTCCTAGGTGTCGCGACGTACGAGCAATACCCCACCCGCTATCAGGGCCGCGACGGCGTACCCGCAGAGCAAGGCGAACCCAGTCCAAGGGCCGAACGGGTCGGTGCCGTGATAGTGGGCGGTCAGCATGACGGCGCCAATGTTCGCCGGCAAGAACCGACCGACGTCGTCGGCGAACGAAGACGGCAGCGCGGCGACGATGATCGGCAGGATCAACAACAAGCCGACGAATGTGCTGATAGCTGCCGCGGTGTGGCGGATGATCGTCGCCAGTCCGAGCGCCAACAGCCCAAGAGCGAAAAGGTAGAGGCCACCGCTCATCACCGCTCGCAAGACGCTTGGATCGGACAACGAAGCCGGCGGCGTCTTACCGGAGAGAAGGCTCTGACCCAGGAAGAACGCAACAAAGGAGACAGCCTCACCGACGGCTAGTGCGACAGCGCCAAACACGGCGATCTTCGCTACGAGCACGAGTGGACGGCGCGGCGCCGCTGAAAACGTGGCCCGAATGGTCCCTGTGCTGTACTCCGCGCTGACGACGAGAACCCCGAGGACACCGATCGCGAGCTGCGCAAAGAGAAGCCCGGCGAGACTCGAACGGGTCGGATCAAAACTCACCTGCTCGGCAAGCGTGCGGCTCGACCAGCGCGCCGCCTGCGCGGAGGTCACGATCGCACTCAGTCCGACGCCCACGAACGCAGTGACGAGCAACGTCCAGACCGTCGAGCGCACTGACTTGAGTTTCGTCCATTCAGAGGCAAGTACCCCGCCAAATCCGTAGCGTCCAGGCGGGATCGGGCCCAAAGGGCTCTCTACCCCGATTATCTCCACGGAACTCACGCTCGGTCCCCTTTCGTACTGTCGCCAGCGACTTCCGGTCGGTCGCCCCGATACTCGAGGTGACCCTCAGTGGACTCGATGAACGC
>PMVZ01000196.1 GCA_003166375.1 Acidimicrobiaceae bacterium | reverse complement strand
ATCACTTCTCGTATCTGCGAAACTCATTGTTCGACAAGGTTCCCGCCAGCGGCTGAGCCCGGAGGGCTGGCATCGCCGAGGGCACTTTCTCCAGTGCTCCAGGCGGCGAGCCCGCCTGAGACCGCTCCAGTTCGGCCCATGGCTCCCGGTCACGGCCTGGAGAAGACCCGAATGTGCTTGGCAGCGGTGATACCGTCCGGAGGTGAACAAGCCGGTATCAGCAACGGCGGCAGCGGCGGTGGCACTGTTGCTTTTCATGGCACTCGTGGCGTATGCGCCGCCGTCGGTCGCGACTGTTCAGCGCACTGTCAGCCACAACAATGCTGCGAGCTTGACGAGCGCGCGCGCCGACGCTCTCACGCCGCGTGTCGTGATGGCCCCGNNAAGGTGATGCTGCTACAGGGCTACACAGTGGCCGTGGTGGCCTCGGTGAGCCGTTCCGGGTCTCGTCTGACCGTGACGACCCGGCCGGCTGCGCTCACCGACATTTTCAAGACCGCGAACATCAGCTTTTCTCAGCCCATCGACTTCAGCAACGTATTCGGCACCCTCTCGCCCGGATCGCCCCCGTCGGACCCCGCCGGCCGAACGAGCTCTCTCCATCCGGAAGCGGCCTTCAGCCGCGCAGTCAAGCCCGTCGTCCCCGACGTCGGCCTCTCCTATGTCGGCAAGGGGTCGAACGACTTTTCCTACCGTGTCTCGGTAACTCCCACACTGTCCCGGCTCAACTGGTCAGTTCAGGGGTGTGTCGGAGCGTCGTTCATCTCAGGTCAGTCTTGCGTGCCCGGTAAGAGCGCAGGCGGCATGACCATGGAAGCCACCTTGTCGGGCTATATCGCGAAAGCAGACCTCTCCGGTGGCTTCGACATCGCCAACGGCCGGAACGTGCGCAGCAGCTTCTCGTTCCTGTCGAGCGGAGGTGTCGCCATCACCTACCAGATCCTTGACCCGAGCAAGGGCGACTTGAAGATTCCTGTTCTCCGCATACCGATGTCGTTCAACGTTCCTTTTGCCGTGGCCGGTGTCCCGATGTTGTTGAAAGTCTCGTTCGCCCTGCTCGTGACGGTGGCCCTGTCAAGCAAGAACTCCACGGTGCGTGGAGGCGAGAAGCTGACCTACGGTGGTGCGGAGGCCGTGACCGAGTCCGGCGGCTCAGACTCTCCTGTGTCGAACACCATGAAACTCGCCGGGTCTTTCATCACGAGCAAGCCATCGGTGACCTTGTCGTCAGCTGCGGTGGAGGTCGCGTCGCAGATGAAGGTCGGGTTCGGGCCGGGCCTGGCATTGGCCAACATCCTCGGCTACGGCGACGTGATAGTCGCGATCGGCCAGAGAACCGGCACCCTCGTAGCAGGACTGCCGTGCTCGGCCTTCTATCTGGACGTTTCCGGCCACGCGTACATGGAGGCCCAGGTCGCTGTCTGGAGGATCGCATCGAAGCCGGTCTTGCTCTTCTCCAAGGAGTACACGGACCCACGGGCGGAATGCTGACGCTGCGGTCCTGATCGCCTCAGAGGCGACCTTGAGTTTGACCCGGGCGTCGTAGAAACTTGAGCAGCGGCCCGGAGGTTGACGGGACCTCCGCGACCACTGAGCGCCCAGGAGAGCCCGACGGGCTCGGTCGCCGAGCTGTTGTCGGCCCACGATCCTCGGTCGAAGGCCAGGTTCGTGGTGCCGGTAGCCTCGCCACGAGCCAGCTCGTCAGGTGGGGAGATGGGAGATGGAGGCGAGAGCTCGCTCGAGAGCGGCACAGCAACAGAGCGTGGGAGGAATCCAATGATCACAGACCAGTCGTCGACTCCGCGACCGGGTGGGGCGGACCAGCCCGGGGCGCCGTCCATGCAGTCTGACGAAGCTGCTCCGCGGCGCGCCAGCGCGGCCGCCGCGCTCTCCCCGCTCGTTCGCAACCTGCTCGGCGGGCAGGTCCCGGTTCGGTTCGAGCTATGGGACGGGAGTGCCATCGGCCCTGAGAACGGTGTGGGCACCATCCATGTGCGTTCGCCCGACGCGTTGCGACGCATCCTTTGGGCCCCGGGCGAGCTAGGCGTCGGTCGCGCGTACGTCGCAGGCGACATCGAGATCCAGGGTGACCTGATCGCCATGATCGCCGCCTTGCATGCCGTTGCGCCACGGGACTTGCGAGTGGGCTTGCGCGCTGTGCCTGCTGCCTTCGGCGCCGCTTACCGGGCGGGCGCCATCGGCCTTCCGTTGCCCGCGCCGCCCGAAGAGGCGCGCGTCGGAGGGTTGCGACACTCCCGGCGGCGAGACGTCCAAGCGGTCACGCACCACTACGACGTCGGCAACGATTTCTACGAGCTCGTCCTCGGGCCGTCCATGACCTACTCGTGTGCCCGCTTTGCCGATCCGGCCATGAGCTTGGAACAAGCCCAGGAGTCCAAGCACGAGCTGATCTGCCGCAAGTTGGGCTTGCGCGAGGGCAAGCCACTGCGACTCCTCGATGTCGGTTGCGGCTGGGGATCGATGGCGATGCATGCGGCGGCCAACTGCGGCGCGACCGTCGTGGGAGTCACATTGAGCGAGGAACAGGCCAGCTACGCGAGGAAGCGACTGGCGGAAGCGAGCCTCGGCGACAGCGTGGAGATCCGTGTGCAGGACTACCGGGACCTGAGAGGCGAGCGCTTTGACGCGATCTCCTCGATCGGCATGTTCGAGCATGTCGGCAAGGTCCGTACGGCCCAGTATTTCGAGACTTTGCATGGTCTGCTCGAGCCGGGGGGAAGGCTGCTGAACCACGCGATCTCCGAGCAGGGGGGATCGAAGCTCAGGCCCTGGAGCTTCTTTGGCCGGTACGTGTTCCCCGACGGCGAACTGCTCGATGTCGGCGACGTCGTGCTCGCGATGCAACGCGCCGGGTTCGAGTGTCGTGACGTCGAGTCGCTTCGTGAGCATTACGCGCGGACTCTGCGCTCGTGGGTGGCGAATCTCGAGGCAAATTGGGAGGTAGCTGTCGCGAAGGTCGGGATCGCACGGGCCAAGATCTGGCAGCTCTACATGGCTGGCTCGGTGATCGGCTTCGAGAACGGTGGCATCGGCGTGCACCAGGTGCTCGGAGTGGTGCCCGACGCCGGCCGGAGCGGGATGCCGCCCACTCGGTCTGCCTGGGGCTGAGCAGCCCTGGAGCCACTCGAGGACTAGCTCTCAGGCGCGAAGTCGAAAGGCGCACTCGAGCCGTTCTGTCTCCCTGGCGACAAATTCGGGAATCCCGGTCACACGGAACTACTGACCGATGACCCGCGAGCCCGGGTCTTTCGACCCTGGTCTTTCCTTCTTACGGGCCGTTAGCTGGATCTGTGTGTGCAGATCCAAGAGCGCGGCGAGTCGAGGAGGCCTGATGTCCAAGTTCTCGAGGCGATCATTTCTCGGAGGCAGCGCGGCAGTAGCGGGCGGGTTGCTGGTGGCGGATCACCTGCGTTTCCTGGAGCCGTCGAGCGGTGACCTCGTGAGCTCTGAGGAGTTCCTGACGGGCAAGGAGGTCGTCTACCGGACCGGCCACTCCAACAACTGTGACGGAGCATGCGGGCACCTCGTCCACGTCACAGACGGACGAGTGACCATGATCGGACCGGCGAGCTGGGGGACGACGACAGTCGCCGGCGAGCAGGCGCCCACCTTCCACCCGCGGATCTGTCTGAGAGGCCTCTCGCAGATCTCGAATACCTACAGCCCGGATCGGATCAAGTACCCCTACAAGCGCGTGGGTGAGCGGGGGTCGGGCAAGTGGCAGCGCATCAGCTGGGACGAGGCGACGACCCTCATCGCGGACAATTTCAAGCGGATCCAGGCGAAGTACGGGAAGACCTCGGTGTGGATTGCGCCGTACACCGGCTCGCTCGCGCTGATCGAGGGCGTCGTCGGTGCGGGCTTCCGTTTCGCGAGCGTCATCGGCGCTTCGGCGGGCGACTCCGAGGGCGACAACGAGGGCGACTCCGCTACGCCCGCGGGATGGAACTACGTCCTTGTCGACCCGACCAACCCGTCCAATGCCGGCGGTTTCTTCACCGGTCACGAGTCGGTCGACTTCATGAACGCCAAGACGATCGTCTTCTGGGCCAACAACGTGGCCGAGACCTCGATCCCGGACTGGCGGGTCATGTGCGATGCCAGGGACCAGAACGGCACCCGGCTCGTCGCGGTGGACCCTCGCTTCACGGTGACTTGTGCCCAGAGCGACGATTGGGTGCCCATCCGCCCAGGAGCTGACACCGCCCTCATCGACGGGATCATCAACCAGGTCTTCCAGAACGGCACCTACGACACCGACTACATCCGCGCCAACACGGTCGGGCCTTACCTCATCGATCCGAAGACCGAGAAGTGGCTCCGCGCAGCCGACGTGATCCCCGGCGCCAAGGACGACTACGTGGTCTTCGACGAGTCGGACCACAAGGTCAAGGCGGCGAACGACCCTTCGTTGAAGAGCGCGGCGGTCCTCGGGACACACTCGGTGGCCGGTCTCAAGGCACGCACTGCGCTCCAGGCACTCGCGGACATGGCCGCGAAGTACACGCCGGAGTACACATCGAAGCTGACCGACGTGCCCGCCTCGCAGGTGGTCGCTCTCGGCAAGGTTTGGGGGACGAGCAAGCCCCTCGCGGTGAGGGTCGGCTTCGGGCTCTCGCACTGGTACCACGGCGACTTGCACATGCAGGCGATGTTGACCTTGCAGGCGATCACCGGCAACATCGGGGTCCACGGCGGGGGAGTGACCACCTTCGCCGGCGGCATCGCGGCGACCTTCGCCCCCTTCGACCTGTTCGACTTCTGGGCGCCGAAGGGCACGAGCATCTACACCCTGCTCGAGCCGATGGACTTCTGCGACGCCGTCGAGAAGGGAAAACCCTTCCCCGTGAAGGCCGCCTGGTTCCCGATCGACAACTTCGCCCAGCAGATGTCGGACCGCAACCGCGTCATCGCCGCGATGAAACAGCTCGAGTTCATCGTCGTCTCCGACTACTCGCTGACGGCGACCGCGGACCTCGCAGATGTCGTGCTGCCCGCGTGCACGTACTTCGAGAAGACCGACCTTCTCTCCTCGAACAACTTCTACCTGCAGTACATGCCGAAGATCATCGACCCTCTCTTCGAGTCGAAGTCCGATCTCGACGCGATCAACATGATCGCCGAGAAGATGGGGTACGGCGAGTACTTCACCCAGACCCCCGAGGAGTACCTGAAACAGATGATGAAGATCGGCCAGAGCGACGCCGACCCGTCGGTGCGAGGGCTCACCTGGGAGCGGCTCACGACAGAGGCAGTCCGCCTCAACACCGACCCGATGCCGTACGTCCCGTTCTTCAACCAGCAGTACCCGAGCAAGAGCGGCAAGATCGAGTTCTACGTCGAGATGCTCGTCCCCTACGACCAGGCCCTCTGCGACCACAAGGAACCGATCGAGGCTTCACCGACGAACCCGCTGTACAAGAAGTACCCGCTCGTGTTCCTTTCGACACACACTAAGTTCCGCACCCACTCGCAGTTCGTCAACCTGCCGTGGCTGAAAGAGGTCAACAACGGCGGTGACGGTTTCTTGGAGATCAATCCCCGCGACGCCGCTCCCCGGAGCATCTCCGACGGCGACGTCGTGAGGATCTTCAACGACCGGGGTCAGATGAAGGTGCGGGCCCGTCTCACGGAGTCGATGAAGCCGGGTGTCGTCAACTGTTACCAGGGCGGCTGGGACACTATCCGGGTCAAGCACTACATCGAGGGTCATCCGAACAACCTGACTCACCAGATCGCCAAGCCCGCCCAGTCGCTCATCCCCAACTTCCCTTCGAACGCGGCGTACTACGACGTCCTCGTCCAGGTCGAGAAATCAGGAGCGTGATCGTCATGGCTGCTAAGAAGACCTCCGTTCCCCACCACGTCATGGTGATCGACACGAACCGCTGTGTCGGCTGCTGGACGTGCGCCGTCGCCTGCAAGCAGGTCAACAACGAGCCGCTCGGCTACTGGTGGAACCGGGTGCTCACGACCGCGCCCAACCAGTCCACGAGCGCGAAACCACCGGCGAGCGACAACATCGACGTGCCTTTCGGCACCTACCCGGACCTCGAGCTCGCGTACCTGCCGGTTGCCTGCCAGCACTGCAACGACGCGCCGTGCGTGAAGGTCTGCCCGGTGCAGGCGACCTTCCGCCGCGACGACGGCACGGTGCTAATCGACTTCAACCGCTGCATCGGCTGCCGCTACTGCATGGCGGCGTGCCCGTATGGGGTCCGGATATTCAACTGGGGTGACTCCACCTACGCCCCCGGCGGAGTCGTCGGCTACGGCAAGGAGTACTGGACCGGAGACCGCCTCGTGTTCACGCCCGAGCGCCCGAAGGGAGTGGTCGAAAAGTGCACCTTCTGTGTCGAGCGGATCGACGTCGGAGAGCTGCCGTTCTGCGTCGAGGCCTGCCCGCTCGGGGCTCGGATCTTCGGTGATCTGAACGACCCGGACTCACAGGTGAGCGAGCTCGTCAACAACGGTGGCGGCGAGCAGCTCCACCCCGAGCTCGGCACCGACCCGAACGTCTACTACCTCCCGGTCGCCAGGCGCGTGCCGGGCGAGAGCTGAGGAGACGACCATGGCCACAACAACCGCAGCCATTCCCGTCGGCTCGACGCGTACCTACCGGCCGATCTGGGGCTGGTACGCCGCGCTCGTCGTCCTCATGGCTTGGGGCCTGGCCGCGTGGATCTACGAGCTCCACTACGGCCTTTCAGCGACAGGCATGCGCGATGTCGTGTCGTGGGGGATGTACATCTTCACGTTCGCGTTCTTCATCGGCTTGTCAGCGGGCGGGCTCATCATGGCCTCGAGCGCCGAGGTGTTCGGCATCAAGGCTCTGAAACCGCTCTCTCGGCTCGGCGTGCTGTCTGCCGCCGCGTGTGTGACCGTCGCCGCCCTCATGATCGTCCCCGACCTCGGCCAGCCGTTCCGGATCATGAACATCTTCATCCACCCCAACTGGACCTCCCCGCTCATATGGGACATCTTGATCATCACGGTCTACTTCGTCTTCTCGGTCGTCGACCTCTACGTCCTTCAGCGTCACGCCACCGAGCCGAGCCGCTGGCGCAAGCTCACACGGGTGCTTGCCTACGTCGGGCTGCCGACGGCTGTCCTGCTCCACTCGATCACGGCCTGGATCTTCGGGCTCCAGATCGCTCGTAGCTGGTGGAACACCTCGCTCATGGCCCCCCTCTTCGTCGTCTCGGCGGTCCTGTCCGGCACGGCGCTCGTGACCCTGCTGGCACTGTGCGCGGAGCGCTTCGGAAAGGTCGAGCTGTCCGAGGACACGAGGAGATGGCTGCGGGGCTTCATCATCGTGAGCCTCTTCGTCGACCTGTTCTTCGTCGGTGCCGACTACATCACCGTGCTGTGGGGCAACGTCCCAGCCGACCGCTCGGCACTCAACCTCGTGATGCCGGGAGGGCCCTGGGCCTGGCTCTTCTGGGTCGAGTGGATCGTCGGAGGGGTCATCCCACTTGCCTTCCTGCTCGTCCCCCGCCTCAAGAAGATGCCCGGGGCTCTCGGGCTCGCTTCGGTTCTCGTCATCATCGGCGTGTACGCCTTCCGCATCGAGCTGGTCGTGATCGGCTTCGTCAACCCCCTCACCCAGTACCCGCCGGGGAACGCCGTCGGCACCTACAACGCCCAGACGACCTCGTTCCAGTTCATCGGTCGCTATCACCCGACCTGGGTGGAGTACGGCATCATCGTCGGCTTGGTCGCGTTGTTCGCGGCGGTCGTCACGATCGGCTACCGGGCTCTTCACGTGATGGAGCCATCGCCAGCCTCAGGTCAAGGTCGCGGGCGGGCGGCCGTCGAAACGCAAGCAAGCTCATGACGACCGAGACGCCCGCTTCCAACGGTGCCGGCGAGCATCGGGGGACNNCCGAGACGATCGTCGCGGCCGTCGACCTGCTCGCTCACTTCTGGAGCCGGCCGGTCAGCGACGAGGTCGCCAGCTGGGCGGAGGCCCGCGACCTCGAAGCCGAGACGGACAGCCGAATCTCGTCGGACCCTTTGCGCGAACCCGTCATAGTGCCAGATCTCGAGGAAGTGCCTGCACTGCTCGACGAGTACGAACGCCTCTTCGTGGGCCCTGGCCAAGTGCCTTGTCCGCCCTATGAGTCGTTCTGGCGCGAGGACGTCCCCGTCGACATCCGCCGGACCCTGATGGGGCCCTGCACGGCCGATCTCAAGAGGATGTACCTAGAGCTGGGGCTTCGGGTGTCGTCGCGAGCAGGCGAGTTGCCCGACCACATCGCCATCGAGCTCGAGGCCATGGCCTACGCGTTGTCGTTCGACGAGACCGGACCGGTGGCCCGCCAGATCTTCGAGGAGCATCTCGCCCGGTGGCTGCCGCGCCTGTGCCGCGCGGTCGCCCACGAGGCCGAGCAGAGCTTCTACCGCAACCTCGCGGTTCTCACGCTCGACTGGCTGGCGGCGATCAAGGGTTACTTCGCCGTTGCCGACGCGGGCTGATGCAGTCGCGGGCGGCGCCTGTCGTCGTCATCTGTGGCGACGTGGGCGCCGGACCGGTGCCGCTTCGCCTCGGGGAGCTCGCCGCCCAGTTGCGCCGCGAGCAGTCTGGCGCCGCCCCACTGCTGCTTCACGAGATTTGTGAAGCTCCGCAGGCCCTAGTCGAGGCACTTGCATCTACTAAGCCGAGCCGTGTCGTCGTCGGCTGCCGGGCAGCCTCGCAACGACGGGGGGAGTTGCTCGCACACCTGCGACGAGCCGGTGTGCCGGCTGCTGGGACGGTCGTCGTCGACTTGCAAACCGCCGATGGCTGCACTGAGAAGGTCGCCCTCGAGCAGTCCGTCGCTCTTTTGAGCGCCGCCGTAGCGCGCGTTGTCGGGGCCAACCTCGAGGCGCCGGTGAAGGAGCGAACCAGCCTGTCGGCTGGTGGAGTGTCTCGTCGATCTCTGCTATATAGGGTCAACACGGCACGCCGTTTCGTCGCAACTTGGCGACAGGACCGCTGCTCGGGAGGAGTCGCCTGCGCGCCCTGTTTGCTGGGTTGCCCGCACGGCGCATTGCGTCGGGAGGCCCGTCGAGTAGTTGTCGACGGCGATCGCTGTAACGGTTGCGGGGTGTGTGTGGCTGCTTGCCGGAGCGGGGCTTTCGCACTTCCGGGCGCCGAGGTTGAAGGACTGAGCGCCGCGGCGGCCGTTCTCGTCGCGGCGATCCGGCGGTGCAGGTCCGCCACCGGCGTCGCGATCGCCTGCCAGCACTCGAAGTCGGTGCCCCGAGTGGGCGAGCCGTGGCTGGTGCTTCGTGTGCCGTCGATCGAAATGGTGACGGCGGGGTGGCTTCTCCAACTGGTCGGTGCCGGAGCGGGCGTCAAAGTCATCGGCTGTGACGACGAGTACTGCGAAACACGCGTAGCCGACCTCGAGCAATTCGTTCGCGACCTCGGAGGAGTGCTCGCTTTCGCAGATGGGCGAGGGGCTGGGGGAGAGGTGCTGGCGGACCATGAGCCAGTGCCGACCGCCTTGGCACCTGGAGGCGACTGGATCGAGCTATGGGAGCCCGAGGCGACCATGCGGTCGCTGGCGGCTTTCGGAGCGCTGGGTCCGGGTCGGACACCGTGGCGTGCAGAGGGCCCCGGCTGCTCGCTCGGAGTGGTGACCATCGACCCAGCTGGCTGCTCATTCTGCGAGGTCTGCGTTGGCATCTGCTCGACGGGCGCGCTGCGAGCCGAACGGAACGGAACTGGCTCGCTCCGCCTCAGTGTCGACCCGGGGCGCTGCACTGCTTGCGGGGCCTGCGTGACTTCCTGCCCCGAGGCAGCGGTCACCCTCGAGAGGGCAGTCGACGGCGCTCTCCTGGCCGCGGGACGCCGAGTCGTGGCAAGGGGACCGGCAGTTGCCTGCGAAACATGCGGGGCCCCGCTCGTTGCCGGGCTCTCAAAGGCGGTGCTGCGTCGTCGTCTGGGTGAGTCGCACCCGGCCTTGACAGCGGGGACGACCATGGTCTGCGCCGACTGCCGTCTCGGCGGCCGGTCTCTGGCGGCGAGCCACAGGCGAGCTACAGGCGAGCTACTTAAGGGTTGAGCTCTCGGGCCGCGGCCACGCCCTTGGCCGTCACCGGCGAGCTGTCAGCGATCCGGCTGGTTGTCAGAGGCAAGGACTTCCTCGATCCCGGAGTACGACGCCACCGCCGCCGGGAAGCCCCGAGTGGTCACGGTGAGGGCGACTACATGGAGCAGCTCCTCGGGTGTCGCCCCCGCCTGAAGTGCCCGGCGGGCGTTGGAGCGAACAGCGCCCTCGGCCATGGCCCCGATGGCGATGCCGAGCTTGACGAGGCGGCTTGTGCGTTCGTCCAGCGGACCCGCGTTTGCAGACTGAGCAAGGGCCTCGAGGTTCTTGGACAACTCGGGGAACCTGTCGCGAAAGCGCGAGTAGATCTCAGGTAGGTACTGCTCGGTCATAGGTTCCTCCCCCAAAGGCTGCGCTCTTTTCGATCTCCCCGACCGCAGGCAACAGGGAGACTACTTCACCGACTTCGCCCGCCCCACCGAGCTCAGCGTTGTCGAGGTTCGCGCGAGCTTTCGCAGCATCGGTCTCACCGGGCTCGGCATTCTCGAAGCCGTGCGCACGCTCGCCTCCCCGTGACCTCGAAGGCTCCTTAGACTTGACCCGACGGTTTGTCCGCCATCGCGGCGATCGTGCGTCACAGTGGCGACCGCGCCTGAGGATCGAGGAGACTTGCCTGCAGATTTTGAGGCTTGGCTGCGGGGACTGCCGCGCTCGACTGCGCAGATGAACGCGGTCGACTCCATCTTCGGCGCGCTCAGCAGGCGAGCACGAGGATCTTGACCTCGCGGAGGCCGGCGGTGGTCACAAGCGCTCTTGTTGTGGCGCTCGCCGTCTGCGGTTGGTTTGTTGTCGCGATGCCTCCCTTCGGTGTCGAGTCGAGTGCCGCCACGTTCTCTGTGGCCGCGGCGATGCTCGCTGCGAGCGCGGTCCTGACACATCGAAGCAGCCCGGCATTCGACTTGCGCGTGCGCGAGCCGAACCTCGGCCAGCCCCTCGTCCCGGCTCTTGACCGTGCGCCCACCCGTGCACCCGCCTGTGTCCCCGGCGAGACGATCGGTGACACCTCGTTGCGCTTGCGGGGCACGATTACGTGGCTGCTCGCGGTTCTGCTTGCTCTCGCAGTGGAGCTGTGGGAGCTGTTCCACGCTCCGAGAAGCTCCTATCCGACGCTGAGCTCCCTCGCGAACGAGGTGCTCGGACCCGGCCATCGAATCGCGCGCGCCGCGGCGTTCATGTGCTGGGGTGCTTGTGGTTTGATTGTCGCGTCACGGCCCGGCCGGCGCTCATGAACATCGCCCTGTGGCTTGCCGCGGCGGTCGCGCTTGGCATGTGCGAGGTGGCGAGTCGAAAGCTCAGGCGTGGCTGGCCCACTGCGGCGCAGATTCTTCGCGGTGCGCGAGGGNNGGCAGGCAGGGCTCAGTTGCCTGTCGACCAGAGGTCCTCGGGCTCTTTGCCACGCGTCTCGGGCAACAGCGCGAAGAGGCCGACGGCGGGAATCGTGGCCGCGAATACCACGACTGCGGCGAGCCCGAAGCGATTGCCGACATCGGCTACCGCACCGAAGGCCAGCAACCCCGCGGTGGCCCCGAAGACGCCCACAGCGATTTCCCACCCGATGACCGAGGCTCGGACGGAGGTGGGGAAGAGCTCGTTCGTGAGCGCTCCCGCTGCAGGAGCAAAGACCGACGCGGCAAGTACTGCGAGCAGATAGCCGACAGCCGCACCCGTTCTCGTCCCGCTGTAGGTCAGCATGCCGAGGAGCGCCATGGCGATCATCGCGCCACCTGCGGCAAGACGACGCCCGACTCGGTCGGCGAGGAAGCGGCCGAGTAGTAGCCCGGCGAGCCCGGTGATCCCGGCGGTCGCGACCAGCAGTGCTGTCGTCGTACCGGAGAAGTGCAGGACGTTCTGCGCGTACAAGAAGAAGAAACTGTTAGCAGGCCCGGTCACCACCGACAAAGCGAAGGTCAGCGCGGCGACGATGATCAACCGGCGCCGGAAGAGCGGCCCGACCGCCCCGAGCACAGGCAGCGGGTGTTCCTTGGCGGCTGAAGCGATCTTGAAGCGGTCGGGCTCGACGACCCATCGCGAGATGAAAGGCAGCCCAGCCAGAGGGAGAAGTGCAAGGAGCACGACCCCGCGAAAGCCGAGCGTGCCAGCTCCGAGGCTGTGCACGATCGCGATCAGGCCCGACCCGATCCCATAGCCGGCGGCAATGAGCGCGACCGCCTTGGCTCGCTGCGATGATGCCGTCTGCTCGGCGGCGGCGACCTGTGCCACTCCAGAGGTGGCGCTGAGCAGCGGCCGCCCCAGGGCGAAGATAGCCACGAACCACCAGTAGGTAGGGCTTATGGCGGATACGGCAGTGAGCGTCAGCCCGATTGCGCACGTCGTGAGAAGCATCCGGCGGCGCCCGAAGCGGTCGGCCAGCCCCGCGAGTGGCAGGCCGCCCAGGGACGCAAGTCGGATAACAGCCAGGCCGATCCCGAGCTTGGTTCCCGACAAGCCGGCCTGCTCGGCGATCGTCGCACCATGGGTGATGTGGCCGAAATGCTTAGCGACGTCGCCGAGCGCCGCGACGGCTCCGAATTGTCCGAAACCAGCCGCCGCGGCCAGCAACGCCGCGCCCACTACGGCCGGCTCGCGCCAGCTGTGGAGATGCAGCCGCGACTCGAGCTTCGCGCTGTCAGCCATGACGGCGGCGGTCGAACCAGAAGGGGAGGTCGAGCACGGCAAGCAGAACGAGCGCAACGCCCGCGGCGCTGACGATGTACCAGGGCCATGGTCCGAGGAGCTTGAGCAGGGTCCAGTTTCCGGGTGGACGTCGCAGGAACATGTAGTTGGCCCCGCTGAGCGCGTCCACGAGACCGACGAAGGCTGTGTAGGCGAGCGTGATCGCGAAAGTAGTGACCACCGATCCGGGACGAGGCGCGATTCGCAACCCTATTACGAGGTAGAGGGCTGCAAGGACGATCCCGAGGTGGCCGCCGAGGTACTGGAAGAACACAAGGTGGGGGAATCCGGCATTGAGGTCTGGAGTGATGACAGCCTGCAGGGTACCGGCCAAGCCCCAGAAGTAGGTGAGCTCGACGAGGCGCGGCTTGCGCCACCAGCACGCTGCGGCGGCTACCAGAACGGCAGCGTCGCAGAGGGCGAAGGGGAGGTCGGACTTTGGCGACCAAGTCCCGGCCGCCAGCTCTGAGACGACGAAGCTGATCGCATCGGAGACGAGCACGAGCGCGATCAGTCGAGCGACGACGACGGTCCATCGTCCTGGCTTGCGCCTCGCACCGACGCAGAGGGCAATGCCGGCGGCAAGTGCGATCAGTACGGCCGCAAGATAAGGCACCGGGGTGACGAGCCCCAGCATCGGGCCTCCTCTCTGTGCTCAGCATTGCCCAGCAGAAGGTGCAGATGGTGTCAACGCTCGAGATCGGTGCGGTAGGAATGTGTGCGGTCTACGCTCGCTTGACAAAGCAGGTGGTCAGCGTCTGACCGGGGCGGTGCGGGAGCGCACCCACGAAGAGGTGGTCGAGCATGGATATTCTGTCCGCTGCATCCCGAGCCGGTGGAGGTGCTCTTCTCATCGAGCTCATCTTCCTCGTAGTGGCGATCGTGGCTGCGGTCAAGATCCTCCCCAAGGCCGGCTACTCAGCATGGTTTGCTCTTCTGCTCTTGATCCCGCTCGTGGGATTCGTGATGATCCTCGTGTTCGCGTTCGCGGACTGGCCGGTCGACAAGGAGCTCCGGCACTATCGCCAGGGCGGTTACGGACCTCAATCGGGCGGATACCCCGAGTCGCCATGGCCCGGACAGGCGTCCCCCGGTTACCGGTCCGGCGGTCCCCAGTTCCCTCAGTCCGGTGGCTGGCCACCACCGCCGCCCGGAGGTTCGGCGGCACCACCGCCACCGTCCGGAGGTTGGGCGCCACCACCACCGCCGCCGTCCGGAGGTTCGGCGCCACCACCACCGCCGCCGTCCGGACTGCCGGGTGACTCGGCGGCGCCCTGGCCAGGTAGCCCCATGCCCCCTCCAATCGGATCGACGCCGCCCTGGCCAGGTGCCCCGATGCCACCGCCGCCAGAGGAGCCGCCTCGCTAGTAGCCAGATGGCTCGCCACTACGGTGGTGTGGCTAGGTGGCGTAGTAGCCAAGTGGCTCGGCAGACTCGACGCGGCCGGGCAGCTGAAACAGCGGTCGTTCGATCCAGCACGAGCACGAACAATCGATCTCTTGACGACGGTCGATTGTCCTGGCCTCGGCCTCGCGTCGGCTCAGGCTGCTCAGTTGCTGCCAAGTCCCGAGAGCACCGCGGAACCGCCTTGTTCGGTCTACGCTCGGTCCGTGGGGCGGTGGTTGGCGCCTGACCGAGGCGGTCCCGGAGCGCACCCACGAAGAGGTGGTCGAGATGCTTGTCCTGGGGGCCGTGTTCGGGCCGGCGGGAGCGGTCCTCGTTCTCATCTACTTGGCGATTGTCGTCGCCTGGATTGTGGGCACCGCCAAGATCATCTCGAAGGCCGGTTATTCGCCATGGTTTGTGCTCTTGGCGTTCGTCCCGCTTGTGAACCTCGTGATGTTCTTCGTGTTCGCGTTCTCGGACTGGCCGGTCAACAAGGAGCTTCGGCGCTGTCGCGAGGGCGGGTACGAACCGGGGTACGGCGGGTATCCACCGGCCCCGTGGGCAGCCCAGCCGGCTCCTGGTTACGGCTCGGGCGGTCCCCAGTTCGGGCCGGGCGGGTGGCCGCCCCCGCCAAGTGGCTCGCCGCCCCCGCCATGGCCAGGAGCCTCGCCGCCCCCGCCGGGCAGCTCGCGGCCACCGTCGCCAGGTGATCTGCTGCCCCCGCCGCCAGCGCCCGGCGACTGAGTCGGCCGCTCGTCGACGAGCTGATAGCCGACACCGGGGTTAGTGCGCAGAAGCGGGCCGCCCTCGTCACCGAGCTTGCGGCGCAAGCGGCTCGCGTAGACGCGTAGGTAGTGCGTCTCGTTTCCGTAGCCGGGTCCCCAGACCTCACGCAGAATGGTCCTGTGGGTGCAAACCTTGCCGGCGTTGCGGGCCAGATATGCGAGCAGGTCGAATTCCCGCGCGGTCAGCTCCATCGGGGTCCCGCCGACCTTGACCACGCGTGAGGCGACGTCCACATGAATGGGACCCACGGTCAAGGCCGCGGGCGCCGCCGACGGATCGCGGGCCGCCGCGTGCCTCAGCGCGACCCGAAGGCGAGCCTCGAGTTCCTGCATCCCGAACGGCTTGGTGACGTAGTCGTCGGCGCCGCTGTCGAGCGCGAGCACTTTGCGATCCTCGCTGTCGAGCGCGGACAGCACGATCACTGGCACGTCGGTCCACTGCCGGAGCCGCCGACAGACCTCGACACCGTCGATGTCCGGGAGCCCGAGGTCGAGCACGACGAGGTGAGGCATCCCCTGAGCTGCGCGTGACAGACCTTCGGCGCCTGTCTGCGCAACGGTGACCTCGAAGCCTCTTGCTTCAAGGCCGATCCGCAGCGCTCGCAGCAGCGCCGGGTCGTCGTCGACGACGAGGACACGGGTCACGACGGGACCTCGTCTTCTGCGGGAAGCTCGGCGGCGAAGGAAGGGGCCGCCGGTGCTGTCAGCATGAAGCGCGCGCCCCCTCCCCGGGCCGTTCCGACTCCGATGCGGCCACCATGGGCTTCGACGAACGCCTTCGCGATCGCCAGCCCGAGTCCGGCCCGCCCGCCATCGGCTCCACGGTGGAACAGCTCGAAGATCCGCTCGCGTTGCTCAGGCGGGACCCCTGGGCCCGAATCGGAGACCGCGATCTCGACCTCGTTCGCCGATCCTCGCCGGCGCGTCGCCTCCACCAGGATCTCGGCGTCGGGAGGGCTGTGCCTGGCGGCGTTTTCCAGCAGGTTTGCCAGTGCTTGAGCGATGAGTGCCGGGTCCACCTCGAGTGGGGGAAGGTCCGCTGCCACGACCCTGCGTAGTCGCGAGGTGTCGAACGAGCGCTCGACGAGTGCAGCGGCTTCGTCGATGAGGTCGTCCACCACGAGAGGCTCGCGGTTCGGCTTGAGCGCACCCGCCTCGAGTCTCCAAAGGTCGAGGACGGTGCTGACGAGGCGCGTCAAGCGATCGGTCTGCTCCTCGATCGTCTCGAGCAGGTCCCGGCGTGCCGCGTCGGGGAGCACGATCGCCGGTTCTCGCAAATCGGACACGGCGACCTTGATCGAGGCGAGCGGCGTGCGTAGGTCATGCGCAACGGAGCTGACCAGCGCCGCACGCCACTCGTCGACTCTTTGGAGGAGGTTTGCCTGTAACGCCTGGTCGCGGAGCTGGGCCCGTTCGATCGCGAGGGCAGCGTGATTGGCATAGGTCGCGATCAGGCCACGGTCATGGACGTCCAGCGCCCGGCCGCGCAAGACGAGCAACCCGACTGGACGGCCCGTCGCCGTCAGCGGTATTTGCCGCAGCAGCGCGCCGGCGACGACGCTGCCGGTGAGTGACGCAGGGGTGCCCGGGGCAGGCAGGAGCCGGTCCAGCGACTCGTCCCCGAGCTCGGGCCCATCGGACGCGACGATCTCGAGGTAGCCGGTCGCGGCCGAAGGCAGCAGGAGGGCAACGGTCTCGAGATTGAAGGCACTCCGGACGCTCGAGGCGACGACGGCGAGCATCTCGCGGACCGGCTTGTCTGCGACGAGCAGCTCCGACAGCTCGAGGAGCCGCCGCGAGTCGGCTGCGCGCCGCGCCGCGTCGGTTCTGAGCTGCTGCAGTCGCGATACGACGGTCGCGACTAGAAGGACGACCGCGACGTACGCGACGAGCGCCAGCCAGTTCTGGCCGCTACCTACTGCCAAGGTCCAATACGGCGGGATGAACGCGAGGTCGAGCACAACGAAACCGAGGACGATGCCCAGCAGTCCGACTCGCGTGCCGCCGACAAGCATGGCCCCGACGACCGGTAGGACGAAGACGAGAGCAGCCGCAGCGAAGCTCAGACTGCTGCGAAACGGGAGCATCGCGCCTGTCGCAGCTCCCATGCTCACGACGAGGGCGATGATTCCTAGCCTGAGACCACGCCAAACAGGAGCTTGTTGCACGCTCGACAAAGTTTAGGGCCTGGTCGTGGCCGCGGTAGGCGGAGCTCTCCGCAGGCAGGGTGGGGGAGAGATGCAGGGTAGGTAATATTCGTGATGCGCTTGGGTGATGATGCGCTAGTGCGACAACGGCCAGGAGGTCCANNGTCGACTTCGACATCCACGTCGGGGAGGCGTTCGGGTTTCTCGGCGCGAACGGCGCGGGCAAGACCTCGACGATGCGAATGATCGCCTGCCTGTCGCCGATCTCGGGTGGAACGTTGCAGGTGCTCGGTCTGGACCCGATGCGCGACGGCCCACAGATACGGAGCCGGATCGGCCTTGTCCCCCAGGACGACACTCTCGATCTCGAGCTCACCGTGCGGGACAATCTCTATCTCTACGGGCGCTATTTCGGCCTTCCCAAGAAGCAGTTGCGCGAGCGTGTCGACGAGTTGCTCGAGTTCGCACGTCTGACCGAAAGGGCCGATGAGCGGGTGGACCCTCTGTCGGGCGGTATGCGTCGCCGGCTCACGATCGCCAGGGCACTCGTGTCGTCACCGAGCCTCGTGATCCTTGACGAGCCGACAACCGGTCTCGATCCCCAGGCGCGCCACTTGCTGTGGGACCGTCTCTACCGTCTGAAGAGGGAAGGGGTGACGCTTGTCATCACCACCCACTACATGGACGAGGCGGAACAACTGTGCGACCGGCTCGTGGTGATGGACGCCGGGCGCATCGCGGCTGCCGGCTCACCTCGCGAGCTCATCGAACAGTGGTCGACCCGTGAGGTCGTGGAGTTGCGTTTCGAGGCCGAGGGTCACCAAGTTCACGGCGACAGGCTCGCGGACCTTGCCGAGCGCGTCGAGGTACTGCCCGACCGGCTGTTGCTGTACACCGACGAGGGAGATGCGACGCTCGACGCCGTGAGGTCCCGCGGGGCGTCCCCGATCGCGGCACTGGTGAGGCGCTCGACTCTCGAGGACGTCTTCTTGCACTTGACTGGCCGGAGCCTCGTCGATTGACCTTCACACCGCCGCCGCCGGATGCCGCGAACGTCTCGCCCGATGCTGCAAGCCCACAGCGGCGGTCGCGCATGTCGCCCGCACTGAGGGCATACCAGTACAACCTTCTCGCCTACAAACGAACCTGGAGGGGATCGCTCACCACGACCTTCCTGTACCCCGTGCTCTACCTGGCCGCGATCGGCGTCGGTCTCGGCCACTTGATCGATCACGGATCCAACAAGGCGGTGGGCGGGGTGCCCTACCTCTGGTTCCTCGCACCCGGGCTGCTGGCGGGGACGGCGATGCAGATCGGGGCGAACGAGTCGACGTTCCCGGTGATGGCGGGGATCAAGTGGCTGAAGACCTACTTCGCAATGCTCGCCACGCCGCTCGAAGTGACCGACGTCCTGTACGGCCACCTGCTGTGGATCTTGACTCGTGTCGCCCTGGCATCAGGCGTCTTCCTGGCGGTCATGACGGCATTTCACACGGTGCCTTCCGCTTGGGCAGTGGCGGCGTTCCCGGCCGCAGTCCTGACGGGCGCGGCATTCTCTGCTCCGGTGATGGCCTTCAGTGCCACCCGGGAGACCGACCAGTCGTTCGTCGTGCTCTACCGCTTCGGCATCGTCCCGCTCTTTCTGTTCTCGGGGACGTTCTTCCCCGTCACCCAGTTGCCCGGATGGCTGCAGGTCATCGCCCGTTGCACGCCGCTTTATCAGGGCGTGAGTCTTTGTCGAGGTCTCGTGCTCGGGCGTCCGGGGGGCTGGGATGCCTTAGGCCACGCCGTGTACCTCCTCGTGATGTTCGCCGGCGGCGTGCTCGCGGCGAGGGTCTCCTATCGCCGGAGGCTGGTGCAATGAGGCGGCGCTCGTGAGCACCTCCGGCGTACCGGCATTCGCGCTGCCGCTGCGGGTCCTCCCGCCGATCAAAGTGGGTCGCGGCCGGGCGCGCCTGCTGGTCGAGCGCAATGTCGTCGCATACCGGCGCGGATGGATATTCCTCGTGTCCGGCTTCTTCGAGCCGCTGTTCTACCTGTTGTCGATCGGTCTCGGGTTGAACCATCTTGTAGGCCACCTCCCCATTGACGGTCGTTCGATCCCGTACACCGACTACGTCGCACCCGGTCTGCTCGCTTCCTCGGCGATGAACGGCGCCATCTTCGACGCGACCTTCGGGATCTTCTTCAAGCTCAAGATCGCGAAGACCTATGACGCTGTGTTGGCGACGCCGCTCGGGGTTCGCGACGTCGCGATCGGGGAACTGTCCTGGTCGCTCATCCGTGGCACCGCCTATTCGATCGCATTCCTCGTGGTGATGGCCGCGCTTGGGCTGATCGCCTCCTGGTGGGCTGTGCTCTGCCTGCCCGCCGCCATGCTGGTCAGCTTCGCGTTCGGAGGTGCAGGGATGTTCGGCACCTGCTACATGCGAAGCTGGCAGGACTTCGATCTGGTCTCGCTCGCGATCGTGCCGTTGTTCTTGTTCTCGGGCGTGTTCTACCCGCTTTCGTTGTACCCGGGCTGGCTTCGCATCGTGGTCACGCTCACGCCGCTGTACCAGGGCGTTGCTCTGCTACGCGGCCTCGACTCGGGGGTGCTCGGCCCGGTGCTCCTTGTGCACGCGTGCTACCTCGGTCTGCTTGGCGCGGTCGGCCTGGTAGGCGCGTCCCGCCGGCTGGGGCGTCTGCTGCTTCCGTAAGGGACCTCCCGAATGGGCCTCCTGAGCAGGCGGGTCGTGCCAGAGCTGGCACGGGCCGGCACACCGACGAGGGTCGAAAGGCTCTCGCTGCTGGTGCGCCCAGAGCGCGCCGGTCGCGGGGCTGTGGTCAGGATGGATGAGCCGTCCGATGGGAACGATCGCGACTACGTCAGCGCCGCCACGCGCCAGCGCGACCGCGGCGCTCTGGGAGCGGGCGCCGGAGGTGTAGGTGTCGTCGAGCACCAGCACTCGCCGGCCGGCCACGGGGCCGACCAAGCGGAAGCCCCGCCTGGTGGCGTGAAGGTGCCCGAGCGGCTCGGCACCCTTCGCGATCACCGGTGCCAGCGACAGCCCGGGCTCAGCCACGAGGGCCGCGGCGATGAGGCCGATGAGCGGGTGCTCGCCGCCCCAGGAGGCGCGTTGCGCGGAGCTGGACGGCACAGGCACGGCGAGCGTGGCGGCGTCGTCCTCGAGGATCGGTCCGACGAGGCAACGGAGGTGGAGGTCCAGGAACTCGCCGAGGAGCCTCGACAGGGAGGCTTGTCGCTCATCGCGCGCTCGACGTGACGGCGCGGCCTTGTAGCCGACTAGGAGCTCGTGCAGCGGCGAGCCCGGAGCGAACAGCGAGATCGGAACGGTCCGTGTGAGCTCTGTCCCGAGTTGTCGGCGGATCACGTGACAGCTCCAGCAGATCGGGTGCCCGCGGGCTGTAGCTCCATGACACACGGCGCAGACGCCGAATCCCGCTCGACGGCCGGCGCCTGCCCCAGGAAACGGGACCGGGATGGCGACACAGCTGAGCGCGACACTCGACACGGCGCTCAAGCTAGGACGCGGGTGCGCGCCGGCGGCCGGAAATGGTGCTGGATTCGTTGCGGCTCATGGCGGGCTACTCGGTCGCCAGACCGGTCAACTGGCACGAGGGCGAGGACGTCATCATCGTGACGGCCGTAAGCGACGAGGACGCCAAGGAGAAGTTCCCCAAGGGCTTCCGGACGGTCAAGCCTTACCTGCGCTCCACGTCTCAGCCCGACCTCTGAGCAGACGACCGAGCCCCCGCAAGCTCACCATGTTCGTGCGGCTGACCTGGGGCGCCCCCGTCGCGTCGGGCCAGCGGCCCGATACGCTCTGAAGAATGGCCGCGATCACGGGCAGGTTGCTCAGCTGGCGTGATCGTCTCGTTGCTCTCTCGGTGCTCGAGCAGGACGCCCTCCTCTATCTGATCGCGGCGATCTTCGCGTTGGGCACGATCGCCTTGGCCGTCAGCGACGACTACCGCCAGTGGGCAGAGATGGCACTGGGCCCCTATCTCGTCGCGGCGGTCGTCAGCNNCGCTATCTCGTACTGGGGCTTCTCATCACGGTCGTGCTGGTGCCGCTCAGCGTCGAGGTGATCCTGCGCGCAGAGTCGAAGCCGGGTGCGCACGTCCAGAACGAGGTGACAGTCATCGAGGCCTGCGCGGATCGGGTCGCGCACCACAAGAACTGTTACCTGTCCAACCCGAAGTCCATCGGCACATCGGTGACGAGCCAGTCGGAGAACTCGTTCTTTCCCTACCTGCCGGGGATGATCCCCTTCGGCCTCGTCAATGCCACATCCGGGCCGCCCGAGTTCAAGGACGCCCGGGTGCCGCTCACCGGCTTCTCCCTGATCGTGATCGCCGCGGCGCTTCTCGTCGCGGACACGA
>PMVZ01000178.1 GCA_003166375.1 Acidimicrobiaceae bacterium | reverse complement strand
GAAGGCAGTCACGGGACAGTCAGCCCATCGAGTACATGGAGGTAGGGCAATGAAGTCTCTGACCAAGAAGATGCGTCTGGTGTCCGTCGGCGTGGCCGCTGGTTTGACCCTCGGCCTTGTCGGCACAGCAGCCGCCGTAACAAGCAGCAGCTCAACAGTCAAGAGTTCCCCATCAGCACCGTACATAGCATGCGCAAACCGGCAGCGCGTGCTGAAGATCATGCAGAATTCGACTTGCCAGGCGGGCACTTTCGAGGTGACAGTCGGTGCGAGGGGCGCAACTGGCGCGAGAGGCCCGAGGGGTGCAACTGGCGCGAGAGGCCCGAGGGGCGTAACTGGCGCTACGGGCGCAACCGGTCCTACCGGCGTAACTGGTGCGATCGGTGCGACAGGTCCTGCCGGCCCGAGCTTCACTCAATGGCACGCGGGCAAAGCAATGATCGCGGCGGGTTCGAACAGCATCGCGGTCTCGATCACCGCATTCACGGGTAGCCCAGATAACTACAGCGTCACCGCCACGTTTGGTCAGGCCGTCAACTGGGGGAGCGACAACGCCACGGTGCCGGTCCTTGTGATCACGAGCGAGACGGTGACAGGGTTCACGATTGAAGTTGTCAACGACTCCGGCGGCGTTCTCAAAGCTCCGTCGGGCGGCGTGACCATCAACTGGATCGCCATCCCCCAGAACTAAATGGGCGGGCGGCCGCAATCGCATTAGCAGTAGAACGTCACGACAGCAACTGATAGGTTGCGAGCAGCACGAAAGGGAGGTTCTCCTCGGGGCCTCCCTTTCGAGGTCCTCGACCGCGGTTTCGCGCTTCGTTGTTACCGGCTGTTTCCATGGTTCCGCGGTTGACCGCTACTCCCAGGCCTCGACGAGCGAGTCGTAGAAGTGGAAGTGGAGCCGGCGATGCCGAAGCAGCCAGTGGTGCACCATCGGGGTCTTGTGGGCCGACAGGTTGTCCAAGATCACATGCACGTCGAGCCCGTCGGGGACATTGCGGTTCACCTTGTTCAAGAACGCCACGAAGTCGGCGCTCGTGTGGGTGGAGCGGATGTCGGTGATCACCGTGCCGGTCGCCATGTTCAAGGCGGCGAAGAGATCGCAGGTGCCGTTGCGCTCGTAGTCGTGGGTGGCACGCTCTGGCGTGGTGGGCAGCATCGGCAGAGTCGGGGCGGTTCGGTCGAGGGCCTGGATCTGGGGCTTCTCGTCGACGGCGAAGACGACCGCCGCGACCGAGTACCCGTCACACCCGACACCACCAGGACTTTTGTGACGGGTTGGCCTTGGATGAGGGTGCTGGCTGGGACTCGGCCGGGTGGATTGCCGACGCCACCGAGGGGGACCTCGAACCGGATGCCGTTGAACCCTGGCCCGGCGGCCTCGAAGCGAATGTGGGCGAGTCGTGAGCGCCGGAGCGGCCTTGCACCGCGAGCTGTTTGCCACACCCCGGGCGACTGAGTTCTTCGAACTTCGTTCACTGCAGGCCCAGACGGGCGCCTACGCCGTCCCGACTCGAACCCTCTACTACAGGGTTAGGCCCCTCGGTCAGGACACGGCAGTCATCGTGATCACCTCACCGAGCGGAATGCCTTCGATACCACGAGCGAGGTCGCAGCTGAGGAGCTGGGCCAGGGACGCCCCGCACCTGAGACCGGAGCTGTATGGCTGAAGGAGTGGTGGCGGCGTTACGACGTCCCACTCTGGTCTCAGCGCCCCGACGGCACGTTCCGGCTCGACGGCTTCGACGTCACCCAGAGCTGGGACTGCGCGTTCCGGGACACCAAGTCGTCCGACTACGTCGTCGGCCAGGTCTGGGCCAAACGCGGCGCCGACTCCTACCTCGTCTACGAGCTCTGGCGACGGCTGAGCTTCACCCAGACGCTCGACGCCGTCCGACACCTCACGTGGATGTTCCCTCAGAGCCGGCGCAAGATCATCGAGGGGAAGGCTAACGGCGACGCCGTGATCGACTCGCTCCACCACGAGATCCCCGGCATCGTCGTGTTCGAGCCTGGCCGCGACTCGAAAGAAGGCCGCGCACGACGACCAGGTCGACGCGGCCAGCCAGTACCTCGTCGAGACTTACCTCACTGGCGGGGAGGCGTCGATCATCGTCCCCATCGGAAGGATCCCGCTCTCCAGCGTCAAGCGACAGGGACAACAAGTGCTCGCTCCGTTCCAACGACGCATCAATGACCGCTACCTCCGCCGTTAAGGAGTCTCCGACGCAGATCCCTGCCGAATAGGAGTGGCGCACCCGCAGAGGAGCCGGGTAGCCGGCTGAAGCCCATCGGCCAGTTCTGGGGAACCGTTCGATGACGGAGCGCTGTCAGAAGCTCCTAATGGATGCGGGAGTGTTCGCCGATACACATCCTGGAGGCTCGGTGGAGCTCGAGCTCAGCTGCCCCCGAGGAAAGGGGAGACCATGAACAAGAAAGCCTCACCACTCAGTGACAGACGTGGAGCTCGAGGTGTGCGCTTCAGGCTTCTCGCCATAGCGACCTTTGTGGCGATGGTGGCGGCCACTCTCTCAACCCTTTCGTTGTCTGTCCCCCCGGCGTCTGCCGACGTGGTGCCCAACCTCTCCGTCACAGTCAACCCGGACGGCTCGTTGCATGCCACCTGGAACATGCAAGGCCAGATCGGATTGGAGTTCCTTTACGACACTCCGCAGGCCACTGATGGCCGCCTCACCCCGACCTCCTCGTTCGTCGATTGCGGCAACGGTGAAGTGGCCTGCTGCCCAAACGACACGTGGTGCTGGGCTTCCCAGGGCGTCCCGTTGTACTGCTACTACGTCCTCTATCAAGACAGGACCGGTGACTGCCCGGGCCACTCCGACCTTGCCGATGCCCAAACGACCTACGACACCGACCCGTTGCAGGTCGGCGACACGTACTTCGTCCAGGTGCTGGTCGCCGACAGCTGCTTCGGGAGCGATACCCGCTGCCCAATGACGCAACCCCTCTACTGGTCCAATGTCGTCCAGATCGTCGACAACCCGCCTACGGCGTCCACAACCACGACGACCTCTACGACGACCACGACCTTGCCCACATCCGGCGGGCCACCCCCTGCGAAGTTGGCGGACTTCCCGACGATGCCCGACAACGGAGCTGTGAACTGCGAGGCCGACAACTACTTGGTCGAGAACTACGACCGGGCGGCCGATGCTCGCAACAAGCAGGCGGCGTCGCTGGCGGCCAACAAGAAGAAGCTCGCCAGCGACACGAGTGATCTGGCCAAGGCAGTCGCTCAGCATGATCAAGGGACCGCCGACAGGCTCAGAGTGGATATTCAACAACTGACTTGGAACGTCGGACAACTGACGATCGTCATCGGAGAGCTCGACACGGGCATGGACCAGATCAGGGCGGCTGTTCGGGCCCAGAAGCAGGCGTGCCAGAAGACGACCAAGGCCGATCCCGATCCGGGTCAAGTCGGTCCCTTTGTGGATCCAACCATCCCAGACAACGACTCGCACGCATGTAACGAGCTCAGGCCCCGGGCTGAGTATCTGAGGGACTCTCTTGCGAAGCTCTACGGGAACAAGGACTTCGACGCCCGCTTCAATGTCAACAACGAGGTGCGAAAGAAGCAGATCGAGGNNGTTCTGGATACGCTCGAAGCCGCAACCGAAGGGCTCGACGAGACCATCACATTGTTGAAGCTGGCCCTCGAACGTATGGTTCGGATCCGCGAGCAACGTCTTTCGGGTCTGACGTACTCGGAGATGGCGGATCATTCGGACCTGCCTCACCTCGTGGAGATCCTTAGGGCCAGTCTGCACCTCCTCGAGCTTCACGGGCACCGTCTACGGGTCGACGGAGTTCGGACGCTGCATGCTGAAGGCCTCAGCATCGACCGAATTGCGGAATTATTTGATGTCTCGCGACAGCGCGTCTCGGCTCTCCTCCGATCACGTCCCGGCGACTCAGCACCGCGATGAAGGTTGCATTCTGAAAAGGAACTTTTACTCCTAAAGCAACGGCCGTTGCGCTGTCGATGGGTCCACTGTGGAAGTTCCCGCAACCAACGGTCGATCCCGTGACGCCGTGAGCAAAGTTGATGGTCGAGCGCCAGTTCAGTCCCTGCATTACGTCGCGCGGACCGAAACCCTCCCGGCCCAACCGGGCAGATCGATGGCAAGCGAAGCGAGTTCCTTTCTACCAGTGACCCCAGAACTCACGAGGGCGGTTGCGGAGGGACACGCGATGAGTGTCCTGTCTATTGGTAGTGGTCGGGGCGCTGGTCGCAAGAGCGCCCGATCCCCAGCCGGCAAGCGGTGGGAGGCCACCTTCAAGACGAGCCTCGAGACGATGCTCGACCCCTTTGCGATCATCGCTCCGGTCCGAGACGCAGAAGGGCACATCGCGGATTTCGAGTANNATGGGCGAGAACGCCCACGTGGATCGTGAAGCGCTCATTGGGCGCCGACTGCTCGAGGTGCGGCCAGCGCATAGGTCATCCGGCCTGTTCGAGATGTACTGCCACACCCTCGACTCGGGGGAGCCACTGGTCCTCGACGGCTTCTCCTATGAAGACGACTGGGGCGGCGAGTTGAAAGTGCGGTGGTACGACATTCGTGCTAACAGGCTCGACGACGCACTCGCCTGTACCTGGCGTGACGTGACGCCGGAGCTCAACGAACGCCAGGCCTTGGAGGACCGGGTCCTGCAGCAAGCGACAATCAGCCGCCTCAGCCGGTTCGTCCTCGGCGGAGCCGCCGAGCAACAGATACTCGACGAGGCCGTAAGGGCCGTCGCCGAGGCGCTGCACGTCGAGCTGGCGAAGTATCTCGAGCTATCTCCTCGCCAAGACNNGTGTCGGTGCAGGACATGAGCACCGAGACGCGGTTCACTCCGACGCCGCTTCTGGTCGAGCGTGGCGTGGCGAGCGGGCTCAGTGTCGTCGTATATGGGGACCATGGCACTCTCGGCGTGTTGGGTGGCCATTCACGAACAGAGCGGCACTTCACCGAAGACGAAGCCGACTTCCTGCAGACGATCGCAAACGTCGTGTCTGCCGGAGTCTTGCGCCGCCGGGGTGAAGAGGAAGTAGCCGCTCGGACCACGGAGCTCGCCAACTCAAACAAGGAACTTGAGGCGTTCAGCTACTCCGTTTCGCACGACCTGCGGGCACCTCTTCGAGCCATTCACGGCTTCTCCAAGATCCTTCTCGAGGACTACGCCGAGTGCCTCGACGACGAAGGGCGACGGGTCCTCGGAATCATCTGCGCCAACACCGAGAAGATGGGGCAGCTGATCGACGACATCCTCGCATTCTCTCGACTCGGTCGTCATGACCTTCAGTCTTCGATGGTCGACATGGACGGCCTCGTCCGATCGGTCGCCGACGAGTTGATGGAGCTCGAGCAAGGGCGGGAGGTTCGCATCCACATCGAACCACTTCCCGAAGCATTCGGCGACCTGGCGCTCCTACGCCAGGTCTGGGCCAACCTGGTCTCCAACGCCTTGAAGTTCACCGCTCCGAAGCCGCGAGCAGACATCACCATCGACTGCGACGAGCGGGCTGAGGACATCCTCTACCGGATCCGCGATAACGGCGCCGGCTTCGACATGCGCTACGTCGAGACCCTATTTGGCGTCTTCCGACGTCTTCACGGACATGAATTCCCCGGAACAGGCATCGGGCTCGCCATCGTCAAGCGCATCATCACCCGTCACGGCGGGACCGTGGGCGCCGAGGGACGCGAAAACGAGGGCGCCTGCTTCACGTTCACCCTGCCCCACCCCCCACAAGGAGATGACTCATGACAGTTGAACCGGCAGACATCCTGCTCGTCGAGGACAGCCCCGAGGACCGCGAGCTCACGATGCGGGCCCTGACAAAAAGGCGGCTCGCCAACAACATCGTCGCCGTCGAGGACGGGGCGGAGGCCTTGGACTTCCTCTTTGCCCGAGGCAAGTACGCGAACCGCGCCAACATGGACCGCCCTCGCCTCGTCCTCCTCGATCTCAAGCTGCCGAAGGTCGACGGCATCGAAGTACTCCGCCAGATNNATCCTCAACCGACCCCCGGTGGATTCTGGTACCGCGGCGTGACCCGATCAGCGACAGCCGCTAGGGCATCACCCGCCCAAGACGGCGAGTTGCGCGTCCTCATCCTCGAGGACGTGTCGGCGGACGCCGAGCTGACCGCCCGGGCTCTCGAGCCGGCCGGGATCAACGCTCGAGTCAAGGTGGTCGACACGCGAGAGTCGTTCACCGAGGAGCTGACCGAATCGCCGCCTGACCTCATTCTCGCGGACTATTCGTTGCCCGGCTTCGACGGCGAGCAGGCACTGGAGATCTCCCGAACGATTGCACCAGAGGTTCCGTTCATCTTCGTTACCGGGACACTCGGGGAGGAACATGCGGTCGAGCTGCTGAAGCAAGGCGCCTGGGACTACGTGACCAAGGAGCACCTGAGCCGCCTGGGGCTCGCTGTCAGACGGGCACTCAAGGAAGTAGTGGACTCGAGGGATCGCGAGGAGCTACGCCAGCGAGAGCAGGCGGCCACGACCGCGCTACGAGAGAGCGAGGAGCGCTTTCGTGCCCTTGTGCAGAACAGCGCCGACATCATCATCACCGTGGATGAAGATGGGATCACCACCTACGGCAGTCCTGCGGCAAAGAGCGTCCTCGGTATCGACCCCGTCGACGCTCTCGGCTCAAACGTCTTCGACCTTGTCCATCCCGATGATCGAGACCGCACTGTCGCCACATTCCGAGAGACCCTGCAGCTCCCGGGTACTCACGCCTCCCTTTGCTTCCGGGCACGTCGGGCCGACGGTGTCTATGTTGACCTCGAGGCAGTCAGCAACAACCTTTTGGATGACCCCGCTGTACGCGCAGTGGTCATCAACGCNNAAGGAGATCGCACGCGAAATGGAAGGCCACCTCTCGGACTGGCCGTGTCTCATCATCCTGAGTGGCGAGCCGATCCCGATCTTCACCGTGGGAGACCGCTTGCCGGCCAAGGCACAGCTCGACATGTCTCGGCTGGCCGTTGGAGCGGCCGGGTGTCCGTGGTTGGAGTCGGGATCGGGTGATGATCGTCTGATCGGGAGCCTCGACAGTGACCCCGCGTGGCCGCCGGCCGGAATGCTCACGACCCGTTACGGCCTTCGGGCCTTCTGGGGAGTTCCGATCCGCGGGTCAGCGCTTTCGGGATCCATAGGAGCCGTGCTGTTTCTCTCGGGAGTCAACCTGCAGCCCACGCCCCATGACCTCGAGGTCGCTCGACTCGGGGCAAGGCTCGCGGCCATTGGCTTCGAGCGCCGCAGGGCGCAGGCCCAGATCACACACAATGCCCTTCACGACGCGCTCACCCACCTGCCCAACCGCACGTTGCTGCTGGAGCGAACGGCGCAGGCCGTTGCTCGCTCGCGTCGATCTGGAACTCTTATCGCATTGCTGATGGTCGATATAGACCACTTCAAGTACATCAACGACAGCCTTGGACACTCCGTTGGCGATCAAGTCTTGATCGAGGTGGGGAAGCGCTTTTGCACCGTAGTCCGACCTGACGACACGGTTGCCCGGCTCGGAGGCGACGAGTTCGTCGTGCTGTGTGACGGACTCACCAACGAGGCGCAGGTCATGCGGTATGCGCAGAGGGTCCTGAGCACGCTTGTACCCCCCATGCGCGTCGCCGGGCACGAGGTCCGCGTCGGCGCCAGCGTTGGTATCGCAATAGACGGAAACGTCCTCGAGCCTGAGGTCTTCTTCCGAGATGCCGATGCAGCGATGTACCAGGCAAAGGAGAACGGCCGGGGCCGCATCGAGATCTTCGACACCAAGATGCGAAACCTTGCTATCACCCGGGTGGAAACCGAGGATCGTCTTCACCGCGCGGTTGAGCAAGGCCTTATCCGGCTCCACTACCAGCCGATCGTCGAGCTCGGGTCCCTGCGCGTTGTCGGAGCGGAGGCCCTCGCGCGGTGGAACGACCCCGACATGGGCGAGATCCCGCCGACAGTCTTCGTGCCGATAGCCGAGGACGACGGGCTGATCCTGCCGCTCGGAGCCCAGATTCTCGCGTCCGCATGTGCCACCGCGGCACGCTGGCCATCTGCGCTCCACGTGAACGTCAACATTTCGGGCTGCCAGATTCGCGATCCTGGGCTAGTAGACACCATCGAGACGGCTTTGCGCGAAGCGAACCTGGATCCGGGCAGGCTCCTTCTCGAGATCACCGAGAGCGTCTTTATGAAAGANNTCCCTTGGCCGCTTGAAGCGATTCCCCATAGCCCAGTTGAAGATCGACCGCTCCTTTGTCGCCGGGCTCCCTGAGGATGTAGATAACTTGGCTATCGTGACCGCGGTCATCACCATGGGCCACAGCCTCGGCCTCAACGTGCTCGCCGAAGGTATCGAGACAGAGGCGCAGTTGAGCGCACTTCAGTCGCTCGGCTGCGACCTGGGCCAAGGGTTCCTGTTCTCCCATGCCCTGCCGGAGGCCGAGTTCGCCCGCTGGCTCTGTGAACGTGACTTCCGAGCAACTTCCTCGCCGGCTCGTCTGACAAAGTCTGCCAGCCTGAAGCTCGTCGGATGATAGTGATGATCGCAGAGTCTCTCGGTGGTACCTGACTACGACCCGCAACTCTTTCTCCGCCACGGGGACGAACGTGGGCGCCTGTATGCCTAATCCGAAAGCCTCCCGCCCCGTCTGTGTTCTCCCGCCTGTCGTTTCAGGGCAGAGTCGCTCCGATCGTAGGTTCGGAGGGCTCTTCGAGGAGGATCTGCCTCTTGGTTCGCGACATCACGGCGCAGAAGGAGGC
>PMVZ01000124.1 GCA_003166375.1 Acidimicrobiaceae bacterium | reverse complement strand
GCCGATATCATGCTCGTCACACCGCTACGAGACGGCATGAACCTTGTGGCCAAGGAATATGTGGCGTGCCGGGTTGATAACACCGGGGCGCTCGTGCTCAGCGAGTTCGCCGGTGCCTCCCAAGAGCTACGAGACGCCATCCTGGTCAATCCCCATGATCTGGATGGCCTAAAAGAGGCCATCCGCCACGCCGCCGACCTCGACCCCAACGAAGGAACAGCACGCATGCGCCGCATGCGCCGTGTCGTGAGGCGCCACGACGTCCAGGCATGGGCACACGCCTTCTTGGGCACCCTCCGCGCAGACAGCCGTCACATTTCGACCTCGCCCGACCCGGGGATAGAACCAGGGAGCACACCTCACTAGGCCGACTCGACGGAAGTTACCCAGCGGGTCGACCGTGCGTCGCCGCTCTCCATCGCTGCGATGAGCGAGAGAGCAAGTCCTCGTCCTGGACTGACCCCACAAAGCTTGACGTTGAGATCCTGCGAGGCCTGGCGCAGGATATTCGCAACACGGCCCTATCCGTGGACGGGTCGCGAACTCGCTGCGTTCCTCAAAGCGTGTGGCGAAAACCGTTACCGCACGCTCTACACCTTCCTGGCTCTGACCGGCTGCCGGCGCGGTGAGGCACTGGGGTTGCATTGGTCCGAGGTCGACCTCGAAGCTGGAGTCGCCCGCATCCGGTACACCACCGACAACTGAATCGACCATCGCGAGTCCCAGCCCGTGACCACCGGCCTGGTTGGTGCCGCGCCGGAACCGATCGAACAGCCGCTCACGTTCCGCGAGCGGAATGCCGGGGCCGGTGTCTTCGACCGCGAGCACGACCCGTGGACCGATCCGACCTACTTCGATGCGCACCGAGCCGCCCTCGCCTGCGTACTTGCAAGCGTTGTCCACGAGCACGGCCGCGAGACGGTCGATCCACTCTGTAGGTGCCGTGATTATCGCGGGAGCCGTTCCAACCCGTTCCAGCTGCAGGTCGAGTGATCTCGTAACCGCTTTTCGCGCCGAGCTGCGCCGCCGATGGCAATCATGGCTGCCTGTTGCCGTACTGATCAGCGTCGCCGGTGGGCTCGCTATGGCTGCTGCGGCCGCGGGTCGCCGAACCGAGTCAGCGTTCCCGCGATTCGTTGCCGCTCACGGATTCGACGCCGTCGTGTACGCCACCAAACCTGTGCCCAAGATCGGCTCTTGTCAATTTCGATTATCACGATCACGTCGCGAGCAGAGATGGCATCACTGCCAGGCGGTCGGAGGCGACGCCATCCCTTTCGCTTTGGTGCCCTTTGCAACGCCAGAGAGGTCTAGCGCACGCCAAGAAGGTGCTCGAGGGCTAGCTGGTCGACCCGCTCGACGTTGGTGGCCCGTTTTCCAGCCGCCTGGCCTCGGCGACCTCCGGGCCGGCACGCCACGCCCGCGCCTTAGCCTGCAGGTTCAGGTACGTACGTATACAGGCGGTGGCCGATACCCAGACCCCTTCTGAGTCCTCGGCGCGCTGTGAACGTTGATCCGAAACGGCAGCGCGAACCGATCGAATACGAGAGACTCCACATCCAGTCAACAGTGGTGGGGCAAATCTATCCAGCTGACGCCGCTGAACGCGGGGAACATCGGAAAGTCCAGGTCGATGGGTCCGGATGACGTTTTCGGCACGTACAGGTTCTGTGAGGTCGACAGGCTGGTTCATCGAGGCGACCGTCGGTAGCCTCTATCCGCAAGCGTTTAGCGGTACTCCAGTTTTTGTGGATCACGGAAGTTGGCGTCTCTCCACGCTCTCAGCGCGCGTAGCCCGGCCTCGATCCCTTGGATGATAGGGCTCTGGTCGCCGACCGGTGCGTTCCAGATCGGACCCACGATCCTGTCGACTGCACCGTCACCATTGAGGAGAGAGGGGTGGAGGACCGATAGTGCCGCTGCAGCTCCAAGGGCAAAGCGCCACGGTTGGACGCCTTGAGTTAGCGCGAGCCGCATCGTACCGATCAGGCGATCGTTCCAACCAAACTTGCGCACCGTGTCGCGGGTGACCCGCTCTGTGGTATCGCGCAAGAGTGGGTTCATCATGCGTTCAAGGAGGTCCTTGGCGTAACGCGCATAGCCGGTGTGCGTGAATAGCGGGTCGACGCCTTTGTGCTTCCTGACGAGCGCCTCGCCCGACTCCTCGATGAAGGCTGCACGGACAAGAGGAACCAGACCGGGCACGCTGCCCAAGTCCGAAACCCGGTCGATTCCGGCGAGCGTTCCCAGGTATCCCAAGAGAGCGTGGCTTGCGTTGTGCCCGTAGAGCTTTGCCTCCTCGAATGGGAGGAGGTCCTCCTTCTCCTCGAACGCCGTGATCGCCCGAGAGAACTCACCATCGAAGCGGATTTTCGAGATGAGGATACGATTGAAAGCTTCCACCAGAACGGCGCGCGGAAGCTCGGGCGACAGCGGCTCCAGCCCGTAATCGGAGATCTCTTGAGGAACGGAGACGACCTGGCTCATCTTCCCGATCACCGTGTCGAGGAAGCGCACGCGAGCTGCGACTGCAGTGCGCTCAGCCTGGGGTACTTCCTCCAGCACCAATGCCTCCAGAATCTCTGCCGCATGGTTGTTGTTCTCTGCCGTGTAGACGACGGCCGGCGGACCTGCTTCTCGAGCCTTGTCGCGCAACCCGGCCGCGAGCAGACAGTGAACACTACTCGGGCCCTCCGAGCCGTAATACTCGACGCTCGGCAAGGCGGTGGCGATCTCGTCTGCCGTCGCGATCGCCTTTATGAGGAGCTGGCGATCGAGATCTGAGGCGGTGTCGACGATCTCTACCGGGCCGATGGTGACGACTTCAACGCGGTCGGGGTGTGCGACGTTGACACAGAACTGCCCCTCGTTCCTTCTTATGGCCGCAACCAGGTCCGCCATGACCTCGGCCACAACGAGCCGACCGAACCTGCAGGAGGCAAACGCCTCTGAGAGGAAAAGGCCGGTCTGGATCGGCCCGAAGCCGAAGCCGACGAACGTCCGTCGACCGGCGAGTGTCATTGTTCCTGCGACGCGGTCAACTTGAGATAGCTCTGTTCGTCGCGCGCCGTCCAGGACGCGACGCTGAGGATCTCATTTGCAGGGCGGTGTGGGTATACGACTGCCTTGCCCTCGATAACGCGCGCCCTGATTAGCTCGAGGAGCTCGATAGCGTGACTCAGGTCGCCGATGCGCGCGATGTGCAGGCCCGGGTCGATCTGGCCGGCAGCCGTCAGCTCCAGAGTGTGGGCGAGGTCCCAGGCCGAACCGCCGCTCGAGCCGGTGAGGTTGATCTCCTTGTAATGGATGGCCGAGGTATCGACGGGGACGAGCGCCTCGGACTGCATGAGACCACCAAAGAGGTTCATCACGCCTCCGCGCGCGACGAGTTCTTGGGCGGTCGCGATCGCACTGTGCGAAGCGGCCGCAACAATCACGTCGTCGGCGCCTCGTCGTTCGCTGAGGCCGGCGACCACATCCGTGACTTCCGGGGCGCTACAGGCGACGAGAGCAATACCGAGCTGGGCCGCACGCTCACCAAAGGCCGTCCTGACCAGATCAAGTCGTTCGGCGCTGAGGTCCGTGACAACGATGGCGCGAGGGCAGTAGCCGAAGGCAAGGTCGACGTGCATGCGACCCATCGCGCCAGCGCCGATTACAACGACAATGCCCCCTGACTTCAGGCCCCTGAGCGCGGATCGCGGCGATAGGCCTGTCTCCTGATTGAGATGCACGTGGTGATCCTGGCTAGAGATTACGCACGAGATGGGCTCGGCTATGGCGGCGTGAGCGTAAGGGAGCTCTGGGTCGGGTACCGGGATTAGGCAGCCAGCGTCGATCACCTCCTCGGTGACGAGGATGTACTCGGCCAGGTGCCCTTGCAGTGTGTAGCCGACGGCGACCTTCCGGACCGCGGCTGCTCCATTGAGGTAGCGCTCTCGATGATTGACCGGTGCGTGATCGACGGCGGGCTGGACGACAAAGCGGCTGCCTGGCAAATACGTGTTCTGCAGCTCGTCACCTACCTGGACGATGGTGACCGAACCCTCGTCACCCAGGACGAGCGGCCAGCGGGCGGGGTCCCAGCCGTAAAGGAACGCATGAGCGGGCCCCTGCTCGACCAGCTTGATCAGCGAGGTGCAGATCCCGGCGCAGTCCACTCGCGCGAGTATCTGGCGAGGCCCGGGTCGCGGTGTCGGTACCCTCTCGACCCGAAGGTGCTCGAAGCCGATGCCGTCGAGCACGAGGGCGCGCATGTGACGTGGGATCTCTAGGTCAGAATGCAAGGGCCGACTCCTTGAGAAGCTGAACGATACCTTGAAGGGAACCGTGGTTCTGCGCAATCACTAACGACGAATAGTGAATTGCTCCGGTAATAGGCGCCTGTCACGAGGGACGGGTCAGTTGATCGTCGCGCCCTCCTTCGTATGGTGGTTCACGGACCATCCAAGGTACTTGACCAGCCCTTCAGCGAGAACCGACGCTACACGCGCCTGTGCGAGCGCAACGTGGTGTTCGAACCCGTTCTCGCAGATGTACGCCAAGAGCTCTTGCAGACGTGGGATACGTACTACCCCGTAGCCACCGAACGTCTTCAGTGCATCGTGCGTGAACTTGCCCTCCCCCATGTACGCACAAATGCGACCTGCCGTGTCGTCGGTGGAAACGCGCAGGTACGTGAACGGGCCCGGCTTTACACGGCCAACGAGCGTGCCGAATGCGTTCTCGTGGCCAAACGTGTTGCCAAGGATCGCATTGCTCTCCATCTGGGGCTTCTCGTCGACCATAATGGTCTTCGGCAGGTTGGAGCAATGGAAGACCACGGCCTTGTCGGGGTCGTCGCCATAGTTGTTGTTCCAGTCCACCAGAGCGGCAGGCCCGCCTGAGGCGAAGACCAGTGCCAGCATGCTAACCGCGCCAGTAACGTCTGCCTCGCAGGCTGCCGGCAGCAGGCCGTCGCTCAACATGCCCATGATCGTGCAGGGAACCACGCCAAAGTTCTCCTGCATAGAGCTCCAACATTGAACGGAGATGGCGTCAAGCTGGTTGGCCATTCGCCACTGGTCGATTACCACACTGAGCTTGGCCATCTTCATTATCGCCACGACGGGAACACCCCGACAGTTGCTGTAACGCTCGATTGCTTCCCGCTTGGCACTGACGGCCGCATCGCTGGTATCAATGCGGTCGATACGTCCGAAGACATCTGAGAGGTCCAGGGTCTCGACGCTGATACCGGCTTGTTCCAGCAGCTTCTCGCTGAAGCGCACGGTCGTGAAGTTGGCCGGACGAGCGCCGATGAGGCCTATGCGAGCACGGCGAAGCCCGCGCACGAGCCTGCACATGGACGCGAAAGCGCTAAGGTCGGTCTTGAAGGAGCCGCTCACGGGATCAGACGTATGCTGCGTCGTGAGCGAGTAACGGATGTCATACTGTTGTAAGGTGTTGCAAACGCTCATCTTGCCGCAGAAACTGTCGCGGCGCTGGTCGATGGTCATATGCACTGGATCGTCAGGGAAGGCATGCACAAGTACCGGTACATCAAGGTCAGCAAGTCTTATTGCATTGGCAACGGCCCGCTCGTCGCCAAAATTCGGCAGTGTCACGAGTATGCCGTCTATCTGGTCGCGGTGGTGCCTGAACACCTCAGCACACAGCCGAGCTTCCGTTAGCGACTCGATCGCGCCGTAGTTGGTGCTGCTGACGTCGGGAAGGATTGCCTGGATGCCTGCCTCCTCCAGAGCCTGCAGAATGGTTTCACGGCCCTTCGCTGCGAGCTGGTGCGGGAAGAAACCCCGGTTACCGACGATCACACCGAGCGTGATGGGGCGAGCCAGCGGCGAGAGATCGGCCTGCCTGAGGGCAGAGGACGTGGGAACGGTAGACATTTGTCTCTCCTTATGAAGGTTTCACCAAAAACCGCTATGGCCGCAAGAACTCATGTGGACGCGAGCGCGAGTTCGCCAGTTCCTCCCTGACAAGTCCCCATTATCTCGTCCACCCCCTATGAGGGCTGTGGTTCGTCCTAGTGGCCCAAGCGCTTGCA
>PMVZ01000257.1:723-4066 GCA_003166375.1 Acidimicrobiaceae bacterium | reverse complement strand
TAAACGTCGCGCACAGGTTTGAGAGCTTCCTCGTAGTCTGCCCAAGCACCTTCGACGGCCTCGCGATAGACCTCCCAGGCATCGTCGATGATGCTCAGGTAGTGGTTGCGTGCCTCCACGTCCGACGCGCCGCTGTCGCCGTCTCTAGGCATCAGCCACCTTCCTCCCGTGCCAACTTCCAAGCAATCGCCCGACGTCTTGTCTTCTCACGGAATCGCCCATTACGTGCCGTTCTGTGTAGCTACCCTCTCGGTTCCCGTGGCGGCGGGACCATTGAGCACAAGGCATGCTAGTGCGCTCGTCATGCTACTCGTATGATCCAGCTCAGGGCACGACCGCGCGTGATCATGAGGCGCGACCCGGTCGCAAGTGCTCGTCATGGTGCCCTGGGCGCTCGTTGCCGGCCTGCTAATAGGGTCCTCACCTCCCATTGTGAGGCGCGCGATCGCTCGGGTGTCACCTCGGCCAGACGTGCCAGATCGCGATGGGTGGCCTCGATAGCCGCAAGATACGGCGAAGGCTTGCGGACCGAACGGCGACCTGCGAAGGATCGCTCTCGCGCCCACGAGCAACGAAGGTCGTCCATAGCGCGCGTGCACGCGACATAGAGCAGTCTGCGCTCTTCGGCGGCGGCTTCGGGGCTGCGCGCATGGGCGATCGGGACGAGACCGTCCTCGAGCCCTGTTACGAAGACGACCCGCCATTCGAGGCCCTTTGCGCGGTGGAAGGTCATGACGTCGACGGCGTCACCGACCTGCCGAGGAGGATCGGAGCGCAGGCTCGCCTCCAGCCAGGAAACAAACCCGGCCGCGGTCGCGCTCGAGTCGTACCGGAGGTACTCCATTGCCAGAGCTCCCAGCTCGACCAGATCATCGTCGACCGGCGCGACCTCGGCCGTGTCCTCGCCGCTCGGCGGGGCATCGAAGACCTCGCCTTCGTCGTCCGTGAGGCCCGCAGTCGGCCCGGATCCCATCCTGGCGAGCTCTTCGAGCCATCCTTGAACGCCGGGTGTGCCCGACGGGCTTGTCAAGCGATCCAAGACTCGGCGAACCGCTGGGCGCGCGAGAAACGCGCGACCGCCTCCGCTTCGGAAGGGAATGCCCGCGGCCTCCAGCTCGCGCTCGAAGAGCACGAGCTGGGCGTTCGTACGGGCCAGGACGGCGAGGCTTGACCACGGCGCGCCAGGACTGCGGGCCCGCCGCAGTGCAGTGACGACGCCCAGCGCCTCGTCGGCGTCGGTCTCGTAGGAGACCACCGGTTGTGCCGGACCGCCGGTCCGCGGGTATCCGTGGACCGGCGGGCCGGGGCCGAGGGTCGGTTCACCTGTCAGAACCGATGACGCGAGCGCCAACACGATGTCAGTCGAGCGGTAATTCACTGCAAGCCGGACGACTTGGGAGCCGGGATACCGTTGCGGAAAGTCGATGAGGGCTCGCGGATCGCTCCCGTTCCACGCATAGATTGCCTGGTCGGGGTCGCCGACCACGCAGAGGTCGTCGTTGTCGCCGAGCCATGCGTCGAGAAGTCGCACCTGTGCCGGGTTCACGTCCTGGTATTCGTCCACGAAGAAGTGGCGGAACCGCCAGCGGGCTGAAGCGGCGAACTCAGGGTCGCTCTCGAGCTCGATCGCGCAGCGATGTAGAAGGTCGTCGAAGTCGAGGACGCCCCGTCGTTGCTTCTCCCGGTCGTAGCGTTTCCAGATCTCCGTGACGACAAATGGGTCGCATTGGCTAGGTCGCCCACACCTGGCGACCGCTTGCGGGTAGTCGCGAGCAGTGAGGCACTGAGCCTGCGCCCACTCGATCTCGGAGGCAAGGTCGGCGAGCATGGCGCGGTCGCGGCCGATGTCCTGGCCTGCGGCCGCGGCGAGAAGACGAGCCTTGGAGGCGATCACGACTGGCGCTGGCCGGCCACGTTCTGCCGCCAGGCGTCTGAGCTCCCCGAGCGCCACCGCATGGAAGGTTCCGGCCGTGGCCGGATCAGCGAGACCGAGGCTCGCCAGGCGGCCCCGGAGCTCCGAGGCGGCCTTACGAGTGAAGGTGAGAGCGAGCACGTACGGTGCCGAGGCAGTGCCTTCGTTGACCCGCCAGGCGATGCGACGCGTGAGCACCCGTGTCTTGCCGGAGCCGGCAGCGGCCAGCACACACAGCGGCCGTGCCTGAGTCGTGATCGCTTCGCGCTGTTGGGGGTCGCATCCGGCCAGGAGACGCCCGGCCAGGTCGCTCGACCGCGTCACGCTCGACTCCATGAACAGACCGTAGCGGTCGGGTGCCTCAACGTTCAGGGGCACGCGGGGCAGTCCTGCACGGGCGTCAAGTGCGTCGGCGCGAGGACGCGTTAGTTTTTGCGAAATGCTCACGTCTTTCGCCGGCTCACGCCTGTTCGGGGAGTCGTACGGCGCGGGCACGCCATGGGTTCTCGCTCTGCACGGATGGCGGCGGGACCACAGGGACTTCGAAGCCGTTCTCGCGCCGCCGGGAATCGACGCGATCGCGCTTGACCTGCCCGGGTTCGGAAGTGCCGCCGCGCCCGAGGCAGTGTGGGGAAGTCCGGAATACGCCGAAGCAGTCGCCGCCGTGCTGGACGAGATGGCGCCACGGGTAGTGGTGCTCGGTCATTCATTCGGCGGTCGCGTCGCAGTGCACCTTGCCGCGAGTTGTCCGGACCGGGTTGCGGGTCTTGTTTTGAGCGGAGCACCACTTCACCGGCCTGCCGGCGCCCGCTCAAAGCCGCGGCTGCGTTTCAGGATGGCGCGCGGGCTAGCGATGCGCGGAGTGATCAGCCAGGAGGGGATGGAAGCGCTACGACGGCGCCACGGGTCCGATGACTACCGTGCGGCCTCGGGTGTCATGCGGGACATTCTCGTGCGTACCCTCACCGAGGATTACGTTGCAGTGCTCGCTGCGGTGAAGTGTCCCGTCGAGCTCGTATGGGGTGACGACGACACGGCAGCTCCGTTGGCGGTGGCCGAACAGCTGGAACGTGAGCTGCCCGACGCTCATTTGGTCGTTTGCCCTGGCGCAGGTCATCTCACACCCCTCACAGTTCCAGGCGAGCTACGTGCCGCGATCGGAAGGCTGAAGACGTGATCGTCGGAGAGCCGACCGAGGGCGCGTCCGGCTTGTGACCGCGCTTGGCGCCGTCGCTCTCGGCGCAGCCGTCATCTCGATCGTCTGCGCCGACCTGCGGTGGCTTCGCGTTGCCCAGAACGAGCACTACCTGCCAGGCGCGGCCGCGCGTTTCGGGTGGCGTTGGTGGGCGAGCACGCCGTTCAACATCGCTCTCGCCGTAGCCGGTGTTGTCGGCGCCGGGGTCGCGACGGTCGCTCCGGTCGCGGGTCTCG
>PMVZ01000257.1:0-691 GCA_003166375.1 Acidimicrobiaceae bacterium | reverse complement strand
TCGACGTGGCGCTCGCGGTGCTTCGGCCTGTCGAGGACCTGATTGCGCAACGCTACGTAGGGCGCGCGTCGGCTGTGCTTGCCCGGGTTCGGCCCCTCGTGGTGGGGATCACGGGGTCGTACGGGAAGACGACGACGAAGACGTATGTTGCTCACCTCATCGCTGGTGACCGCAGCGTCGTCGCGAGTCCACGCAGCTTCAACAATCGTGCCGGGCTTGCGCGCACGGTCAATGAGCATCTCGTGCCCGGGACCGAAGTGCTCGTGGCCGAGATGGGCGCCTATGGCCCAGGAGAGATCTCGGCGCTTTGCCGCTGGCTCCAGCCCGAGGTCGTGGTCATCACTTCAATCGGGCCGGCACACCTCGAGCGTTTCGGGACCCTCGACAGGACGCTCTCGGCGAAGGCGGAGATCACCTCGGCAGCCCGTGTGGTCGTGCTCAACATCGACGACGAGCGGCTCGAGGGACTCGCGCGACGGCTTTCCCCGACCCAGAAGGTGGTACGTGTCTCGGGAGGCGACGTGAGCGCGGACGTTGCCGTTCTGGAGCACGCCGATGGCCTCGAGCTACGGCTCTCGGGAGAGCCGTCGGGCGTCGTCGTCCTTGCGCCGGGGTCCCCGTCGCCCATCCGATCGAACGCGGCGTGTGCAGCGGCAGTGGCGGTCGAGCTCGGCATCGATCCTGAGGTGGT
>PMVZ01000362.1:2320-2526 GCA_003166375.1 Acidimicrobiaceae bacterium | reverse complement strand
GCGTGCTGCCGAACCCGTCGGGGTTATCGCGGTGGACGCCCACTGCCTTCGCTCCAAGGCCGAGGCCGACCCAGTCTTCGGTTACGAGCTGATGAAGAGGTTCGCCTCGGTAATGCTGGCTCGACTGGATGCCACCCAATCACTCATCTTGGACCTCTATGGGAGGGGGTCGTAAAGAGGCGGTGAGGCGCCTAGAGGCAAGTGGC
>PMVZ01000362.1:0-2312 GCA_003166375.1 Acidimicrobiaceae bacterium | reverse complement strand
GGGACCGCGCTGGCCAGACACGCCGCGGAGTGGCACCATTCGGTATATGGCAGTCGTTGGTGATCGCGTGCAAATCCTTTCGAAGAAAGTCGGCGAGGCTCCCCGCGATGGGGTCGTGACCGGCGTGACCGGTTCGCTCTTGCGGGTGCGGTGGTCGACAGGGGAAGAGTCCACTGTCGTGCCCTCGATGGGTTCGCTCGCGGTCGTCGGGAAGCAGTCGGGCGGTGACGGTCGCAGACGGCAGACAACGAGTGCTTCTACGGCGAAGGGTCAGATCGGGACCCGGGCGGCGCCAAGGCGTGTAGCGGCGTCGAAACAAGCGAAGAAGGCGGTCAAGGAAAGCGGCCTGGCGACGCGGTCGCAGACCGCCCAAAAGGCTGCCAAGGTCGCCGCGCAGCCAAAGAAGGCCAGCAAGCTCCCGCAGTGAAGACGAAGCGCACAGCGAAGAAGCGCGGCAAGTGACCGCCTGACGGATCGGACGGGAGCCGGCTACGCGGCGCCGGTGAGCACAACGATGAACTCCTCTTCGGTCATCCTGTCTAGGTCCTTGTCGGGCACAGCCCCCACAACGCGCCGCACCTCCTGGTCCTCGGCTCCGCACTCGTCGCATGTCCAGATGTAGTCGGCCGCGTTGCCTGGTGGCACTTCCTGGTCTAAGCAACACGAGACATGCCGCAGTCGAGTAGGAGCCCCACCTCCCAGAGCTGCGTGTGTACACGGGAACCCTGCTGTGCTCCGTTCCAGGCGTGTGTTCTCACGTAGTCACAACGCGCAGTGACGCTACCGGCAGGTTCGCAGGTTGTCGAGGTTGTTGTCCGCAACCGCGTCCGCGTGCGATCGGATGACGTTGAAGGTGCAGCCCGGTTCCTTGCATGTGTCCTTCCACACCCTGGCTGTCTTTCGCATGGAGGGGCTGTAGGTCTCGAAGGTGTCACCGTTGTCGATCCTGTAGCGCACGGTGGCCATCGTCATCATCTGAACTGGTATCGTCGCCGAGGTCCCCTCAACCCCCACGCTGACGATGTGCCTATGCGGATGCTGCGTCTTTACACAGACAATGCGGTAGGTGGTCACGATTCGACCCCCATCTTTCGTCGTGCCACCCGGCAATCGAGCGGCACGCGAACGCTACCCCGAAGGCCGACGCCGCGTTTTGTCAGCACACACGGCACCCGTCATGGCGTCCTCACTCATCCTGGGCACGAGCCGAAACACGAGGCAGCGGCACGTGTTCATGGCAAATCGTTATCGCTGGACGAGTAGGGCCCGAACATCAACTAAGGCGTCTCCGGAGGGGAGCCGCTTTAGTCGGCCCAGGGGCCACTTCCTCAAGCGAGGCCTCAGGCTGCCTCGACGACCTGCGTCACGCCTCGTGCGTGAGTGATTTCGACCTTACGGGGCTCGTTTCGATGACGCCGCTGCGGCTTCAGCGCTTGCTACGCGGCCGATCGGCAGCCCGACGCTTCGGATCGTGACTTGGTGCGGCCAGCGCATGACGGTCGTGTCGTGGTCCAGGTGCAGCCCCGTGGCCAACTGGCTGCCGCCAGCGGGTGGCCGGGCGAGCGAGGTGATCGCGTGGCAGGTCAAGGCGCGCCCAGAACTGGACGATCTGGCGGCCGACGCACTGGCAGTGGTGCCGCAAGGCGATTTGAGCAAATAGGCCGCGCCCCAGCGCGCCAGCCCAGGCGTTTCAGTAGCAGCGGGGCTAGAAGCGTGGGCGCTGGTGGGCGGCTGAGGGGCTGGGGCGTAAGGCGCTACTTCGACCTCTGCCTCTGCGAAGGTGCTTCCAAGCTCCAGGCCATTACCACCGCTGCGCCGCCTGCATCGCGAGGCGTAGCGCCTCCTCCAGCAGCCCCTTGCGCCGCTCCCAAAGCTCATCCAGGTTGGCGCTCAGCGTCACGTCGCGGCTTCCAGCTTGTGCCGATACAACCGCCAGTCGTAGACGCGGTCCTGGCACACGGCAAAGTGGTCCGCCGCCGCCTTCACGCCGTGCTCATCGGAGTACTGCACGATGGCGAGCTGCTCGGCACGGCTCGGCACGCTCGCTTTCGAGTTGTTCATCTTGGACTTATCCGAGTACAGCACGATGGCGAGCTGAAAGTCGGAGTCGCAAGGTCAGCCTCCTCATACCGGGTCCTTCCCGCACAGGTCGCATACTCTTCTCGACCCGGACCCGGTTGCCGATCGGGAGGCAGCAGTTTTTCGGGCCGGGGCGGCGCGATTTGAGCCTCACGACCGGCGCCGCTCCGGCGGCCATCCTCATGTCGATTTCCCGCACCATCAGGTGTTACGCCGATTCCTCGCGCGGTCGA
>PMVZ01000087.1 GCA_003166375.1 Acidimicrobiaceae bacterium | reverse complement strand
TCGACCGGTGCCCTGGTCAAGGTGATCCGCGGTTCGAGCTACGGGTTCGACGACCCCGATGCCGTCACCTCGGACGGCACCCACATATGGGTGGTGAACGATGGCAATTCGGTCACCGAGCTCTCGGCCTCGACCGGCGCCCTGGTCAAGATCGTCAGTGGCTCGAGCTACGGCTTCGACGACCCTTCGGGCATCACCTCGAGCGGCACCCGTATCTGGGTGGCGAACACCGATGGCCAGTCAGTCACCGAATTCCCAGCTTCCTGACCGCACCGGGACGCCGGGACTACCCGAGCGACTTCTCAAGCCAGTGATGGGCATAGCAGTTGTCGTTATACGGAAGGATCTCGCTGTAACCGGTGGAACGATAGAGACCGAGTGCCTCGGGAAGGTGGCTACTTGTATCCAGTCGCACGAGCCGGCAGCCGAGGCGCGCTGCGGCGGACTCCAAGGCGGCGAGGAGCCTGCGACCAACGCCGCGACCGCGCACCGCAGGGTCGATCCACATGCGTTTGATCTCCGCCGTGGTCTCGTCGAGCTTCCGAACCGCCCCGCACCCAATTGCGCGACCGTCGAGGCGGACTGTCAAAAAGGAGCCGGACGGGGGGCGGAGCTCGGCGCTAGGAGCAGCTACGGTACGGTCGACGTCAAAGCCGCCGGGGAAGCGGGCGTTGAGCTCCTCGTAGTAACGGGCGAGCAGCTGGGCCGCCACCTCGCTCTCCGGCGGCGTTTCGACCAGTTCCAGGTGACCCTCGGCTCGGCTCGCCAGAGCCAGGTCGACTGCCGCTGCTGCATGGAGGCGGGTCGTCGCGAACACAGGCACCGGGGCGTCGTCTGCTCGGACGAGCAGCTCGAGCTCGGTACATCCGAGCACCACTCCTTCGGCGCCGGCAGCCACCAAGCGGTCGATGATCGCCCGGTGCGCCTCCCGCGACTCCTCGCGAATGACACCCATGCAGAGCTCTTCATAGATGATCCTGTGGACAACCATCCGATCGGTAGCGGAGGGGACGACCACCTCGAGCCCGTGTCTCGCTAGTCGGTCTCTGTAGAACGACTGCTCCATCGTGAACGCCGTGCCCAGAAGCCCGACCCGGGTGACACCTGTCCCGCGAACCGCTTCGGCGGCGACGTCGGCGATGTGGACCAGCGGGATCGACACCGCCGCCTCGATGGCGTCGGCAACCTTGTGCATGGTGTTGGTGCAGAGCAGAAGAAAGTCTGCCCCTGCGTCCTCCAGGGACTGTCCGGCGGCCGCGAGAAGGTGTCCGGCCTCCTCCCAGGCGCCGGTGGTCTGGAGCTGTTCGATCTCGGCGAAGTCGACCGAGTAGAGCAGACACCGGGCAGAGTGCAGCCCGCCCAGTTTCTCGCGCACGAGCTCATTGAGAACGCGGTAGTACTCCGCCGAGGACTGCCAGCTCATGCCTCCGATCAGGCCGATGGTTTGCACTGCGTCATTTTCCTACGGAGACGGTCGGACTGTCGCTCGCCCATGGTGATTGCGGCCGCGCTGTGAGTCGTCCAGTGTCGCCAGCACCGCCACTCACGAGCCTGGCCGGAAGGCTCACCGGCGCTCGTGTCAGCCTCCCGGCGGTCGGTACGTCGACTCCATCCTGACCCCGGCGTCAACCTCGGCCGGGGTCAGGAGGACCACGGTCCGAACCTTGGCCCCACCGGCGGCGGTCACGGCAAGCACCGCGCTCGCGGCCGTGACGGCGTCGGGATAGTCGACTATGAGGTAGGCGTCTTTGTCACCGAAGGCGAAGTAGAAAGCCTCGATCTTCCCGCCGGCTGCCTCGGTTGCCGCGGTGACGGCGGCGACACGGGCCGAACCGCCCTCAGCCCTGAGGCCCTTTATGCCCTCGAGGGTGTAGCTCACTTCCAGCAGGTACTTCGGCATGATTCCTCCCCCTTGTCTCTTGGACCAATCATGGTATTCGGATAACTCTCCGCCTGCTCAGCTGACGGCGCCGGAGCGAGGCGTGCCGGCGGCCGGTGTCGAGAGGGCCCAAGCGGCCGACGGGCCGCCCGGGCCTGTCATCTCCCTGGTCGGCGTCTTCTCCAAGCTTGCGTCCAGCCGGAACACTAGAGTCTGGCCTTCGCCAGAAGTTTCAAGAAACCGGGGGGAACCAACATGTCGGACAGCGCACTTTTCATCGGATGGAATCGGCCGGCTCGCGGCCGCGAAGCCGGCGCGGTGACTTGCTTCGGCGAGGGAGTGCAGTACTTCGGTGAGCTCCAGGAGCGAGGCGAGATCGAGTCGTTCGAGGCCTTCTTCCTGGACCCTCACGGTGGAGATCTCAACGGCTTCTTCCTCGTCCGTGGCGAGCAGGTGAACCTGGACCGGCTCCGCTACGACGACGAGCGATTCCAGCGCTGGTTGGCCAGGGCTGAGCTGAACGTGGACGGCATAGGAGTCCTGAGAGCTGTGACCGGCGCGGCCCTCGCGCAGGGAATGGCCGTGTTCACTGAAGCGACAGCTGGGCTCGACTGACTTTCGAGCGTTCGTACCGGGGTGCTCCGGGCCCAGGAAGACGCCAGGCCCGGACACCCACGACGGCATGAGAAGCCTTCCTCCCATGACATGCCAGGCGGCCAGACATTGGACCAGACCTCCTCTGGCCGGGCCGAATAGGGTAAGTGATCAGTCAGGAGCGCTACGGACTGGTGGAGGAGGACAACTTGGCCGAGCTCATCGTCGATGGAGACGAACTGGTGGTGCGTCTCAGAGCAGTGGAGAGGATCGAAGCTGTTCACGGCGAGGTCAGGGTGCCGCTCCGGTCCGTCAGGACAGTCGAGGTGCTCGACGACGCCGTGGGAGCCGTCCACGGGTTTCGTGTCGGTACGGGCATTCCGGGGTCGGTGGCCATAGGCACCTTCAGCTCCCGCGACGCCAAGGTCTTCGCCGTGGTTCATCACGACACTCCACGCGGTGTCAGAGTGAATCTCGAAGGTGCTCAGTTCGACGAGATGATTGTGGGTTGTGATGATCCCGAAGCGGTCGCCGCGGCTTTGCGTCCGCCAGGCTGAAGTCACATTGTGATCCTGGCGATGGCCAGGTCGCGAGGAGTTGCCGCAGCTATATGTCATTCAGGTGCGGGCGTCCCCGACGATGAGAACGGCCCGCCGGGACGGCCGGCAGTACCGGGGATCAGTACCAGCCGGTGGTGACCTTTACGGTCTCGAGGGTCTTGGACTGGTAGCTCTTCGCGTACCGGACGGTCCACGGCTCGGCCTTCTGGTTGGGAATGCTTGCCCAGCCCGCTCCCGGGATGCAGTAGTAGTTCAGCGCGATCTTGTCGACCACCGCGCCGGTGCCCGTTGCCGTGATGCAGCGAATGCCGCTGCCGAGCTCGTAGGCCCAGACCCAAGGCTTGCCGTCGGGGTGCTTGGCCGCCTTCGGGATAGGCGCTGTGAGATCGAACCGCGTCACCTTGCCCCACGGCGCGGCCATGCACGCCAGCTGCGTGAACGTCATGGTCTTGGGGGCGAAACACGGGTCGTAGATGAGCGACTCGGTCGTCATGCATCGGTAGGCGTCGCTGCTGGAGACGGCGATCGAGCTCGTCCAGCAGGTGCCCTTGACGGTGCCGGCAACCTTCAGCGCCGCCTCCAGCCTCCCGGTCGAGGTCCAGGGATAGATCGTCTCGATCTTCGTTCTGGTGGTGCCGGTCGTGCCGGTGGCCGCTGCGGCCGGAGCCGTGCTGCCCAGGGCGACCAGCGCCGCCACAGTGGCAGCGCTGCGCCACGATTGTTGCCCTGCTGCCATGTTGGCCCTCCCCTTGTCGACCTGGAGCACGGTACTAACCAACTGATGTGACCTGCCCAACCTCGGGTCTGAGGTCGCGCCAATTTGCCTGCACGACGCGCCAACACTCGCGCGTGCCCGATGAAAGTATGAGTGACTATGTCTGCGCCGGGTAGGCCATCGGGGACATTCGAGGTTCTCAAGGTTCGGGACTTCGCTCTCCTCTGGTCAGGGCAGAGCATCTCGTCACTGGGCGATGGCGTGTTCACCATCGCACTCGCGCTAGCCGCGCTGGAGATTGGACGTAGCCCCATTGATCTCGCCTACGTCCTTGCGGCACGTGCCGTGCCATCGGTGTGCTTTGCCCTCTTGGGCGGCGTGGCGGTCGACAGAGTTCCGAGACGGCTCGCGATGCTCACGTCCGACGCCGTGCGGGGAGCAGCTGTCGGCGTGGTAGCGGTGCTCATGGCTCGCCACGAGCTCCAACTGTGGGAACTGATCGTGATGTCGGGGATCTTTGGCACTGCAGACGCGTTCTTCGGTCCCGCGTCCATGTCGGTTCTTCCCGAGCTTCTCGACGGGCACCTGCTCGTTCAGGGCAACGCACTGAGCCAGATGAGCGGTCAGTTGACCCAAGGGCTCATCGGTCCGGCGGCCGGTGGTCTCATTGTCGGTGTGATTGGCTTCGCGTGGTCCTTTGGCATCGACGCGATCAGCTTCGCCGTGTCGGCCGTGTGTCTCCTGGCAATGCGAATCCGCACCAAACGCACCGAGCGACATGGGACGGCGTTCTTTGAAGCGATGGAGGGAATCAACTACGTCCGCAGCCAGAGGTGGCTGATTGCTTCGCTGCTCGGGGCCGCGTTGGCGAACTTCGTGGGGATGACTCCGCTCACTGTCCTCTTGCCGCTTCTGGTTCGTGACGTGCTGCACGGAAGCACACTGTCGCTCGGCCTTGTCTTCGCCGCCGGTGGCGCTGCGGGGGTAATCGCTTCGCTGGTCGTGGCACGCATGGGCTCACCTCGTCGCCGAGTGATCGCGGTATGGACGGCTTACGCAGCAGGTGGACTGGCGATTGGCGGCATGGCCTTCGCACGAAGTGTCTGGGTCGTGGGTCTGCTCAGCGGGATGGAGATTGGCCTCTTCGTTTACGGCGACGTCCTGTGGGTCGCGATGATGCAGCAGCTCGTTCCGAGGGAAGTGCTCGGCCGCGTTTCTTCGCTCGTCTACCTGCTCGCCTTTTCGTTGGGACCAGTCGGCATGCTTCTCGGAGGGGCAGCTGCGACCGGGATCGGGGTCAGGAAGACTTTGCTGTTCAGCGGTCTGGTTTCCGGACTCATTTGCCTGATCGTCCTCCTTGTACCGGGTGTCAGAGACCCGGAACGTCCCGATCGGCCCCCGGCGCGCCGTGACGAGGGCGTGCCGCACGGTAGTGGCAGTCGGTCAGACTGAGCCCTCAGCGACGGCGTCGCTGGCAAGGGGAGCTAGTAGCGTTGAACGTCGTGGAAACTTGGGATGCCATTCGAGCTCGTCGTAACGTTCGCACTTACGAGGACCGGGCTATCACTCCGAATCACCTCGACCGGATCCTTGAGGCTGGGTGGCGGTCGCCTTCGGCGTCCAACCGCCAGCACTGGGACTTCGTCCTCGTGACCGAGCCCGGCCAGCTAGAGGAGCTGTCGAAGGTCTGGACCGGCGCCGGTCATCTGGCAAAGGCAAAGGCGGCAATTGTCCTGGTTCTCCCGGAACCCGAGGACGAAGGGTACCGGACGATCGATCAGTACGACCTGGGTCAGGCAACCATGGCAATGATGTTGGCCGCCGCGGACCTGGGCATCGGCAGCGGCCACTCCGCCGTCGGCAACCAGGAGGCATGCCGGCGGATCCTCGGCACACCGAGAGACCATATCTGCGCTTACATGGTGGCGTTCGGCTATCCGGCTGATCGGGCTCTCAAGCCGATAGCGAAACCCAACCGGCGGCCGTTCCCCGAAGTGGTTCACAGGGGCCACTGGTAGCGGGCTGCACCGAGTGGTGCGGCGACCAGCGACCACGGCGCTCGCGACTCGAGCGCGCGCCAACCCGTCCGGATCGGCCGCGATGTCGGTCCGGACGTGGGTTGTCGCTCTCCCGGCGGTCAGCACCTGTACTCGGAGCGCGAGCAAATAGGTGGGCTTCAATTCACCTACGAACCCGAGGAGCTTCGTTTCTTCCTGGCGCGCTTTGAGCCCGTGGCGGTTGCGTGAGCCGGACCCAGCACACTGCTTGACGCCGGGCCGTGTGGACGGGAGGAGCGACCGTTCCCATGCGGCTGTGGGCAATGGGCTAAGGGCGGTCGCCAGCAATGACCGCGAGGTCGCGGTGCGCCCACGTGACACGGGCCAGAAAGCCCGCAGCTTGCAACCAACGCAGTTGGTCCTCGACCCGACTCGGCTTGTCGTATGCCCCGTCGTCGATCGGCGTGATCGTGTCGCTGGCGTCGTCGGGGATGACCAGGTCCGCCAACACAAAACGCCCTCCAGGGCGAAGCCGCTCGGCGACACGCATGAACAGGTCAGCCTTCCCGTCACTGTCGAGGTGGTGGACCGCGAGCGCCGAAACGACAAGGTCGTAGGTGCCCTCCGGCAGCGGGTCCTCCAAGCGACCGACGCGCAGGTCAGCCTGAGGCAGCCGTTTGCAGGCACGGTCGAGCATCTCCGGGCTCTCGTCAATACCTGTAAGGAGCGCCATGGGGTGGACTGCGAGGACCCGTTCCGCGGTCTCTCCAGTGCCGACGCCGAGCTCGAGGATCCGGGCTGCGAAAAAGCCGGTCGTGGCCTCGGCTGTTGCCTCCTGCAGCGCGAAATAGGCGGGCATCTCCGAGGTGACCATGTCCAGGTAAGTCTCGGGATCGAAGTGGTACTGGCCCGCCGGTACATCTTCCATGTCACTCAGCCTGCCCCAGGTCGGCCTTTGATGCACGCAGCGAACGGGCGGGTCGCTCCACGTGGAAAGTGAACATCCGGTCGGCGTCGATGCGAACGCGAACGTTGGCATCGAGAAACTCCTCCCATGCGGCACCGTAGAGGGGCGTGTACAGGTCGAGCGGGACTCGGCGGAGCCCTGCGTTCTCCTCTGTCTGCATGTAGAGCAGCGTGGGGCTTCGAGGCTGCCCTCTGCCCGGGGCGCCGGACTCTGTTCGCCCTGTTTTCAGGCCGCAGACCAGCGGGTGCTCCTCTACTCCCCCGACGACCGAGGCCCGGGAAGCCGTGCCCAGAACAAGATGCGCTTGAACGTGTAGAAGTACGGTGCCTGCTCGCCGAGCACCTCGGCTAGCCGCCGCCGGTAGCGCTCCACGAACGGGTCGAACAGGTCCGGGGGAAGCAAGCTCTTGAACCGCAAGAGGGTCGTGCCCTTCGTCCACTCGGCGACCGCGGCAGTCGAGGCTAGGTGGTGGCCGTAGACCTGCAGGCGGACGTGCTGATCGGAGAAACCGATCCCGTCGAGAAGTTCGGCGTACTGCTCCGGTGCGCACACCGCGTGCGCGTCAGCGAGCGGATCGGCACCCATGTGCTCCAGAAATGGGGCTTCGGTTGCCACCTCGAAGGCGACGGCATGGGACGGGTGGTCGGTATTGGCAGGGACCTGAACGGCAAGCTGACCTCCGGGGCGCAGGCCCGCGGCCAGTTGACCCACCAGTCGAGGATGATCGGGAACCCAGTGCAAGCTGGCGTTGGCGAAAACAACGTCGAAGCTGCGCTCGGCGCCGAAGCGGCCGATATCGCCCAACTCGAACCGCAGACCGTTCCCGGCAAGGGGATGGGCCTTGGCCAGCATCGCCTCCGACGCATCGACCCCGATCGTTGTAGCAGCCTTGGTGTGCGCGTGGAGCCGGGCAGTCAGCTCTCCGGTGCCGCACCCCAGATCGATCACGTCGCCACCTGGAACCGGCTCGACCATCGCGAGGAGATCGACGAACGGCTTGGCACGTTCGGCGGCGAATTTCGAGTACTGGTCGGGATCCCACCCCTGGGTACCCACCGTCTCGTCCGGCATCGACATACCTCCCGGCATCGTGAGCGCACTCCTTTGGCTCAAGCGAGAATCTTGACAGTCCGCTTTGCCACGAACGCCGCGGGGATCTCGGCGGAGCAAGTCGGAGCGGGCCCCGACCATATTGTGAAGGTCATGAAGCGATCGCGCTCCGCTCCGCCCGGAGAGGTCGTCCTCGAGGGCTTCGTATTGCGCCGCTACCAGCGAGACGATGCACCGGCTTTGGCGGTGGCGGTAGGCGAGAGCTTGGAACATCTTCGCCCCTGGATGCCATGGATCGCGCTGGAGCCGACGACGTTGGAGGAGCGCGAGGAGCTGCTGAAACGCTGGGACCGCGATTGGGCCGAGGGCACCCAGTACAGCTATGGGATGTTCGAAGGGGCCCGTGTCGTCGGCGGAGCAGGCCTCATGCGACGGATCGGCAAGGACGCGCTCGAGATCGGCTACTGGGTGCATCCGGCCTTCATCGGTCGTGGGTTTGCGACCCGTGCGGCGGGAGCGCTGACGACGCTCGGGCTGAGTCTTCCCGGTGTGACCCGTGTCGAGATCCATCACGACAAGGCGAACGTGGCCAGCGGTCGTGTTCCCCTCAAGCTGGGTTTCGAGATGGTGGCCGAGCAGCCGGACAAGATCTCCGCGCCGGGCGAGACCGGTCTGAGCTGTGTTTGGAGGATGGATCGCGCCAGCTGGCAGCAAGGGCCACGAGACACGTCAGCGCGTGAGCGTGGTCTGGCCGAGGCGCGTGATTCCTCGCTCAGCGTCGGCCCTCCCGTGTTCCCTTTCCGCCTCCCGCGGCCCCGCCCCCTTGTTGTC
>PMVZ01000006.1 GCA_003166375.1 Acidimicrobiaceae bacterium | reverse complement strand
CCTGGGACACCGTCGCCTTGGCCCTGAGGCGCCCGTTGGTGGCGGTGGACCTGCCTGGTCACGGCCACTCAGACAATGGTCGCGCTGGTTCGTTGTCGCCGGCTGACAGCGCAGCCGATGTGGCGGTGACGATCCGCGCTCTCGCCCCGCGCGCAAGGGCGGTGGTCGGAATGTCGCTCGGTGGCCTGACCGCCATCGCGCTCGGCCGCCAGGACCCGGATCTCGTGCGCCGCCTCGTCCTCGTCGACATCACTCCCGGTGTCAACGCCGAGAAATCGGCGCCCATCATTGCGTTCGTCCAGGGGCCCGCTAGCTTCACAAGCTTCGAGGAGATCCTGGCACGGACCATAGAGTTCAACCCGACCCGGAGCGAGTCCTCGTTGAGGCGGGGCGTTCTGCACAACGCCGTTCAGCGGGCCGACGGCACGTGGGTATGGCGATACAGTCGGTTCCCGTCTGCCACTGAGTACGGCTTGGTGAACTACCCCGCGCTTTGGGACCATCTCTCGGGGCTCACCGTGCCCGTCATGTTGGTGCGCGGCATGCTCGCGCAGTCCGTCGTCGACGACCTCGACGAGGCAGAGCTCCTGCGTCACCAGCCCAGTGCGCGCGTGGAGCATGTGACGAACGCTGGGCACAGTGTGCAGGGCGACGCTCCGCTCGAGCTTGCCAGGCTCATTGCCGACTTCGTGCGTTCTTGAGCGCGATCTGAAAGCGACCGCCCTGCTTCCAGCCGACACCTGCTCAGCCCGACGGACAGGTTCTCGCGTGGGCGGTCACGGCCCCGCATGAACTTCCCGCGGGCGCCGGTATCCACCCTGCCACTGTGCGGCTAGGGAAACGCCCTATGCCCCGCGGCTCCACGCCGCCGTTAACGCTCTTAGCCTCAATCCACCGATAGACCACCGCTGAGGTCCTACGCGCATCCGCGTAAAAGGCCTCCCGTGCTGGGAAAATGACGGTGCTCTACTCCGACATCACCCCAGCCACAGGAGGCACTTTCAGTGACCCGAGTATCGCGCGCAATCGACCGCGTCGAGGTGACCTTCGACGATCCGAATTTGCTGGTCGACGCCGGGCTGATCGTGCCTGGGACTTTGATGGTCCGCCTGGGCCTCGAGGCACTGGTCGACAAGCTCGTCCGCATGGGTTGTCGCGTAGGCGGGGCGCAACCGGGTCGCAAGGTTCTCACGCTCGTCAGCGCGATCCTCGCGGGAGCCACCCACATCGACCATGCCGATCGCCTGCGAGCCGGCGCCACGCATCGGGTGTTGCCCTTTCGGGTGATGGCGCCTTCGACGCTCGGCACGTTCCTGCGGTCGTTCACCTTCGGACACGTTCGTCAATTGGATGCCGTGGTCGCAGAGACGATCCGGCGGGCCTGGGCACTTGGGGCAGGGCCAGGTTCGTCGCCAATGACGGTCGATCTCGACTCCACCATCTGCGAGGTCCACGGCAAGGCCAAAGAAGGTGCCGTCTATGGATACACGAAGGTGCTCGGCTACAGCCCGCTGCTCGCGACCTGGGCAGCGAGCGGGGAGGTCCTACATGCCCGGCTTCGTAAAGGCTCGTCCCAGCGAGGCGCCAAGCGCTTCCTCGAGGAGCTCGTCGCCCGGGTGAGGCGTGCAGGCGCCACGGGCCCACTGGTGGTGCGAGCCGATTCTGGGTTCTGGTCGTATTCACTGATCGACACCCTCAACCGGCTCAGGGTCGCCTGGTCGATCACGGTCAACGTAAATGCCCACGTCCGAGCCGCAATCGAGGCCATCGACGAGTCGGCGTGGGAGCCCATCTCCTACCCCGACGACGGTGAGGCCCAGGTGGCCGAGACCACCTACGTCACAGGCGGCGGGAAAACCAAGCGAGCAAAGCGCAAGGTCCGCCTCGTCGTGCGACGTACTCGGCTCACCGAGCGCACCCAGCAAGCTCTTTGGCCGAATTGGCGATATCACGCCTTCATCACCAATCTCGACATGTCAAGTGTCGAGGTCGACCAGTTCCATCGCGAGCACGCGAGGATCGAGCTCGCCATTCGCGACTTGAAAGAAGGCGCCGGTCTCGAGCACTGCCCATCGGGGAAGTTCTTCGCCAACGCCGCCTGGCTTGGTTGCGCTGTGCTCGCCCACAACCTCACCCGCTGGAGCGCTCGGCTCGGTCACATACACGCCGACGATCAGCTCACCGTCGTGCGCACCGTTCGTTCACGCGTGTTTCGCCTCCCCGGCCGGCTCGTGAACAGAAGCGGCAGACTCGTACTACGCCTTCCGAAGCGCTGGCCATGGGCGACGACCTTCATCGGTGCGCTCGACTCCATCCGCGCGCTGCCACTACTCACCTGAGCAACCCTCGGCGGACCGGCGCGGCCGCAGACGAGACCTGACGCGCTGACAACAGACGCGAGCACCAGGAACCTCTGACCTCTCACGTCCATGATCAGCTGACTCGCCACCTCGCGTCCAAGCCGCGCCCGGTCGAGCAGCATCTCTCTTTGGAGCCCCCCGACGTGGTCAATCGGTGGATCGAGGCTTAGGGATCTGCATACTCGACCGCCCGTCGAACATCCGGTGAGCCCTGGGTCCGCAAAACGCACTCCCACGAAAGGGGCTCGGGCCTGTGGGGAACGTGTGCGGGGTGACATACGACACGTCGTACTTCGTCACAACCCTGAAGGTCGTGGGACCGTCAGGTAGCGTGGCTCGGTCGGTCGATGCCGTTATGACCCCGTGCGCGGTGGTCGACGTAACGGAGGTCAGGCGCATGGTGGCGTGGTCGCCGTCGACGATCTCGTGGCCGGTGTGGGTGGTTCCGTCGACCTTCGCATGCGTTGGAACCGACTTGTCACGCGGGGGTGGCCCCTCGCCCACTCCTGTGCCGCAGCGAACGTGGATCGGCCATTCGGCTGACCCTCGGCCGTCAGGGTGGATGCAGAGGTAGAAGGTAGGGACATCCAGACGCCGGCCAGCCGACCTGCGGGCACTGCAAGCGGCAAAGCCCCCGCCGTCGTCGAGGTGGGGCCGACGTGCCGGTGGCACGAACGACCACGTATGCAACCGACCTGGCGAGAAGACCGAGCAGCACTGCCACGGCGACACAACGCCGCCGCCTTCGTTGTCGGTGTCACGCCTTTTCGATCAAGACCTGAGGCTGTTCCTCGGTGGGAGGAGGGCTGGTGAGCACGGACAGAGGCACGATGGTGCTAGTATGAGTGATACCATGCTTCTTGTCAAGGTTGACCGTGACGATCCGCTTCCTCTTCACGAACAGGTGGCGAGTGAGATCCGTCGAGCGATTGCCGACGGCGAAGCTGGCCCAGGTGAGCGCCTCCCACCGGCGAGAGACCTGGCAGCGGTGCTCGGCGTTAACGCGAACACGGTGTTTCGTGCCCTGCGCCTGCTTCGCGATGAAGGCCTGCTCGAATTTCGACGCGGGCGGGGTATCACCGTAGCGGGCACGCCACAGCGTGGTGCTGTGATGGCCAGGGCACGAGAGCTCGTCCGATTCGCTCGGCGCCAAGGGTTCCGAAGAGATGAGCTGCTCCGGATCATCGAAAGCTTGTCGTAGTCCTGCTCAGCGGCGGCGTTGGAGCACGAGCGAACACCTGGGTTCAGCGCGTATGCCAGAAGTAACGAGACCTCGCGGGTG
>PMVZ01000374.1:174-3282 GCA_003166375.1 Acidimicrobiaceae bacterium | reverse complement strand
CCGACAGCGACTACGTGGCGGTGGTCGAAGTCATGGTGCGCCTCCCTCGCTGGGTTGTGGAGATGACCCGGGCGATCCGAGTGGAGGGCGGGGGCAGGGCTCACCCGCTCGCGGTCGGAGTAGCGGAGGCGTCAGGTCGCTACGTGGCTTTCCTCGACGACGACGATCTCGCTCTCTGCCACTGGGTGGAGGAGTTCGCCAAACTGGTCAAGCTCCATCCCGGCGCCGTCGCGCGCGCCGGCTGCGCCACGCACTCGATAGACGAGGAGTCGTGGGAATGCGGTACCGGCTACTGCCAGATCGGGTCGACCACGACTCCGTACCCACTCGAGTTCGACCTCGTCGCTCACCTGGTCGGCAACAGAACCCCCAACTGCTCGGTGGCCGTTCCGCGGAGCTGCTTCACGGACCTCGGCGTGTCCTTCGACGACGAGCTGAAGGTGCTCGAGGACTGGGACATGTTGCTGAGTGCCGCACTGCTGTGCGGTGTGGTCAGCACCCCCGAGGTGACCTCGCTCTACCGGAGGTGGAAGCGGGGGTACGCCTCCCACCTCGAGCACCCCGAGGAGCAGTGGGAGCTCACGACGTGGTCCATAAGGGGCCGCTTCGACGCTCGGCCCCTCCTCGTGCCTCCCGGGACGGTGAGCAGGCTCACCCAGATGGAGATGACGGCGAACACGGTCGCGCAATTGCAAGCGGACCTGGACCTGGCGAAGGACTCCCTCGCGACCTCGACCGCAGAGGTCGCGGACTTGTGGGTCGAGAAAGGTCAGCTGCTGGCGCGCTTGGACGGAGCAGAGAAGCTGCGGGCCGTCGCCGACCAGCGCGCGGCTGTCGCCAAACGGCAAGCGGCCGTCGCCGAACGGCAGGTGAAGGTTGCCGAGCGCCAAGCGGCCGTCGCCGAGCAGCACGTGGCCGTCGCCGAGCAGCGCGTGGCCGTCGCAGAGCAGGGCGCGGTTGTCGCAGAGCAGAGCGTGGCTCTTGCCGAGGAGCGCGTGAGTTTTGCAGAGCAGCGTGTCGCAGCTGCCGAGCAGTACGCCGCCGCTGTCGAGCAGCGCGCCGCGGACCTCAACGCCCTTGCCGAGCAGCACGTCGCGGAGGTCACCGCCCTTGCTGAGGCGAGGCTCATCGCGTGTCGCGATGCGGAAGCTCACGTCCGGGCCGTTGCTGGCGAACGTGACGCGGCGCTCGCACGTCTGGACGAGGCCGTCAGCCAAGCCGAAGCTCGTGTCCGCACCGAATTCGAGTCAACCAAGAGCTGGAAGGCGACGGTTCCTTTGCGCGTTGCTTTGCGGCTCGTCGACGCGTATCGCCAGCGCTCCGGCTGATCGGCGCAATGGCGACAGCATTGCGCGTCCAGACGGTCCGCTACGGCCGGGACGCGCCTTCTCTGCTACGGATGCTGCGCTCGGTGACTGCCGCAGCCGGCCGTTTGGGCGACGCCGCAGCCCGCCGCCTGGGAGACGGAGCAGCCGGCTTGGCGTTGACTGTGGCAATCGGCGACTGCGGGGGCCCGGAGGGGCCCGACGCCCTGGTCGGCGAAGAGCTGCTCACCGAGGCCCGCGAGATCCTCGCCAGGGCCGGCATCTCGCTCGAGTACGTCGTGTTCGGGACGAACACGGGGCATGGAGCTGGTCAGAACCTTCTCGCGAAGCGGGCTGCCGGCTCACCCGGCACCGGTGGCGAGCGCGACGTCCTGGTGCTGCTCAACCCTGACACCTACGTGTCGCCGAGCTGCCTGGCAACGCTCGTCGGCGTGCTGGACGACGACACGGTGGGCATCGCCGAGGCGCGCCAGATCCCGCTCGAGCACCCGAAGATGTTCGACCCGGTGACGGGTGACACTCCCTGGGCGAGCGGCTGTCTCATGGCAATGAGGGCATCGGTCTTCGACGCGCTCGGTGGGTTCGAGCCGGCGTTCTTCCTCCATGGTGACGACGTCGACCTCTCCTGGCGAGTCCGTCTGAGCGGCCTCGGCGTGCGGCATGTGCCGGAGGCAGCTGTCTTCCACGACAAAGAGCTGATGGTGACCGGCTTCCCCGTACCAAGTGTGGAGGAGGAATACCAGGCCGTGCTGGCTCGCTTGCTGCTCGGCCACCGGGCAGAGNNCGTGGCGAAGGGGTGCTCCCCACCACCTACCGCGAGGCGCTCGGCCTCTCCTCAGAGGCGGTCGCCTCAGTCGCCTTCTTCCACGAGGGGGAGTATGCCGAGCACCGCTTCTGAGCCGGGCGAGGCTGCGGCCTCGGAGGGCGACGTGTCCGAGCGCGTCCCGACCTATCGTTTCGCCTTCTCGTGGGACGGCCCGTACGGCCACGCCGTGCGTCTCGTCGAGCGCCACGCCCGGCGCGGCGTGGTCCTCGATCTCGGCTGCGGTTACGCAGCGGTCGCAGATGTGCTTCGTGACGCCGGGTGGGAGTACGTAGGCGGGGACCGTGACGCCGACGCTGTGGCCGATGTCGTGTCTAGAGGACTCGAAGGCCACGTGGTCGACCTCGCCATGGGGGAGGGTCTTGCCGGCAAGCTTGCAGATCTCCTCGCGGGGCGTCCGGTCGGGGCCGTGATGATGCTCGACATCATCGAGCACCTGCCCGACCCGTCGGCGGTGCTCCGCGAGCTCGCCCAGTTGTCGCGGTCACTGACGAGCGACGGGAACGACGCCCCGGTTCTGGTGACGAGCATCCCGAACGTGGCGCACTTCGACCTCGCCGCCAAGCTCGTCGGCGGCCGGTGGGACGTGACCCCGAGCGGTCTGTTGGACCGGACGCACCTTCAGATGTTCACAGAGCAGCGGGTCGGCGCCGAGCTCGGCCGGTTCGGCTGGCAGGAGTGCGGCCGCGACGACGTCGTCATGGAGCACTCCGATCAGTGGTTCCCCCTTGGTCACCCCTTCCTGGTCGAGGGAGGGCCGGTCCACGATCACCTGCGGTCCCTTCGGTCCGCAGCTGACCCCAACATGGCCGTCAATCAGTTCGTGCGCGCGTACCGTCTCGCCGAGAGTTCGTCGATCTCCGGCCGCCACTTGGCACTGCCGGCGACAGACGGTGCCCCGGCCGAGGTCCCGGCGATCGATCCCCCGTTCCTCTCGGTGCTGACCCGGACCGACGGGAC
>PMVZ01000374.1:0-158 GCA_003166375.1 Acidimicrobiaceae bacterium | reverse complement strand
TTCGCCTCCCGGGTCCGCGTCGAACAGGTCCATGGCGAGAGCCGGACCGCAGCTTTCAACGCGGGACTGGCGTTCGAGCGGGGACGCTATGTCGCGTTCTTGGACGACGACGCCCTCGTGACCGCGGACTGGGCCGAACGCTTTGCCGAGGGGGCTGC
>PMVZ01000349.1 GCA_003166375.1 Acidimicrobiaceae bacterium | reverse complement strand
CTGGGGGCGGTGACAGGCGTCGGTCACGCCCGGCTGATCAAGGAGCGCTTCGGGAAGTTCTGGGCAGCCTTCTCGGTCGGCGACCTGTTTGTCCTGAACTTCCTCACGATCGTAACCGAGTTCATCGGCGTGAGCCTTGCCCTCGGCTACTTCGGCATATCTCCTGACATCTCGGTCCCCATCGCCGCGCTCGGGTTGATCGCCATAACCGCGACCGGCAGCTTCCGCAGCTGGGAGCGTTTCATGTTCATCTTCGTTGCGGTGAACTTCCTCGCCATCCCGCTCGTGATCCTGGTCCATCCCCACGCCGGCCCGATAGTACGCGGGCTGTTGATCCCGGGAGCTCGGGGTGGGATGACCTCGACCGCGGTGCTCTTGATCATCGCGATCGTTGGAACGACGGTCGCGCCGTGGCAGCTGTTCTTCCAGCAGTCCAACATCGTCGACAAGCGGATCACGCCACGCTGGATCAACTATGAACGGGCAGACACGTTCCTTGGTTCGATCGTCGTGGTGATCGCGGCCAGCGCGCTGGTGGTGACGGCCGCCTTTGCGTTCCGGGGCACCGGGCTCGCCGGCCACTTCACGAACGCAGCAGGCGTGGCGCGTGGACTCGAGCACACGGTCGGGCACGGAACGGGAGCGCTCTTCGCGCTTGTGCTGCTCAACGCGTCGATCATTGGAGCCGCTGCTGTCACACTTTCGACGTCATATGCCTTCGGCGACATTTTCGGGATGCGGCATTCGCTTCACCGCAGCTTCGCCGACGCGAAGCAGTTCTACATCCTCTTCAGCGCGCTGGTGATCTGCGCTGCGGGCATCGTCCTGATCCCCCGGGCGCCGTTGGGGCTGATCACGACNNCCATGGCTGAACGCACTGGCAGGGTTGGTCGTCTCCGTGCTGCTGGCGCTGTCGCTCATCTTGATGACGACCACCGTGTTCCAGAACCTGGAAGTCACCTCGCTCGCCCTCGTGCTGGGAGCGATCATCGTGGCCGGGTTCCTCGGCGTGGGCTCGTGGGCGCTCCTTCCTGCCCAGCGTGCCAAACGCCGCGTCGCCATCCAGCTCGCCGCGGCCGCCGAACGCGAGACCAAAGTGCGGCGTGAGACCTGGAGGATGCCTCAGCTTGCCCTCCTCGAGCGACCGGTATGGTCGCGCGGGCGTACCTTGTCAATGCGAGTCCTCAGCCTCTACCTGGGCGTGGCGGTGGTCCTCCTCGTCGTGAAGGCCGTACAGCTCGGGATCGGCCACTGACGCTCGAGCCGGCACTCGCCCAATCGGCCGGAAGATAACCTCCCGAGGTGGACAACATGCCAGCACGTGGTGCGCGGTGAGCCTGCCGGGCGGCCTGAAACAGCCTCCTGGCCGGCTGAGCTCCGAGCAAGGCCTCGGGCCGGAGGATCTTCGCGCCATCGAAGATCTCGCCACAGCTTGCGTGGCAGCCGACGGTGGCCGCCTCAAGCTCGAGCTGGGGACCCTTCAGTCGAGACCCNNCCTATGGATCGCAGAGCGCGGCCCGGTCGGCTTCCTCGGCCTCTACGGATACCGACCGGACCAGGCCGAGATCTGCGGAATGGTCCATCCCTCAGCGCGCAGGCAGGGTGTGTTCTCACGACTGTTCGAGGCTGCGACTGCCGAGCTCGCCAGGCGGGGCGTGCCGCAGGCCCTCTTGGTCGTGGACCGCCTCTACGAGCCCGGGTCCTGCTTCGCACGATCCGCTGGGGGCACGATCGAGCACTCCGAGCACCGTATGACCCTGCGACGCGAGCCTGCCAATGTGGTTGCGGATCCGCTCGTGACCATCCGCGAGGCCGTGCTGGCCGACGTGCCCTTCGTCTTGTCGTGCCTGACCGAGGCGTTCGGCCTTCCCACCGAACATCTCGGCGATGAAGAGCTCGCGGGGCTCGTCAGGCGGTTCCCCGGAACACTCGTCATCAACTATGCGAACGAGCCGGTCGGAACGGTTCGCGTCGATCGGGACGACGACGCTGCCGGCATCTACGGGTTTGCCATCTTGGCGGAATTCCAGGGTCGCGGGATCGGCCGGCAGGTGTTGTCGGCTCTCGCCCGGGACCTGAGCGCCGACGGGGTGGCAGAGATAGGCCTCGAGGTGTCCTGCACCAACGACACCGCGCTGCGCCTCTATACGAGCTGCGGGTTCGACGTCATGGGCACCGAGGACTATTACGCCGTGCGACTGAGGCCCCGCGGCATCGGTTCGGAGCGAGGCGTCCAGTAGGCAATTGCTCGGCGCCCTAGCGGCGGAACTGCGTACGCGGGCGAGCTGCTGCGCCGCCCTCTTGGTCCGGCCGAGAGGAGGCGGGGACCACTCCGCCGCGTCGGGACACTTCGCCAAGCCCTAACGTGACGTTCATGCGCTATCGAACCCTTGGAGGAACCGGCATCCAGGTCAGTGCCTACTGCCTCGGTGCCATGATGCTCGGCGAATGGGGCAACAGAGACCACGAAGACGGGGTGCGCATCGTGCACGCGGCTTTGGGCTCTGGCATCAACTTCATCGACACGGCCGACGTGTACTCGCATGGCGAGTCGGAGGAGATCGTCGGAAAGGCCCTAAGAGGCCGGCGCGACGACGTCGTGC
>PMVZ01000369.1 GCA_003166375.1 Acidimicrobiaceae bacterium | reverse complement strand
CTCCAACTGTCCAAATGTGCCACCTGTCAGAATCCAACAGGCTCCCTGCTCGCCAGCACCCGCCAGAATGGCCTACAACGGCCTGGGACGCCTGGGGGAACCAGCCCGCAGAACCGCTGGGGCTCTAGCTCAGGCTGCGGCGCTTCACGTAGCCGCACGGACCTTGGCGAAATATCCGTCGATCTGCATCGGCCGCGCCTACTCAACGAGCGCGAGGTGGCAGGGCAGACGAGATGTTCTGTGCTCGCAGCGCTATGGCTCCCAGACCGCCCCGTCGTGGGCGAAGACGACCCTTCGCGGGTCGAAGGCCTCGAGACGCTCAATCCAATCGGGGACTGGCGGGAGATCATCAGCATGACGGTCCCGGACGGCGCGCGCAGCGAGGAGGTCGCTGCCAAAAGCCGTCGCCGTGTCATGGCTCTGGCCGGCGATGATCACCGTCCCGTCGCCCCGGCGAACGACGACCGACTGGTGGCCAGCCGTGTGGCCCGGTGTCGGCACGACGAACACGTCGTCCAGAATCTCCGACTCGCCATCCAAGAGCTCGTAAGAAAGCCCGCGCATATCGACGAGTTCTGGGAGGGTGTAGTCGGGCGATCTCGCTGCCTCGAGCTCGACTCGCTGGGTGAAGATCGGCCGTCCAACCAGCTCAGGGTTGCCGCCGCAATGATCGAAATGGAGGTGACAGTTCACGACGTGGCGCACCTCCGCGACCGACACTCCTGCGGTCGCCAGCGCCTCGGCCATCGGTCTGCGGCGCGGTCTGTAATGAGCATCGACGTCCGGATGCGAGCCCATGCCGGTATCGACCAGTACGACGCCGTGCGGGTGGAGGATGACGTAACCCAAGCAGGGCTCTGCTCTCGGCTGCCCGGTCCCGGTCTCCTCGGCGGGCCGGATGAAGTAGCCGAAGTCAACACGGCGCACGGGCAGCTCGACCACCATCGGCACAGGTTACGCGGCCCAGAACGAGGCGGGGCTGACCAGAGCGCATCCCGCGACCCAGCGCCCGACTCGACGTTCGGGAATGCCGGGCGCTGGAAGCACCTAGCCGTGGATCGGCGTGCCCACCCCGTCGACCTTGGCCGGTATTCGGTGCGGCAATCTGTTCGTGCCTGCTCCTAAGCATGACTCGGGACATGGACCAACGTGCCAATCGCTTTGGTCTGAACCGAAGGCGACGCACCGGATCGCGGTAGAACATGCAGACGGAGAAACCCTCACAGCCCGGCCGAAGGAGCGGACTTCATGTCCGCATCATCGCAGGACTCGCTGGCGGCAGCTCCAGCACAAACGACGAACCGGCCTCACCCTCCATCGCGCTGCTCAGGATGGCGCGTGCCGAACCCGCTCGCCAGCCTTGATCCGATCCTCAAGCGCGACAAAGCCGACATTTTGTTCATCGCGGCCAACGTCGCCCTCGTTGCCTTCGATCTCATCGACTGGCCAATCGCAGCGCTCATGCTCGCTTCGCACGCGATGGCCCGAAGCCGTCACAAAGTCCTCCAAGCAGTAGCCGAAGTCGCCGAAGAAGCAGGGTAACCGCCCTCCTGTCCGGGCGCTGGGCAGTACTGGGCGGAAGAAGACCTGTTCGGGTAAGTCGCAGTTGAGCAATTGAAACGACGTCCTCGGCTTAGAGCGGGAGATCCACGAGCAGCGTCCAAGCGTTGATCAACCCGAAGAAGAACGCCAGCAGAACGCTCGGCACGAGCCAGTACAACCCACCCCCACCCTGTGCGAGCAAGGTTGCGCCCGCCACTGCCAGGCAGGCATAGCTCACAAGCGCCGGGAGGAGCGCGCTCACTAATCCTGCAAGGCGACCGACCAAGGGCAAAGGGGTGTCCTTCTCCGATCGGACGGAACGACTATGGATCGCCACCCGACCAGCGCCGAGGAGGACGGCTGAGACGATAAGTTCCCACGCTAAGACCGCCCTGGATTGACCGGGAATAAGCAGGAAGAACCCGACGATCAATGGAGTCATGAGCAAGCCCAGTGTTTGCCAGGCACGGGCCGGGAGACTCGGGTGTGCGAGGATTCGACTTAGATTGATCGAAACGGCCACGAACACCAAGCCGGACAAGGTTGCCCCTGCCCCGACGGCGGCAGCGCCGTAGTCCGTCCACCGGGCGGCGGTGTAGGCGATTGTCATGACGCGCAACCTCCTTGTGCGGTAGGGGCACCGGGGAGAGAGGAAGGTCGCTGGATAGCCGGTGGCATCCTCTTAGAGTAGGCGTTGCCTCGACGACGGCCTTTCTCCTGGTTCCACCCCATCTACACATCGCCACGAGGTCGGATTCCGAGGCCACGCGCAAAGTGCCGCTGCAGGGTCGGAACCTTGGGGACGGCGACGCCCCGATCGGTATCGCTCAAGCACCGATCCCACTGCGCCCGAGAGCAGCACAGAACGACGGCCGGATCTCCCGCCGCGGCCTTGACTTGACGAGCGCCGATTCGGCGTTATGCGTGACCTATCCGCGTACCGGCGACAAGGGTGCGCCAATAAACACCGAGGCAATCCGGGTGCACCTGTCCAGCACGCTGATAAGCGTCGACGAGGAGTGCCTGGAGCTCGTGGGACTGCTCGGAGTGGTACATCTATACAACCAGGGTTCCTCCGGTTGCGCTGGGAGACTACGGGTCGAAAGATTTCTCCTAAGAGGTTCTTGCCTCCACGCGGTCGAGGAAGCCGTTCACCGCGCGCATGAACAACTCCCGCTCTTCGTGGAATGGGGTATGGGAGCTGTTCTCGAAAATCACCAGCTCTGAGCCGGCGATGCCCTTGTGTATGTCTTCGGCCTGGTCCGGCCGCAGCTCGTCGTAGCGACCGCTCATCACCAATGTGGGGACGCCGATCTCGCCCAGGCGGTCGAAGATGTCCCAATCGCGGAACCGTCCCGTGACCGTGAACTCGCTGGGCCCGTTCATCGTCTCGTAAACAACCGGGCTCATTTCTGCAAAGGTGCGCTCGAGGCTGGCCGGCCAGGGGTCGAGACGGCAGAGGTGGCGCTTGTAGAACACGCTGACCGCGCCTGTGTACTCGGGGCAGGATGTGAAGCCGGTCTGCTCGTGCCGGGTTATCACGTCTTGGACATCAACAGGCAGTTCTGCGAACAGCTCCGCGCAGCCCTGTACCCAACGCGGCATACTCGCCGGGCTCCCGGACATCAACAGGCTGACCAACGAGGCCGGTTGGTAGTCGAGGACGTATTGCATGGACAGCTGCCCACCCCACGAGCTGCCGAAGAGGTGGAACCGATCGAGCTCTAGAGCACTACGGACGGCCTCGACTTCACGGACGAAGTGCGGGACAGTCCACAGCGAGGTGTCGTCCGGCTTGTCTGAACGTCCGCAGCCGAGCTGGTCGTAGAAGATGACCCTGCGGCTGTCGCCCAAGTCCTCCAGGGGGTCGATGTAGTTGTGCGTCATGCCTGGTCCACCGTGAAGGCAGAGCAGCGGGATGCCTCCCTGACCCACGCTGCGGTACCAGACGCGGCCACCCGGGACGTCGATCATTCCCTCACGGATTCTCATGACTTTCACCTCTTCAGCTCTTGGACCGAACGCGAGGCCGGCACCTCTTGTTAGGTCGAGATCTTCCCGTCCGGCTCCGACGGGACCTCGTCGACGAATATCCGCCCCGTTTGGGCCAGGCGCTCAGGATGTTTCAACTGCAGGTACACGAGATAAGCGACACCGATCAGTACCCAGATACCATCCACCAGCCCTGCCAGGGACGACGGGTAAGTGAGCTTGGAGATGAAGCTGAAAACGCGCAGACCGCCAGCGGCGAGGAACGCGGGCACGAAGGCTACGATCCCGAGCACTGGGACGACCCCATGCAGCAATATGTTGGCGTCCTGCCGCTGGAACCGCCAGTAGTAGGTGATGCAGCTGAGCAAGACGAGGATGTATATGACAATCAGAATGAGCGTGAACAAAGTGGCCATGAACAGCCACGCGGTGTACGCGCCGTACTGAAAGCCGAGCCACAGGGCGAGGCCCACGGCCACTACGAACTGCGTCACCACAGCAAAGTGTGGCGACTTCCAGCGTGGGTGGACGCTGGACATGATCTCCGGCAGCAAGCGGATGCGGCCCATGGCAAACCAGGTACGCGTCGTGGCGTTGCTCCCGGCATTCGCGTTGGCCAGGCAGGAGTTGCAAATGGCAATGAGGGCGACCACCCACCCCACTCCCCACACCGCCCTGGCAAGGAAAGTCCAGGGGTCACCGTTGCCTAGAGAGGAAAAAGTGGCCATGTTGCCCGAGAAGGGCGAGACGCTGGCGGCGTATGTCGTGAAAACGTAGAAGATCCCGATGAATAGGCACGAGAGGATGACTGCCTGGCGGATCGTGCGCTTGGGGTCGCGGGCCTCCTCAGCGAGCGGCGCCGCTGACTCGAAGCCCGTGAACGCCAGCACCGAATAGACGCATGCTGCGATTATCCCCGACATTCCGGCATAGCCCTTGACGTTGGCAGATTTGGTGGTGAAGACGGAGAAGGTGTTGGCGTTGCCCGCCTTTACGATGAGCCAGAGGGCGATCAGCCCGAAAACGACGATCTCGAAAGCCCCCATGATGGTGCCCGCCCTGGTCGAGACGCGAACCCCGAAGTAGCCAAGCGCCAAGACGATCAACGCGGTGGCCAGGACCCAGATCCACCAGGTGTCCTTGGTCCAGCCGAACTCCGAGTTCAGAGCGTCCGCGAGAACGAAGGAGAAGTTCAGGAACAAGAAGGACGCGATGAGAGCCTCGGCGCCGGCATATGCCCACGCCACGAGGAAGCCGACCCAGGGATGGAGGGCCTTGGAGGTATATGTGTAGAAGCCGCCCGCCGACGGTAGGTGCTTGGCTAGCTCGCCGATGGACACCGCCACGAACAAGCATGCGATCAGCGCCAGCACCACCGCAAGCGGCAGAGCGCGCGCCACGTAAGCCGCTCCAGCCGGTATGGAGAAGGCGACGGCCGCCGCCGGCGCCATGTGGGTGACCGACTGGAAGAGAACCTCGCGAAGCCCGATCGCGTTCTTCGCGAGGGCCGGGTCCTTGGCGGCGGTAGCAGCCATCGGTACCTCCTTGGGCTTCAGGTGCCTGAGTGAAGAAGAGCTCCGAGGACGCATTATTGCAGAGGTGCGCCCTGTGCGCTAGCCCTGTCCGACCTCATGACTGAGCGTCGGAAAGCCGCGAAAGACGCCCTCCCGGTAAGGGACACTGACGGTGTTCAAAGCCACAGTCCCGCACTGAGTGGCCACTTTTGATATGAACGCTCCCGGTACCCGTCGCGCAAAGGTGGAAGCCGGCGGGAAGGGCGCCGTCGCTCATGTCGGGCTGCTCACATTGCCCGGAACGGACATGGTTGCTAGCGGAAGTGAGTCAGCGTCGGCTCTCCTGCTTCCCAACGAGCCAGCGCGCCCGGATCGCCAATTCGGCCGGAGCGGTGCTCGCGAGATCTACACCGCGACGACGGCGACGAGTTTCTCGAGACCCCGAAAGTCATCGGGGTTCCGTGTGTAGAGAGGCAACTCGGCGGCGCACGCCGTCGCCGCGATCAGTAGGTCCACGGCGCGAGCACCGCGGGCCTTGCGCCCTTTGGCGACGACAGCCGCGTAGATCCGACCGTACGCACGGGCCGCCTCACCATCGAAAGGGAGGGGGTGGAATGCCGCTTCGGCACGCTGAAGTCGATCTTGTCGCCGCGCTCGCTCCTCGGCGTCGGAGGTGGCGTGGGTTCCGGCGGCCAGTTCGGCCATCGTGATGGCGCTGATGGCCACCTCGATCGGGAGCGACGCCACTTCAGTCTGCTCCAGTTCCAGGACGACCGAGGTGTCGAGGAGACCGCGGGGCGGACGCTCGTCAGGCACGCGGCCTAGCGCTTTGCGAAGCGACTTCATCAAGATCGGCACGCAGCTTGGCGAGGTCGACCGCAGGTGCGCCCTGGAACTGGGCACGCGCCGCGTCCGCAGTCACAAATCGATGTCTCCTCAAGGGCGCGAGCTCTCCGACTGGGGTTCCGTTTCGAGTTACGACAAACGTCTCACCCTGGTCTAGACGACGCATGATCTCACCGCTCTCGTTGCGAAGTTCTCTCTGGGTGATTTGTCTCGCCATACTGCGAGTGTAGCACGGCGTGCTACGAAGGAGCTCAGCTCGGGAATGGCCTCTGCCGGTGCCATTGGAGGCCGGTCCCGCCAACATTCGGCCAACCGAGTTTCAGCTGCAGGGACTCGCAGGGATCGCAGACGTACGTCCAAGCGCACAGCAGGCTCAGCTGAGCGCTCCTCAGCAGACAAACGATCCGCCCTCTCAAAGTGGAGACGCGGGTTCTCATCCCATTGGGGCTGCTCAGCAGCTTTGGTGGTTATGGCAGGTCAGCGACGCTGCTCAGAAGGTTGTGAGTCAGAGGCTGATTTCTTGGCGTGTGCGAGCATGGCTCGGAAGGTGCGGCCTGAGCGCCACTGGTTCGCCCGCGCTCGTTATCCTTACGGCTCCGTCGGCACTGCGAGCCAGCATTCATGCACTCGGACATTTGCCACGATTATGATGACTTGTCCCGTTGGAAGCCGGGTCTTTCGATCCGCGGGGTGCACCGTCTGAAAACTCAGATTCTCACCCGAGACGTACGCCGGCGGAAGCTCGTAGGCGCTACCGCAGTAAGGACACGTCTTCGTAGGCTCTCCCACTTCTCCAGAGTACGACTGGCCAGCTCGTCGTCAATAGCGCCCCCCGAGTCGAAACGGTTCATTCTCCTTGAACTACCAGGACCGAGGATCACGACCCGGTTCACCGACCGATTGTGACGGCACGACGTCACCAGACCTGGCACAGCAACCTGTAGGGCAGCTGACTGGTGACAACCGTAGCGATGAGGTACCGGCATCAAGGGGCGGTCGTGGCGTTCGACTCCGTCAACTA
>PMVZ01000325.1 GCA_003166375.1 Acidimicrobiaceae bacterium | reverse complement strand
GTCTCCTAGAGAAGGAAAGGCAAGAACACCGTTCAGAACTACAGCATCAACAAGATCTCCTTGAGAGAGAAGGACGGGCAGCTCAGTACTTCATTGGTGGTGTGCATTTCCACGAACCGATTGGCGCGACCGGAGCCTCGGTGTCAGCCCAACCCTTGTCGACAGGATCGGCAGGGCTCTCAGGAGCGGGCACTACCGGCTCGATTGGGTCTGGCATTTTGTCGGTGGCGCCCGACAGGACGGTGCTTTCTCCAAACAACGAGGATGGTGACAATGAGGATCCGTAACGCGTTCTTGGCCAATCACGCGGAGACAAGAGAAGGTTTGGCATTCGTTTCGGGCGGCTTCCCTGAGTCGTACACGGTATTTGCGCTTCCACTGAACGCGTCCCTTGCCGCAGTCTGGGTGGTTGAGCTTGACGAGACGGAGATCGGGCGTTCATTCCTACTTGACCTTCGCGTTTCAGATCCCAGGGGCGTCACGCGGCCCGTCGCTCACCTTGGAGTTGGCCGAAGCCAAGACACTCCGACAGTGCACGGTGCCCCCCTGTACGTCATCGTCACCTACCGGTTCTTGGTCGAGCTTCAGGTCGTGGGATTGCACACGTTCGAAGTCGTCTGTGATGGCCAGGTCATGGCAACAATGCCGCTATTTGTGAACGTCTTGGAGCGTGGCGGAGAGGAACAAGCAGGGGCCAGCGATTCACCGGGCCGTTGAGGTCGGTCCCGTAACTGTGGTGGACCGACCGGGCTGAGCCTTGGTCACATGCGACGACGCCCCGACTTGCGACCTCAGCGCGCCCGCATACGTACTCAGTGATGAACGGCGGGCAACGCAGGGAGAACAGTAGTAGCGAGTTGCGCGGCGGCCACCCCGAGATTGCGCCCGTTTGGTGTCGGAGCGGACTGTATCGGTGGGCTTGAAGATGAGCGGAGGGCCGCCGAGTTCGGCTCCAGATCGTGAGCGGTGTCGCGGTGCCGGGCAGCCTCCCCGCGAAGGGGTTGCGAGGCGTGCCCGAGCGCCGAGGCCATGACGCCTCCGGTTACGGCGAGGCTCTGTAAGGGACCAGCCCGAGTGTCTATGTGCCGGGCTTCTCCCCGGACGCGGGTCATTCGGACCTGTTCGAAACTGCTCACGAGTGTCGTCTCGCTTGGAGTGTCAACAAAACAGGCCGTCGACAATCGCGCCGGAGAGCGCGACGCCTGACGCAATGACTGAAGGCTGATTCGGACGAGAAGCTAAGGTCTTTAATATGTATTCCATCTCCATGAGGGCTCGTTTGCTTTGGCATACAACCACTCAATCGGGGATCCAGACCCAGCGACGGTGAGTGACAGGCCACGGCCGAAGTCACCGAAGGTCGACTCAGCGTCTACTCACCGATGGCGCCTTGCGATAGGTCGCATCCACGGCGGCCAATGCTGGCTCCCAGATGGCGGCCCGTGATGGAGCAAGTGGTTTGAGCCCTCCTAGGTTGGATGCGGTCATGATGTCGACGTTTCGGCCCCTCGAGTGTCGAGGTCGTTTTCAGCCCGGATCGGCAGGCGTGGGGCTCGAATGGCTAAGAGGGAGATGACGAACCCAACCAGCGCGATGCCGGCACCGAATTCGAACGCGGTCGTATAGCCGTGAGTGGTGGCAACGGCAGTCGCAGCTCGGGTCAGATGGCCGTGGGTGAGGGCGGCCAGGCTTTGCATTTTGCTCTTTGTGGCGTCGATCGCCACTGTGGCCAGTATGGCCAAGCCCAACGCTCCACCCACCTGTTGGGTCGTGTTGAGGAGGGCAGAAGCCAATCCCGCCTCGTCGGCGCGGACTCCAGAGACGGCAGTAAGGGTCAGGGGGACGAACGCCAACCCCATGCCCAGCGAGATGATCAGCAACGGCCCGAGCATGTCCGCGTAGCTGCTCGATGTCGTAAGCCGTGACAGCCAAACCAACCCGACGACGGCAGCGCCGTGGCCGATTAGCAGTGGCACCCGGATCCCGATTTTGCCGACCAATTGTGAGGCAATGGCGGCGGCGACCACGATCCCTAGTGTCATCGGAAGGAACCCGACTCCGGTCTTGAGTGGACTCCACCCCAAGATGTTCTGCAGGAACTGGGTCATGAAGTAGAACATCGAGAAGAGCCCTGTGATGATGCAGAGCATCATGGCGTAGGTGCCCGAGCGGTTCCGGTTCTTGAAGATATCGATGGGCATGAGAGGCTCGGCGCTTTTCGACTCGATGAAAACGAACGACACCAGAAGCACCACCGCCACGGTCAACGGGACGACCGTAGCGAGGCTCCCCCAGCTATGGCTCGCTGCGTTCGACAAACCGTAGACAAGTGCAAGCATTCCGCTCGTTACGGTGAGCGCCCCCGGCAAGTCGAGGCGACCCGAGGTGGTCTCGGCCTCGTTGAGCGCCCGGGGAGCGAGTAGCAGGACCAAGGCGCCGATGGGCACGTTCACGATGAAGATCCAGCGCCACGAGACGAGATCGGTGAGGATTCCGCCAAGGAGGAGCCCGAGAGCACCGCCACCACCTGACATGGCGGCGTAGACGGCCATGGCCCGGTTCCGCTCTTTGCCCTCGGCGAAGTTAGTGGCGATCAGCGCCAGCGCTGTTGGGGCCACGATGGCTCCACCGATGCCCTGGAATCCCCGAGTGATAATGAGCCAGATGTCGCTCTGGGCGAGTCCGCAAAGCAGCGAGGACACAGCGAAGACGGCAATACCGGTCATGAACATGCGCCGCTTGCCGTAGAGATCGCCAATGCGACCACCGAAGAGCAGCAAGCCCCCGAAGGTCAACGAGTACGCCGTGATCAGCCATTCGAGATTGGCGTTTGAGAAGTGCAGGTCCCTGTGGATGGTCGGCAGGGCCACGTTGACGATGGTGGAGTCGAGCACGATCATGAGCTGGGCGGCTGAGATCACAACCAGGGCGAGGCCCAAGTGCTTACCCACTGTCTTGGTACCAGCGGGCTCGGGATGGTTCATGGTCGACCCGAGGCTTGCTCGGCGCTAGGCGCGGGTGGAGGTGGGTTGGGTGTCCTGGCCGGAGCGGTGGCCAACGGAAAGATGACGTCGTCCATGATCAGTTGAGCGAGTTGAGCTTCGGGCATCTCACCCGAGGTCATTAGGTGCTGCAGTGCCAGCGCGGGGATGAGCAAGGCCAATAGGTCGAGATTGCGATCGTGCGGAATCTCACCCCGGGCTACGGCACGCGCGAAAACGCGCCGGAGGCCCGACATCCGCGGCTCGAACAATCGCTCACGAAAGACCTGGCGCAGCTCAGCGTCGTGCGCCAACGCGGTGACGATACCGATCGTTACCTGGGCATCAAACTGGTTGTCGGCGTTAGTGATGCTCGCGGCGACGGCCTGCAGGTCTCCTCGCAGCGATCCGGTGTCAGGGAACTCCGGTGAGCTTTCCGCGCACTTCAGGGCGTCGACTACGAGATCGGCCTTTCCCGACCAGCGTCGGTAGATGGTGGTCTTGCCGGCATGAGCACGAGCTGCGACCGCGTCCATGGTCAGTCGGTCGTATCCGACCTCGGCGAGCAGCGCCAGAGCCGTCTCCCGGAGGACAGCATCACGAGACGCATCGAGATAGCGGCCACTGTGACGCTCGATTCCCTCCGCCGGCACTGGTCTCACACGTTCCTCCCTTATGTCACTCCGCCTCATGCCATCGATACTAGCACGTACCGCTACGATACTGTACCGCTACGGTACAGTATCGTACGGTTTCGGATCGTTACGCGAAAGACGAGCAGAACGAGCTGACGCTGACCGCGGCACCGAACCGATGCTCGACGCGGGGACTTTCGCGGCTCTCTATCTGGCGGCCAGCTGACCAGCTGAACGTTGGACTTGAGGCTGTACGCGAACGTCCCGGTAGTCGCAGCCTGTGTTACTGCTCAGCCCGGTTCACCGCGCAGCACATGGCGTCGGCGAGCCGAGCAAGAAGGGCGAGGAACTGCTGTTCCTCTTCGAGCGAGAAGTCTTGGAACAACTGGGCCATGGCGTCTAGCTCCGGCTGAAGTGCCGTCTGGGCGGCCCCGATGCCGCCAGGGGTCAGTTGCACGAGCGTCGCCCGCCGATCGGTCGGATGAGGTCGGCGCTCCACAAGATTCGCCTCTTCGAGAGCGTCGACCAAGCTGGTCATGTTGCGGGCGCTCATCCCGAGCTGGTCAGCGAGCTCCCGCATGATCGCGGGGCCCCCGCAGTGAAGCGTGTCGAGGAGACGCAGTCGGGGATAAGTCAGCCCCGAGCTGGTGCGAGCGTCGGCCCAGCGAAGGAAGGAAACCGCAAAGCGAGCCGTGTGCGCGACCAAGAGGCGCCGGCGGGCGTCGGGGTCCATCGCGTCGAGATCAGCCGGGTTGGCCTCGCAGCTCGGCGCAGGTTCGATGTCGGTCGATACCTCCAAAGCCCGAAGGGTCCAATAACCCGATCCCCAGCTTGACCAGGCACGATCGGCGAGGCGATCCTTCCAGGCCGTGGCGCTCAGCTTCCTCTACCGCCTGGTCCGTCGCGTCGTCGACTTCGTGCTCGTGCATCGGATGGACGACCTCGCCAAGGACGCCGAGATCCTCCTGCTCCGCCACCAGCTGGCCGTTCTGCGCCGTCAGGCCTCACGACCCCGATTCAGCTGGACCGACAGAGCACTCGTCGCCACGCTGGCCAGGCTCGTTCCTCGGGAGCGCTGGGCGGCCTTCCTCATCACCCCCGAGACGATCCTGCGCTGGCACCGGGCCCTCGTCCGACGGCACTGGACCTACCCGCACCGACGACCAGGGCGGCCTCGCCTGCCCGCCGATACCGTCGAGCTCATCCTCCGCCTCGCCCGGGAGATCCTCCTTCTGAGTTTTGGAGCTCTTGAAGGAACCTACGCCCGTTGCTCGTTTACACCAGGGATGAGACGCGACCCTTGCGAGTTCGTGCTCACCTAGTGCTGTTGCTCCGAGCGACTCCTCCCTGTCCGGAGTCGGGCGCGTCTCACGTCGTCGCCTTGTGCCGCGGCGGGCACGGCTCCCGCGGTGCCGACGTGAGCAAGGTCCAGGTCGAGATGGCGATGGCATGCCACGGTCGTCCCCCGAGGGTCGATGTCGAGTTCGGGACGGACGGAGCGGCATATGTCGAGAGCGTAAGGACAGCGTGGGGCGAACGGGCAACCGGGTCCCTTCTCGTCGATCGACACGTTGGAACGGATGGTCTTTTCGCGTTCTGATCGCAGGCGCGCCTGGCGGACGGGGTCCGGCACCGGGGCGGCGCTGAGCAGCGCTCGCGTGTAGGGATGCGCAGGCGTGGCCGTGATGAGCGACGCCGGTCCGACCTCCATAACCTCGCCTTGGTAAAGCACGACGATCCTGTGCGACATATAGCGGACGACCGCGATGTCGTGAGATATGAACAGGTAGCCGATCGCGAACTCCGCCTGCAGTGTTCTGAGTAAGTTGAGGACCTGTGCCTGGATCGACAGATCGAGGGCACTCGCCACTTCGTCGCAGATGACGACACGTGGCGAAAGCATTAGGGCGCGCGCGATCGCGATTCTCTGGCGCTGCCCACCGGAGAAGGCGGCGGGATAGTTAGAGGCCGCGTTATGCGGAAGGCCAACTCGTTCGAGCGCCGTGGCGACCTGAGCGGCACTTTCGCTCTTGCTCATTCGCTGATGGACGATCAGGGGCTCGGAGAGGGTCTGATAAACGGTTCGCCGGGGATCGAGGGAACTGTACGGGTCCTGGAAAACGACCTGGAGTTCAGTGCTGAGGCGACGTCGCTCGCTCGGAGTGGCATCGGTGATGTCCCGGTCGTCAAAGCGGATCGAGCCCGCGACAGGCCGGTCGAGTCCTAGGATCGCACGGCCAATGGTCGTCTTGCCCGAACCAGACTCGCCAACGAGCCCTACCGTCTCGCCTGGCATGACATCGAGGCTGACACCATCGACTGCTCGCAGCGGCGGTAGGCCACCACGCCTACGGAAATGCACCGCCAGGTCGGTGACCTTCAGAAGAGGCGTCTCTGCACTCATCGGCTCTCCGCGAGAACGAGGTCCGAGTGGATACAACGGGTCGTTCGCCCTCCATCGAGTTCGAGAAGCGAAACCGGGGCGATCGCGCACTCCTCGGTTGCCAAAGGGCAGCGCGGGGCGAACCGACACCCCGTCGACCAGCTCCCTGGCTCAGGCACGCCGCCAGGGATAGTCGGTAGCTCTTCGCCCTCTACGGCGAGGTGGGGGTCCGAGTGCAAGAGTCCACGAGTGTAGGGGTGCAGCGGCTGGCGGAAGATCGACGATACGTCTGCCTCCTCAACGACCTGCCCGGCATACATGACAACGGCACGATGGCAGATGTCGGCGACCACACCCCAGTTGTGGGTCACAAGCAGTACAGCCATGCCGACGTCTCGCTGGAGCGTGCGGAGAACCGAGAGAATCTCGGCCTGGATGGTCACATCAAGCGCAGTTGTAGGTTCGTCGGCTATTAGCAGGTCAGGGTTGCCCGAGAGGGCACGGGCGATGACAACGCGCTGGGCCATACCGCCTGAGATCTCGTGCGGATAGCGCTTTGCTACCTGTGCCGGGGACGGGATCTCGACCATCTCGAGGAGCTCCAGGGCTCGTGCCCTTGCCGCGGCGCGAGTGCCGCCGGTGTGCTGGCGTACCGCTTCGGCAAGCTGGTTGCCGACCGTGTACGCCGGATCCAGGCTGACCATTGGCTCCTCGGAGATCAGTCCGACGCGCCGACCTCGCAGCGCTCGCAACTGGCGTTCCGGCAGTCCCACGAGCTCTGCTCCGTCGAACCAGCATCTCCCACCGCGGATCTGGCCTCCCCCGGGAACGAGGCCAAGCACTGCCATCGTCGTCACGGTCTTTCCGCATCCCGACTCGCCGACGAGTCCGACGACATCACCCGGTGCGACATCAAAGCTCACGTCGTCTACGACGGTTGTCCAACGATCACGGCTGGGAAACGCCACGGTCAGATTCTCGAGGC
>PMVZ01000158.1 GCA_003166375.1 Acidimicrobiaceae bacterium | reverse complement strand
GAGGCACGGTCGCGTTGGTCAGCGAGCTCGTCAGGTGTGGGATCGCTCGAGACGACCGCGTCGAGCGCGTCTTGAGGGGCCCGCCTGCCGGCGTGTCTGGTCTCGGTTCGTGCCGAGGAATAGCAGGCGTTCACGACGACCCGGTAGATCCATGGCCGCAGTCCGTCTCCTTCTGGGAGGGCGTCTCGAAATCTCCAGAGGCGCAGGAACGCCTCCTGAACGGCATCGTCGACTTTCGCGGCGTCACCGAGGAGGAGCGCGGCTGTGCGGTACGCGGGCGCGTACCACTGCTTCAGGAGCTCCTCGAGCTCGCACGGATTGGTGTCGGTNNCTCGAGGGCCTCAGCGGCCGGCTACCGGAGTACTCGGCCGGCGTCCAGACCCGCGTCGGGTACGTCTGGCAGACCAGAGGGAAACGATGCCGAAGGCAGCGCACCGGCGGTCTGACCGTCACCAAGCTTCCTCACTCGCCGATCACGAGCTCCGAGATCCAGCCCCCGCCGAGAATCACGCAGTGCCGAGGCTTAGCGCAGCGCACCGTGTCATAGCTCACCGCCTGTACCGAGTGCGCGACTGTTTGCACTGACCACCGTCTACCCCCGTCGAAGCTTGCGAGCACGACCGCTCCGTGCGAGTCCGACCCGACGGCTACGCACTCCGAGCTCGTAGGACAGGAAACGCCGGTCAGAACAGCCTTCTCCACCGGCGATGGCGGGCTCAGCCAGGTCCGGCCACCGTTGCGCGTCAGGTGGACAGGAGAGTAGCTAGTCGAGGTCGTACCTGATCCGACGCTCGTGACAACGCACATCTGCTTTGTCGGGCAGTCAATCGCCTGCAGGACTCCGGCAAGCGGTTGATCCCGCCACGTCCGGCCGCCGTTTGCCGTCACAAGCGCCACCAAATCTCCTACTGCCCAGCATTGACGAGGACTCGGACATGAGATGGTGGAGAGCCCTTGCGCGCCTGGCGGCGGCGGCACCGCTTGAGCCACCCAGTGGGCGCCCCCGTCGACGGTCGCCACGATCGCGTCATGTCCTGCGACACCGTTTGCGTCTACCGCGCCGGCTGCAAAGCAGGACGTCAAGCTCGGACAGCTGATCCCCGCGAGAAGAAGTGCGCCCGGCAGCGACTCCAGGTGCCACGTGCTTCCGCCGTCATCGCTGCGGAGGATAGTTGCGACCCACGGCGTCCCTTTTCGAAGCAGGGCAGAAGAGGCGACTACCTCGGCCGTCGCGAAGCAGCGACCCGCGGCAGGGCAGTCAACCCCAATAACCGCCACTATGCCGGCTGGCAGTTCCCGTCGGACCCAGTGAACGCCGCCGTCGTCACTCGTCAAGATGCCCGCCCCGTCTGGGTACAGGTACCCAAGCGGGCCGGAGCCAACCGCGACGCAATGGTTCAGCCCCGGGCACGAGATCGAGGCCCAGTTCGAGCCAACGCCTTGGTATCGCACCGTCCAAGAAGCCTGCGGCAAGTTCGTCGCGATGAGAGCGGCGCCGTTTTCCGTCGAACCCACGACGATGCAGCGCTCTTGTGCGTCACAGGTCACTGCCATCAGCCGTCCGCCGGACTCGGACGAGGGTGAGGCTGGCTGTCGCCAGCTGTTGCCCCAGTCGTCGCTCACTTCCAGGATCGGACCAGAAATGGCCGCTGTGCCGACCGCAACACAACGGCCGGCGGCCGAGCAGGTGGCAGACGCCACTGCACCACCGATTTCCCTCCCCTGCGCCATGGAAGTGGACGAATACTGAAAATCGGCAAAGCGCCAGGAGCTACCCCCGTTGTCTGTTACGACTCCGATCGGGTAACCGGGGCTGGGCTCTATCCCGACGGCGACGCAGTGGAGGACGTTCGGGCAGTAAAGGTCCTCAAGGCCTGGCTGCCCACCCCCGCCCATCGGGACCTTCTGGGCTTCCCAGGTCCGTCCACCGTCGCTCGTCGTCACGATTTCGGAGGATCCTCCGACGGCCCAGCATCGTCGGGCAGTCGGACACGAGATCGCTCCTCGGAAACCGTTCTTGGGTCCGGCGAGCCGCGCGGTCCAACTGAGGCCGCCGTTGGTGCTCTTGAGGAGAAAGCTCTGACCATTGCGACCAAGACCGGTTGCCGGGGCATAACACACGCTCGAGGTCGGACAGGTGAGCCCGCCCGTCATTTCGGCCGGTGATCCCGGGATGTTCGCCCGCGCCCAGTGCAGGCCCCCGTCCGAGCTGACAACGGCGATACCTGGCAGCGACGTGAACACCGTCTCGATCGGCCCGCTGACGGCGACACAACGGGTCGCCGATGGGCAGACAGCCTTTGTGAAGTTGGCATCGGGAAGGCTCACCGCCTGCGCGCTCGTCCAGAGCGTTCCGCCGTCGTCGGACGACGCCGTCCAACCGTTCGGGCCGAGAGCGATGCAGTGAGTCGGTGTCGAGCAGGCGACTGCGGTGAACTCAGCCGGACCGAGATCCGTCGCCGACCAATTGAGGCTGGACGGCTGGTTCGCAGGACTTAGACCGAACAGGTGGAGCTGGGGCAGCGGCACGAGGAACACGACCACGATGAGCACGGCCACGACCACAGTCGTGGCCACCCGGCCGACACTAGATCGGGGTAGGCGGTAGCGATGTCGAGCATGCATCGGCGGAGACACAGCGGCGAACACATCGTCTGCGCTGAACGACCAGTGCTGGTCGGCTGCCTCCTGAGCGGCACCACGGAGTCTCGAGGCGACTTGGGCATCAAGAGAAGAAGGCTGCTCCTGGTTCGTTGTCATGAGTGGGTCCCCTTGACCGTCGGCACAGAGGTCAAACCGATCTCGATCGCGATCAGCGCCCTTCCGCGTGAGAGCCAGGAACGAACGGTCCCTTCAGGAGCTCCAAGCTCGGCTGCTACCTCCCCGACCGTCAAGCCGACAACGTCGTGCAGCACCAGGGCCCGTTGCTGCTTAGCCGGAAGGTGGTGGAGAGCGTTGACGACGTCAAGGTGACCGACGCCGGGATCTGCCGTCGCCTTCTGGACGACCCCGAGGTGGAATCCTCTGCGGTACCGGTCGCGCCTCCAGCGACCGATGGCGAGGTTGTGCAGCACCCGGCTTGCCCAGGCCTGAGGATTGTCGAGAGTGCGGACCCGAGTCCATTCCCGCCAAACACGCAACAACACTTCTTGGACGAGGTCGCGCGACTCCTCGACATCGCCCGTGAGCAGGAAGGCCTGTCGCATCAATGAGTCCTTTGCGAGCTCGAAGAAGCGTTCGTATTCGCGTTGCGCGACCAGTTCAGCCAAAGCGTGCTCCTCGCCCTACTGCACTTCATACCTCTAAACACGCGTGAGGAGACCAAAGTGCTGCACGGAGTTTCCGTAGCTCAAGAACTGTGGAACTCTCCAGGCTCCGGCCATAGGGTCCCAGCCAACACTCACCCAAGATTGTGTCGCCACCGGTTGAATACTGATTGGGCTTCCCAACCCGTCCCGCACCATCCATGAGGGTGCCGCCAGCGACTCGGACGTCCTGTTAGGAGATCAAACCGGGACGCCACCAGATGCAACGAGACGACGCGGCACGAAACTGGAGCCACCTCATGAGTCGCCTGTCAGTGGGGTACGCGTCCGAGGGTCGGCAGCGCGAATCTGCGACTGGCAATAGTCTTCCCCAAGCGGCGCGATTGAGCTTCCAGTGCCCTACACACGGCGCCGTTCGCTCTTTGTGCCATGGCACACGCATCGCGACGACGGGCTCATTGATGCGCGTTGCGTGAATGCAACTCGAATCCATGGGCGTGCGGAAGGTCCGTACGCTGGATGGACATGCCACGCGAGATTCCTTGGGACGCAACCCCTCCTCGTGACAAGTACTAGGTGATGGGTGAGATCGACTCGGATCGCGAGGTGCTCAGCGCATCGCTGGACGATCCAGCCGCTTTCGGCGTCCTGTTCGAGGAGCACTTCACGGACATATTCCGGTACCTGGAGCGTCGTGTCGGACCCGAGCCCGCGAAAGAGCTCGCGGCGGACGCATTTGCCGTCGCGTTCGCGAAGCGGTCCAGTTACGACCCGAGCCGCGGAGAGGTTCGGTCTTGGCTGTTCGGCATAGCGACGAATCTCTTGCGAATCACCGGAAGGAAGAGGTCACCGAGCTTCGACGCCGCGCTCGGGCGAGCGTCGCCAACGATGAGATCGAGCCGGACACCGAGGCTGCGACCGAGCGCCTCTTCGCTTCGTCTCAACGGAGTCGGCTGCTTGCCGGGCTCGCTCAACTTGACGACAGGTCTCGTGACGTCATCTGTCTGACGGCGTTCGCGGACTTGACGTCGGCAGAGATCGCCCGCGCTCTCGGCATCCCGCCGAGTACCGTCCGGAGCCGCCTTTGGCGCGCCCGTCGACGGCTGCAATCGACGCTTCGGGCACGAAACAGCACAGTTCCAGAGGTGTCACCTGGTCGCGATTCTCAGCGTTGGCGCGACCTCGTGATCGTGCCAGCTAAAGAAGGAGAGGTGTAATGGACGCGCTTGTCCTTGTACGCGAGTACATGCACGAGGCTCCGGACCCCGACGCGACTGTCGTCGCGCATGGCCGCGCCCGGATGAGGATCACGCCTACCTGGCTCGATGCCGCGGATGCGCCCGTGACGGTCGCGAGTTCTCCGCACCGGTTCAGATTGCGTCTCGTCGCCAGCGTGGTCGTGACGGCAGCACTAGTCGCCGGCGCGGCGATCTTCGTTGCCGCCGGTAGTTCGCCTGACACTGGGAAGGAAGCACAGCACTTCATCTGGCCGGTTACTCGTTCGCGTTGCCGGGCACCTATAAGTTGACTGCCGACACTTTGGCCACGTGCTGGCCGGTAGCGGTCTTCCAGGTGCCTTCCAACATGCTGGCATCACCGGCGGTGCCGGCGATACCGAACGTCGTGGCCGGTCCGTACACCTCATCGCAGATTGTCTCCGCCGTAACGAGCGACGGCGGGTGCGTCACCATGGCGCTTTCCGTGCCGTACACGCCTACGAGCGCCAGTCTTGACCCCTTCGAGGTCATTGGCTCCTCATCAGTGCGGGTCGGCTCGGACCAAGGTTGGCTGGATGACGCCTCCAATGGGCCGAGCTCGCCACAAGTGAATCTCGGCGTTCGCATCTCCATCGGAGGTGGACAGTTTCGGGACCTGGTGGTCGGCTCGAAGGGCCTGTCTGCATCGACACTTGTCGAAATCGTCGCCCGAGGTCTCCCGTCCTGATCGAGGACGGCGTTCTTCGCCCCTGCCGACGTGAGAGTGAAGGTCGCGACGTTCCAACGCGACAGAGTCTTCAATCGATACAACCTCGCGCGCTCGTTCGTTCAACGTCCATTCGTGGCCCTGCCCGCTCTTGACCCAGGCCGGCCGCCTTGCTCGGTAGGATCATGATCACGGTCTGTTTTCAGAGCTAGTTCTGGCGCTCGGAGTGTCACTATCAGCTGGGAAAAAGAGAATTCTGTCCCAACAATTGAGTCTCC
>PMVZ01000291.1 GCA_003166375.1 Acidimicrobiaceae bacterium | reverse complement strand
CGGGAGCGCCGCACGCGCGGGGGATGAGTGGCTTGAGACGCTCCGAACTGCCGGCGTCAGAATTAAGGCGTGAGCGGGCACTCGCGATCCTCGGTCAGCTCGTGCGGGCGCTGAAGGAGTTGCGACGCCGATAATCACGCCCTGCTTTCCAGGATCGTCGCCTGGATGACAGTTCCGCGATTGAGTGCGCGGTGTCAGGTCGTCTGCCGCTCAACCCCATCCCAGAGGTGCTGGGGTGATGTCGGCCAATCGAACCGCTCGACGCCGAGCGAGAACGCTGCTGGGTCCGTGACGCCAGCGACGAATTCGCGTCGACGGTCGTCGAAGTCTTCGAAGAACCGATCGTCCCATTCCAGGGGGAGGAAAATGGCCGCTGGACCGATGCGGACGATCACGCTTCGAAGAAGATGGGGGCGCGTCACCAGCGCGATCTCACGGAGATCGTCAGGAGACGAGTCGTCGTAGAAGATCGGCAGGGGATCGATCAACTGCTCGTTGGGTGAATGAAGCTGCTTGATGAGTACCTCGAAGGCGGTTTGGAGGGCGTAGACGTAGCCGAAGGTCGCAAATGCGACCAGGAAGGCTGCACGAATGAGCGAAAGATCAGCCAGACGCGGATTGCCTCGAATGGGGATCCGCATCGTGATCTCTCGCCCGGCTAAGGGAGTTTGTGCCCATCGCGACGAGACTTCAAGGTGTTCCTGAAGCCGTTCGGGATGGTTCTGACGTTCGATGGGGTCGAACCTCAGTCCTTCTGGGCCGATCGCGAGTCGGCCGCGCGCGAGCGTGCCCTCTTGAGTCGTCTCGACGTCCTCGTATACGGCAGTGCCACCCCGCGCGAGTTGCCGAGTGTTGTGGTGGTGTAGCAGCTCGGCGTCGAGCTGACTTCCTGACCGGCTGTTGCAAGCCCGGCAGGTCAGCGCGATCCCGCGACCCCCGATGCTTGACGGAGGCGCGTGCTCTACCGTGAGGTCCGTCGCGATCTGACTTCGGTCGAACGAGTCTCGGCAGAGGGGACAGACGTATTTGTCACCCAGTTTTGGGACGAGGAGCCGATCGAGTGCGGCAGCTCCTAAGTCAAACCAGCGGTGCTCCGTGGACCGTACGGACATCTTGCTTAACGATCCCACCGCGGATCAACGTTCGCGCGGATGGACGAGCTCAGGGCACTTGGTGGCGATTCCCGGCTGGTACACAGTGCTGTGTATCGCTTCGTGTAGTTATGAGCCGAGGGAGGACAGCCGGAAACTGACACACCCCGGTCGTAGCCTCTAGCCATGAGCAGCGAGGCGAGTCCAGCCGAGGGCGAGTCGTTTGATGGACTCGTCGCGCGAATCGATCAAGCCGCCGAGGGAGTAGGAAGTGCGGACGAGGTCTGGGACCGGCTCCGATTGCAGCCCAGCGAAGAGGGGAGCGCGACTGCACTCGTCGGCAAGGCCTTCCTCTACGACGAACGCTCTAACCGCCAAACGGATTCCGCCGCACCGCACCTCGCCGAGTTCATTGCTCGGCAAAAGGCTGAACAGCAAAGGGCGGAAGAGCTGCGGGGGCTTGTTCAAGGCATGGTCCGGCACTTCCATCTCTACAACACCACCGAGGCAATCCGCCTCCCGGATGCGGATGGCGTATTTCCGGCGACGACACTGTGGCGAGCCTCTCTTGTCGTCGTTGATGCGAACACGCTGCGCAACGACATCATTTACGCCTGCCGACACGAGGGCACACCGACAACACTGGTCAATGGCGCCAACAGTCAGATGCTTCGGCTCTTCTGCGCTCGTCACGTTCTCGAGGAACTCCACGAGCACTACCAGGAGTGGTGCGAAGAGGAGGACGTGCCGGTCGCCAAGTTCGTCAAACACTTCAAGACGTCATACGCGCCACTACTGCGGGCAGTGCGGCAGGTGCCGGACGGACTGTTATCGACCGAAGAGCAGGACCGAGTGGAGGTTCTCCGCGTTGACGATCCTGACGACATCCCGTCCGTCACGCTTGCGCTGTTGCTGCGAGCCTTTTACATGAGCGAAGACCTCAAAGCTTGCAGGGCGGTGTACGGACGCGAGTTCTCCAACGACGAGGTGCGAGCGTGGCGCGAGGTACTCGGCGCTGGCGGCGACGCGGGAGTCGTGGGCAGCCTCTTCCAGGTTGGAGCGATGCTCACCGGTGCCTTGGGCATGGGTGTCTGGGGCCTCTTCGACAAGCTGACCGGGAGCCTCAACCCGTGGATCAGACTGTTAATTGCCGGCGTGGTCATCGGTGGCGGGGGCTACCTGTACCACCGGATGCCAGAGGAGCGCCGAGACGGGGTCCGCAACGGTCTCGAGCAGGCGCTCAATGTGGCTGCGGCGTTCAGCGCTGAGTACGTTGCCGCCATCACCCGGATGAATCGCGCGTTGCCAGCCGCGCCGAGCCGAGAGCGGCTCGCTGGCGAGCAGCAGCGAGGGAACGTGCTAACCCGCGCCTGCCTCCACGCTCTCGGCAGTGCGCAGGGTCATCAATCCGCGGTTGAGCTCGCTGAGCTACTGCCGAGCCTCGGAGTCGGCCAAAGCGCTCCGCTGGTACGCGAGGTGCTCTACAAATATCCCGGTTGCTTCGAGTCCGTGTACTCGGGGCGGTGGCAGGTGGGCACGGCGTTGGTTCGCGCTCCACGGGGCATCGACGAATCGAGCTGAGAGGAGCATGGAGTGGCTGACGATTTCGAGCCGTTGAACCCGAAGCTCATCGATGATGTGCGCAGCGCGATTGAAGACCTGACGCCCACGGTCTCTGACTACGTGGGTCAGTCACAGGACCTCGCGGAGCGGCACTGGAACGAGCACATGAGACGGATGGCAGATGCTGGCGCCGTGGGTGGCGCAATGGCAGGCCAGCTGATTTCGGGCTACCGCTTCCTCGCCTTCAGGCTTGTTCTCGAACTGAGTGCTGCGAAGGGCGTAACTCCCGACGCGGCGCTGCGTGCCATCGGGAAGTGGACCACGCAGCTCGAGCAGCCGTAAAGCTGCGGTTCGGGCAACCTCTTCGACCAACGTAGGCCCTTGGCGTCGCTCCGCCCAAACCTCAGCCGTCCTAGTCGAAACCTGGGCCGTCCTTCAGGACGCCTGGATCGTTCACGGGAAGGGAGGTCCGCTATCGGCGTGCGTGCTTGGAATCCCACAGAGAGCGGGACTGCGGTCTGGACGCTGCAGTTATGCCTCGTTCGGTTGCCAATCGCCGGGTCGGCTCCAACCGGCATACCCGGTTGCGAAGTGTGCAGGGTCGATGGACGCTCGCCCCGTTTTCGCCTGTCGGCGGCGTTCCGGTGGGAGCAGTGCGACCTCGTCGGCGATCTGGTCGTAGAACCAAGCCGTGAAGGTCACCGCGTCGTGCGTGAAACTCTCGATGACCTTGCGGAGGTCAGGATCGTGTCCGAGTTCATCGAGGTATTGCCGTCCAGAACGATGACGCTTGTCCCACTCGAGCCCCGAGTAGGGCTTCGCGGTCAAGGATGATCGAATGGGTCGACGTGAAGTTGCCGTCAGGATTTCGTTGCGCTGACGCTTGACTCGACGTCAGGGGAATGATGTCGTGCTGGGCCAGGTTGCGAAGGCCGAACACAAACGCCGGGGCGCCGAGGCGCCGGAAGGGAGTCTCCTTCTCGAAGGCCGACCACTTCCTCGTGTCCCCTGATCAACGTCGCCTTGCGGCCGCGTTGATAGTCGACGACAAGGTGAAAGCGGCCGCAAGGAAGTTGTGTAGGAGACGCTCGACCTCTTGGAGGAAGGGGATCAGTGCTCCGCTTCCGACCGAGATGATCGGAAGCCATTGGCCAGGGTCGTCGAGGACGCGCAGCTTGCGCGCCAGTTCTTCGTAGTTCACGAGGTAGATCCTGTACGCCCGGGGCATGGCGTCGAGGTCCCTCCACGTCTGGGATTGGGAGTCGTCCATCCCGCTCACTGGGTGCCTCCGCCTCCGAGCACCTGGCATTCGACTGCCGTGGAGTTGGGTGTCACCAGGCCCATGTCTGAGCCATAATCGGACCGGTCGTCGCGACAGACTGCCTCTTCTCCGGAGCTCACTGAGAGCTGTCACCGACGTAACTGACGAACGGTTCGGGTGCCTTATGAGCGTGACGGTCGCGATGAGCCTGCGAACATTGCCAGTCGCGTAACTAGTCGTCCCGGCGCGCAAGCTCCATCACGTAGCGGGGGTCCTCGGCCACGAAGTTCCCGGCCGCCGGTCGATCGGTGGCAGCCGATGCTCGGACGCTCCGTAGCTCACAGCGACCGGATGTAGTCGACGAACTCCTGCGGCCACCACACCTCGCCGGCCTCGGCGATCGCCTTGCTCCGCAGACGGTGGTCCTCCGTGACGAGCACTGCTTCCTCATACGCAGCCGTGGTGGCCAGCAGGGCGTCCTCGGTGTGGTTGCCAACCGCGCTGTCGATCGCGGCGACCCTCTCCGGCTCGCCGAAGCGGGCCAGACCCACCTTGGAAAGGCCGAGGACGAGGCCGTACGTCGGCGTGATCACGAACGGAATGGCGGACATGGCGTTGCGGCGTTCCGCGTCCGGCACCCTGGAGATCTGGTCGACCTGGATCGACGTCATCAGGTACTCGACGAGGCCCCGCTTGTGTACGTCGATTGCGACGTACTGGATCTCGGCGGACACAACCAGGTAGTCGTAGGCATTCGAGTCGAGAAGGAACCTCTTGGCGTCCAACGATCTTGGCCAGACCTGGGTGCTGCAGCTCCGGCACATCACGCGACCGGCGAGTGGCTCGAGGGACGTGGTGCCGCACCGATCACAGGTGATCCTCACCGTGCCGGTAGGTGGCTCATACGTTGTCACGGCTCCATCGTGCCTGTCGCGGGGAGCCGATGTGCGGCTCGATGACAGCTGCGATAGCGAGTGTCAACAGTCCGCTATGGGTGGGGAATCCGCACTCGACTACCGGGGCTTAGACATCTCGAGCGGATGGGCGCTCTCTTGCCGACCGCGGCTGATCCCGATTGAGCCGCAGGTCTTGACTGAGGTGTCAGGAAGGCGGCTCCAGACACCGACCTTGTCATGTTACCAGCCGAGGTGGTCGACATCTACGCCGGGCGCTGGCCGATCGAGATGTGCTTCCGCGAGGTGAAGCGAGACGTCGAGGCCAAGAGCCCGAAGGACAAGGGACCCGAGCGGGCCGCGGGCTGTCGTTCTGGCTGTATGGCATCATCTGGGTCTGGTATCTCGAGATCAGCGGGGGCCGCCCGAGCTTCTCGGTGAAGCCCTGGAACCCCGCCAAGGTGATGCACGCCTTTGTCGACGCGATGGTCGAGCTACGTCGGACGCTGTGGCGGGAACGAATATCCCCGACTTCGGGACTCCAACCCTTGACCAGTAAACAGTTGACGTATTGGTCGAAGCGCTCGCCGTTGCTGCATTGGGGCCACCCGGCAGCCGGAGCACCCTCAGCGAGACTACGAAAGTCGACTCAGGAGCATCGACGCGAGTACCATTCGAGTGGCGATGGAGCTCGCCCAAGCTGCCTGACAAGGCTGATAGCCCCTGCGAACGGTCGGCAAACTAGCGCAGGAGTTGGCAGTGGAGAGCAGTGCGCAACCTTCGAGGTCACCCACAACAGGCGACAAGTCGTTGGAGACTGAGGCGAGCCGAAAAGAAGCTCTGTTCTCGATGGAGCTAACTAGATCAAGCTTCTTTGCTCAACGCTCGTACTGGATTCGTTGCTCAACGCCCGTGTCAGAAACGTCTATGTCTTTGCCATCGTGGCCCCGCCTGACGACCAGCCGACCAGCCCGGAGATAGCGGTGCCGGGCTATGAAACTCGCCGTCGAGGGCTTGCGAGCTGGTCTGATGCCTCCCACGGCGACGTGATCGGACACGACCCCGGGAAAATGCCGTGACGAGCGAACTTGACCAGTTGACAACAACGGCCTTCGAGCTGGCGTCCGTCGCGGGGCGCACCGGCGACATCGCCGAACGCGCTCAGCGCCTCGGCCATCGCCTGGCACAAGGACGCTTCCACGTCTCGGTGCTCGGCGAGTTCAAGCGCGGCAAGTCGACGCTCCTCAACGCGCTCCTCGCCGACGACGTTCTTCCCACCGGCGTGCTGCCGCTCACCGCCGTCGCCACGGAGATCTCCTTCGGAGAACGCCGAGCGGTCGTGGTACCCCTCGACGGCCCGAGTTACGAGATCGCGCCCGACGACATCGCGGAGTTCGTCACCGAGGAG
>PMVZ01000384.1 GCA_003166375.1 Acidimicrobiaceae bacterium | reverse complement strand
GTCGATCGCCCGCTCGTCTTCCAGTACTTGAGCTGGATCTCCGGAATCGTTCGGGGCAATCTCGGGACTTCGTACCAGTTCCAGGCGCCGGTCAGCTCCTTCCTCTTCCCAGCCCTCGAGCGCTCCCTCAAGCTCGCGGCCGTTGCCTTCTTCATCGTCGTGCCTCTAGGCATCCTCGGCGGCGTTGTCGCGGCCCTTAACCGAGGGCGAGCAGTCGACCGCGTCATCAGCACGACCGGCCTCTCGCTGTCGGCAGTGCCTGAGTTCGTGTCAGGTGTCGTTCTGATCGTGGTGTTCGCGATCGTCCTCAAGGTGCTGCCCGTCACCGCCAGCTCCCCACCCGGCTCGCCGTTGCTCACCCAGCTGCGCTACCTGATCCTTCCCGCAATTCCGCTCGTGTTCGTCCTCTTCGGGTACATCGCCCGCATGGCCCGCGCGGGCACGATTGAGGCGCTCGACTCCGACTACGTCCGTACGGCGACGCTCAAAGGCCTGCCTCGCTGGGTGGTGATCCGACGGCACNNGGCTACCTGATCGGCGGGCTCTTTGTGATCGAGGTCCTCTTCAACTACCCGGGCATCGGCAGGCTGATCCTCACGGCCGCCGACGACAAGGACTTCCCGACGCTCGAAGCGGGCGTCCTCTTCATCGGCATCGTGTACCTCACAGCGACGCTCATCGCCGACGTCCTCTACACGGTGTTGAATCCGCGAATCCGGCTGGAGAAGGCGGATTGACGACTGGAGACGATTCCCTCGGGCCTTTCGCCGCCGCTGGAGCGACAGGCGCCTCACTCGACGCGGCGCCGTCGCCCAGCGAACCGGCAGAGCCCGAGACGCTCCCTTCTACCCCCCTCGGCGCGGCTGGAGCCCTCGACGTCTCGGTAGGGCGCATCCGTCACGAGCAGCTCCGCCAGCTCTTGCACGCGAAAGCTTTCGTCATCGGATCGACGATCGTGCTTTGGTGGGTCATCTGCGCGATCTTCGGGACTTGGTTCGTTCCCTACAACGCCACGACACCTGACATCTTGAACCAGAATCTCGCACCGTCGGCCGCTCACTGGTTCGGGACCAACTCGGTCGGCGAGGATGTGCTCTCGCGGGTGATCGTCGGCGCTCGCGACATCCTCGAGATCGCCCCGCTCGCCACACTGCTGGGCACGGCGCTAGGCACGACGATCGGCCTCGCACAAGGCTATCTCCGGGGGTTTGTCGACANNCGCTGGTCGTCATCGTCGGCTTCGTCTTTTCCCTCATCATCGCGAGGACCGTGCGCACAGCAGTGCTGCAGGAACGGGAGCTCGACTACCTCTCAGCCGCCCGCCTGCGAGGCGAGAGCGTCCCCCACGTGATGTTCGTCGAGATCCTCCCTAACGTGCTCGGTCCGATCCTCGTCGAGTTCACAGTCCGGCTCGGATATGCGATCTTCACGATCGCAACGCTGTCGTTTCTCGGCTTCGGAGTGCAGCTGCCCACGCCGGACTGGGGCGCCGATATCGCCAACAACTACTCGTACATTGCGGCCGGCTACTGGTGGCAGACGCTCTTCCCGGCGCTCGCAATCGCGTCGCTCGTCATCGCGGTCAATCTCATCGGCGACTCGATCGAGGCGGTGCTCATCCAATGACACTTGCCGCTTGCTCCGGCGTGCCCGCCACCGTCAAGGAGGCGCCCACGACTCTCGAGGTGAGCCACCTTGACGTGACTTACCGCGTGCGAGGCACCGACCGGCCCGCGCTGAGCGATGTCTCGTTCCGAATCGGAAGACAGGAGTCGTTCGGTCTCGTCGGCGAGTCGGGCTGCGGCAAGTCCACCACCGCCCTCGCGATCACTCGCTACCTCCCAAGGAACGGCAGCCTCAGCGGAGGCTCGATCACCGTCAACGGGCAGGACGTCGCCGCCATGGACAAGCGCTCCCTGCGCCAGTTCCGCGCCCGTACGGTCTCGATGGTGTACCAGGAGCCCGGCCGAGCTCTCAACCCGTCGATGCGTGTAGGACTCCAGTTGGCCGAGGTGTACGAGATCGCCGGGATGAGGAAGCCTGAGGCTCTGGCGCGCGCCGAGGAGATGCTGCGCGTGGTCCAGATCGCCGACCCAGGGCGCGCATTGCGCGTCTACCCGCACCAGCTTTCCGGTGGCATGCAGCAGCGCGTCATGGTCGCCATGGCGCTTGCCTCCGAGCCTTCGCTCCTCATCCTCGACGAACCGACGACGGCGCTCGATGCCACTGTCGAGGCCGAGGTCCTCGACCTCGTGTCGTCTCTGCGCCAGCAGTTCCAGACCTCGGTCCTGTTCATCAGCCACAACCTCGCGGTGATCGCGAAGATGTGCGACCGGATCGGGGTGATGTACGCCGGTGAGCTCGTCGAACAAGGCCCGGCACGGGAAGTCTTCGAGAACCCGCGGCACCCCTACACCGTCGGGCTGCTGCGCTGCGTCCCGCAAGGCGGTCAGCGCAAGGACCATGGCCGCCTCGACGCCATTCCCGGTTTCCTTCCCGGACCGGGAGAAGTCCAGGTCGGATGCGTGTTCGCCAAGCGCTGTGCGCTTGCGACAAAGCGTTGCGCCGAGGAGACGCCACCNNGCAACCCCGGTCGAAGTCAAGCAGCGAGACGCCGAGGGCGGAGGGGACCCGGTGATCCGCCTGCGGGGCGTGTCGAAGACCTTCCACGTCCGCGGCGAACACGTCCGTGCCGTCGTCGGCGTCGACCTCGATTTGAAGACAGGAGAGACGCTCGGACTGGTCGGCGAGTCGGGGTGCGGCAAGACGACCCTCGCCCGCGTCCTGCTCGGGCTCACCGTGCCCGACGAAGGATCGGTGATCGAACTGGATGGCCTGCCGCTCGCGCCCGAATGCACCTCCCGCAGCCACGAGCAGTTGCAGGCGATGCAGATCATCTTCCAGAACCCCGACTCCGCCTTGAACCGTCGCCACAGCGTGCGTCACATCGTCACCAGAGCGCTCAAGAAGTTGGCGGGTCTTTCGGGCGAGACATGCGAGAGTCGCCTTCTCGAGATAGTCCGCTCGGTGCGGATGGAGGAGCGCCATCTTGAATTACGCCCCTACCAGCTCTCAGGCGGGCTCAAGCAACGGGTCGCCATAGCCCGCGCGTTCGCGGGTGCACCGCGCGTCCTGGTCTGCGACGAGCCGACCTCAGCACTCGATGTCTCTGTGCAGGCGGCCATCCTCAATCTCCTCGCCGACCTGCAA
>PMVZ01000160.1:1732-4853 GCA_003166375.1 Acidimicrobiaceae bacterium | reverse complement strand
TGCGTGAGCTCGACGAGGGAGCCAAGCCCAGCGGGCGGGTGCGTCGCCCGGGAGCGGGACGCCCGCGGCTGATCGACAAGGATCCCGGTCTGTTGTTGGAGCTCGACGATCTCGTCTTCCCCGAGGCTCGGGGAGACCCGATGTCGCCTCTGCAGTGGACAGCCAAGTCGACCTACCAGCTGGCAGGCACCCTCGCGGGGAAGGGCTTTGCGGTCTCGCCGAACACCGTCGGGGACCTGCTCGCTGGCATGGGCTATAGCTTGCAGGGCACCTCGAAGCAGAAAGAAGGCCGCCAGCACGTGGACAGGGACGCCCAGTTCGGCTACATCAACTCGACCGCCGGCTCGTTCCTCGCTGCCGGCGAGCCGGTGATCAGCGTCGACACGAAGAAGAAGGAGCTCGTCGGCGAGTACTCGAACGCCGGCAAGGAGTACCAGCCGAAAGGTGAACCGGTCCGCACCCTGGTCCACGACTTCATCGACCCGGACATGGGAAAGGCCATCCCGTACGGCGTCTACGACATGGGCGCCAACGAGGGCTGGGTCTCGGTCGGGGAGGACGCCGACACGGCTGGCTTCGCGGTGGCCACGATCAAGCGCTGGTGGGAGCAGATGGGGCGACCTCGATACCCCGAAGCCACGAAGCTCTTGATCTGCGCCGACTCCGGAGGCTCGAACGGCTACAGGCTCCGCGCCTGGAAGGTCGAGCTCGCCAAGCTCGCGAAGGAGACGGGTCTCGAGATCACCGTCTGCCACTTCCCGCCCGGCACCTCGAAGTGGAACAAGATCGAGCACCGGATGTTCAGCTTCATCACCATGAACTGGAGAGGAAGGCCGCTCGTCTCATACCGCACCGTCGTCCAGCTGATCGCCGGCACGACGACGAAGAAGGGCTTGAAGATCCAAGCCGACCGCGATGAGGGCTACTACCCGGTTGGCGTGAAGATCTCCAACAAAGAACTTGCAGCCGTGCCACTCACCCACCACGAGTTCCACGGCGAGTGGAACTACACGGTCCACTCATCGCAGGATTAATTCTTGCGCATCCTCTCAGCAGGCTGTAGCAAAATGCTTGCCGGGTCGCGTGAGTAATCGATCTGATGCATCAGGATGCAGTGAGATCGCCGTCAGAAGCGGAGTGATCTCTTGCAATAGATGTTGTCTGAGTTCGCTCTATCAAGTATGATCATGCCATGGCATATGGATATATGCGCGGTGACCGTGATCAGCTCTTTCTCCTCCCGCCGAGCATGTTGGACTGGCTCGAGGAGGGCCATCTCGCCTACTTCTTGATCGACGCGGTCGGGCTCCTCGACACCTCCGCTCTCTCTGAGGCGCACCCGACCGACGGCGCAGGGCGGGCGGCGTATGAGCCGGAGATGATGCTCACCGCGTTGCTCTACGCGTATGCGACCGGCATGCGCTCCTCCCGGGCGATCGAGGCGGCGTGCCGCTCGGACCTCGCCTTCCGGGTGATCTGTGTGAACCTCGTTCCTCACTTCACGACGATCGCGCGCTTTCGGGCGGAGAACGAGGCGGCGATCAAGGCGATCTTCGTCGAGGTGGTGAAGCTCTGCCACCGCGCCGGGCTCGCTTCTTTGGGCCAGCTCGCGCTCGACGGCACCAAGATCGGCTCCGACGCGGCACTCGACAAGAACCGCGACGCCGCGTGGATCCGAGCCGAGATCGACAAGATCCTCGCCGAGGCGGCCGACACCGACGCGACCGAGGACACCGGAGCCAAGCTCTTCGACACGCTCGTCGACGAGCCGCTGCGTCATCGAGGCACGCGCCTCGCCCGACTGCAGGCGGCGCTCACAGAGGCCGAGGCAGAAGAGTCAGCACTCAAAGCCGCAGAGGCTGCTCGGTTCTCCCGAGCGGCTGAGGAGGCTCGCGCCGGTCGCAAGCTACGGGGACGAAAGCCGAAGGACCCAGGTGCCTGCCTCGCCCGAGCAGAGGCGGACCTCGCCGCGACGAAGGTCAAGGCGGCACGAGCTCCCCAGAGCGAGGACCTCGCCACAGCCCTCGCCCGGGCAACCGAGCGCCTGGCAGAGGCCCAGTGTGCCGCAGCGGCCGCTCCACAGGCGAAGATCGTCGTGAACGTCACCGACCCCGACAGCCGGATCATGAAGACCCAGCAGGGATGGGTGCAGGGCTACAACGTCCAGGCCGCGGTCAACGCCGACCAGGTGGTCATCGCCTACGCCGCGACGAAGGACCACAACGACCTCGGTCAGCTCGTCCCGATGATCGAGGCGACGAAGGAAGTAGCAGAAGAGGCCGGGATCGAAGAACCGATCGGCCTCGTGCTCGCCGACGCCGGCTACTGGAGCGAGGGCAACGTCACAGCGGAGGGCCCCGACCGTCTCATCGCGACGACCAAGGACTGGAAACAGCGCAGAGCATCACGGGAGATGGGCGGGACGACCGGCCCGCCGGCTCCCGACGCGAGCCCGCTCGAGGCGATGGAGCACCGATTGCGGACCCCCGAGGGCGCGCAGGCCTACGCGACACGCTCGCACACCGTCGAGCCTGTCTTTGGCGACACCAAGGAGAACCGCGGTTTTCGTCGCTTCATGAGGCGGGGCCTCGATGCCGCAGACAGTGAAGCCGCGCTCATCTTCGCCGTCCACAACCTCTTGAAGGTCTTCCACCACAATCCCTCGGTGGTCTTCTCCGCCGAGTAGCCATCCCCGAGACCCGCTCTCCGCCGCGCCGTCCCCGAATTCCTCTGACCCGACTTCAGCCCTCGCCATTTGCGCGCACGACGTGGACGCATTGGACACCGGTTGTGTGAGCTACTGCACCCCACCTGCATGCTCATGCATGGTCAACATCGATTTCCCTACAGCCTGTTAGAGCTTCCGAAACCGCGTAAACGCCGGACCGAAAGCCTCATTGAGGTCCCGGAATCGAGGTCAATGTCTCGGCCGCCTAGACCGTGCCCTTCGAAAGGTTGTCTCGCCACGCGCTCTCAGTGTCAAACTGTTCACTCCCAGCATCACCGCTTAAAGTAATCGACTAACTACTGTCAGCGGGCTTCTCGGATAATCCCTGTTCAGAGGTCCGCGAAAGTCGCCGTTAAGGCTCGATTTCAGCGGACAAACATGCACTCAGGACTT
>PMVZ01000160.1:0-1708 GCA_003166375.1 Acidimicrobiaceae bacterium | reverse complement strand
TTATTCCGACGCTCAATGAGGTGCGCAATATCGCCCACGTACTTCCGGTGCTGCCGGTTGGCGTTGATCAGGTTGTCCTCGTCGATGGCGGATCGACTGACGGCACGGTCGAAGTGGCTCGTCGGCTCCGTCCGGACATGACTATCATCCAGCAGACACGCCGGGGGAAAGGGAATGCCCTGGCATGCGGTATCGCCGCGGCAACCGGCGACATCATCGTGTTGATGGATGCCGCCGGCTCGACGAATCCCGCGGAAATTCCCCGCTTCGTTCAAACACTCATCGAGTCTGGAGCGGATTTCGTGTCGGGTTCCAGGTTCGTGCAGGGCGGCGGCAGCGCTGACATAACCTCCTTTCGCCGAGCGGGCAGCAAGTTCTTGAGTGCGATCGTGAATGTCCTGTGTCACACGCGCTACACGGATCCTAATTACGGCTTCAACGCGTTCTGGCGACGTTGCCTCCCATCGTTCGGTTTGGACCACGGCGGAAAGGCGGCGACCCCTGTGTCCGCGGAAGCCGCCCAAGAGACGAAGCAATGGGGTGACGGGTTCGAGATCGAGATGCTTCTCCACATTCGAGTTGCTCGAGCGTTGCTCCGTGTCGTCGAGGTTCCGAGCTTCGAGCGCGACAGGCTAAGCGGCGCTAGCAACCTCAATGCCTTCTCTGATGGCCTCCGGGTTCTCCGGACGATTCTCGTCGAATGGCGGTGCAGCCACATCTCGGACGCTGGGGCGACGGCGGGTATGGCGGCGATCCTTGAGCTCCACGCTCCGCATCTCGACAGCGAAGCCCTTCGGATCCGTCGCAGCGAGCTGGAATACTCTCCTACTGCACGCTCGAGTTCGTGATTGGCGAGTCCGTCACAACCTTTGGCGGCGTATTGAGATCTGTGGAGGGACACCGACTGTCCGCGACGGAGAGTGTTCCCAGCGCTGCCGAGAGCGTGACGGTCGTCATCTGCGCATATACCGAGCGTCGCTGGCAGTCGCTCCTGCGGGCGGTGCACTCCCTGCGTGACCAGCGCCGCCTCCCAGAACAGTGCGTCGTTGTCATCGACCACAACGAGCAGCTACTAAAGCGAGCCCGTCTCTCGCTTCCGGATGACGTCGAGGTCCTGGCAAGCGACGAGCGCCAAGGCCTGTCTGGCGCTCGTAACACGGGCGTGCGGGCGGCGCGGGGTGACGTCGTGGCGTTCCTCGACGACGACGCAGAGGCAGATCCCGGTTGGCTCGAGGAGTTGCTCGCACAATACGACAAGCCGTCGGTGGTGGGTGCCGGAGGCCGGGCGTTGGCTGTTTGGCCCGAAAAGCGCCCTGGATGGTTGCCGACCGAGTTCGATTGGGTAGTCGGTTGTAGCTACACCGGACTGCCAGAAACGGTCGCTCCCGTTCGCAACCTCATCGGGGCCGCAATGTCCTTCCGTCGGCACCTTTTTGACCAGCTCGGCACCTTCGACACTGAGATGGGTCGGCTGGGCGTTCTTCCTTTGGGATGTGAGGAGACCGAATTCGCGATCCGGGTTCGACTGAACATGGCCGGTGCCGAGCTCGTGCACGTTCCCGGCGCAATAGTTCACCATCATGTCGAACTCGAACGCGTCCAGGTCGGATACTTCCTCCATCGCTGTTACGCGGAGGGGCTATCGAAAGCAGCCGTCACCCGTAGGACGGGCGCCGATGCAGCGCTTTCCACCGAGCGCAGTTACGTC
>PMVZ01000054.1 GCA_003166375.1 Acidimicrobiaceae bacterium | reverse complement strand
ATCGTTCTGGCGGCGTACGCTCCGGGCACCAGGGACTGCTGGTTCATCATCGACTTGAAGGCCCCAAGCTCGACTGTCTGGGGCGGACTTGGCATTGGCACGTACTACGCGGTCGACCCAGGGGTACCGGCCAGCGCCTGCGCGGCAGTAGGTACGGCCCCGAGCGGTGCCTCGACACCGCAGACAGGTGGATTCCCTAGCGCCTGAGACTTAGGCGCTACACAGAGTCGATCTGCTCGGACGACTTCTCGTCCGGCAGTATCGGGTTTGATGGAGCAGTGAACGACTTTCTCGTCGTCACTTGGACTCCATCGACGAGCGTCTCCTGGAGCATCTCGACCAGGACGACGAGGTGCACGGCCCTCCGGCTTCCCTCGCAAGGCGAGCGGGGGTCGTGCACCATCCACCAATGTCGAATCGGGCCGGTCGGCCCTCCTCGTCTCCGGATCGCCGTCACCGGTTCGCGGACCATCCGGATTTGAACGAGCGGCTCCTCGTACTGCGACGTCCTGAAACCAGACTGCAATCAGTCTCCTCCTGGACGTCATCGCGCCAAAGCGAGCGGTGTCCCCAAGAGACCACCGTGGGGCCGGGTGAGCCCCACAAAGATCCCCTAAGGCTCGGCGGGTTGCAGTCCGATGGAACTAAGGGCAGCAGTGTGTAGCCGAGAGGATGTTTCCGTGTCAGAGGTGCCCGAGAGGCTCCGTGTCCGTCGCCTCAGGTTCGAAGAGGCTGCAGCGGGCTTCACGCTGATCGAGCTTCTCGTGGTCATGCTCATTATCGGGATACTGCTTGCGATCGTGACCCCTCGTTTCTTGTCGACGAGCAAGACCGCCATCAGAGCTGAGCCGGCCAACTTGCTTTACACGAGCGGCAACCATTCCCACTTCGGAGTCTGCGATGGCACAGGCGTATCGCCCATCACGGCCGTCGACACAGGCTTGACGTCCGTGAGCGGCAAAGGGTCAACCAAGGCGAACACCGTTTCGATCAACCCAGGCGGCGCGGCCGGCCGGCAAGTCCCGGTGATCCTCTCGCCGAGTACGACCGACTGCTCGATCACCGTCGACCAGCAGGCATCGCAGCCGGCCGGAGCCAACGTTGCCGGCACCACAAACCTCTCGACCGGCACCTGCCACGGAGTGATCAGGCACGCGATCGCCGCCAGGTGCGTCGCCGAGAGCACACCTGCCGGAAAGAGCTACTCAACAAGCCAATCGACTTGAAGGCCGCAAGCTCAACGGTCCGGGTGGGGCGTTGGAGCGCCCCTCAGCTCCCGCGTGAGGACGGCCGGAACCGTGGCGGCGGCCATCGCAGGGCATGAACCTGAGTTTCGCCTCCTTCGACGGCGACCTCCATGCTCACCGGCGGATCGCCGTCAGGTAGCCGTCCGGCAGTGAACCGGAGGTCGAAGTCCTCAATGACCGGGGACATTGACAGATCGCGCCGGAAACCACTCGCGAGCACGACGGTGACGCGTTGAACCCGCGGAGCGGTACGAGCCATGACGAACAGTGGAGTGCCGTCGGCCTGTCCGATCCAGAAGTTGATCACCCGTCCCGGGGCGAGCGCTTCGCCGCCCATGCCTGACTCAGCGGTGGCGTCCCCGAGGCTGCGATTGATCGAGGTGTAGAAGCCGCCGGTGCTGTCCACGCCTGCACGCACGACCCAGCGAACACCGTCCGGGGATTCTCCTACGAGGACCTCACGTAGCTCATCCATGGTCATGCTCCCGCACTCGGGCGTGCCGTCGCATCTTCGCCCTCGCCATGTTTGACCGCCCTTACAAGCGCGCTTGCCATCCGGTGCTCGCCGATTCCCTGCTCGACAAGCGGACGAAGGTGTTGTTCGACAAGCGCGGCTTCCTCATCGCTCAGAGTCTGCGACATGGCTTCGCCGAGCGTCGGCACCAGTGGGCTGCCGGAACTGGCCAGGTAGCCTTCCCAAGCTTGGGGGTCCATCCTCGGCTCGATGTCGGCGCGCAGTTCCAGGTGCACTTCGTCGAAGCCCGCCGTCGTCACGAGCCTGAGAAGGTCTCGCTCGTCGAAGTCGACGATCGCGTCGTTCACCGGGTCCTGGATGCGGTCGTAGAGCGCTTCGAGCTTGGCGGCGAGGTGAGAAATAGGCGAAACGTCGTAGCCACAGAACGCGCGTCCGTGGTCCGCGACGATGAACCGGTTGATCGGCTCGAAAAGCGCAAGTCGCCCTCCAGGTCGCAGCACTCGGTAGCACTCCCGGAGGCTTGCCGCCTTGTCCTTCACGTAGATCAACACCGAGCGGATGGTGACGACATCGACAGACGCCTCGTCGATTTCCGAAAGCTCATCCGCAGAGCCGAGGACAAACCGGCATCGGTCCAGCACACCTGCTCGAGCCGCGTGGTCCCGGCACAGGCCAAGCAGATCCGCGGAGAGGTCGTTGAAGATCGCCCTGCCCGACAGACCTGCACGTTCGAGAGCGCCGAAGCCGATCAGCCCGTCACCTGTCCCGATGTCGAGAACGAGATCACCTTCTTGGATGTGCGCAGCGTCGAGCAGGCGGTCTCTCTGTGGGACCAGGAAGGCGAGAAACAACTCACGACGGAGCTCGTCGTCTCCGCCGTGGCGATGCCGGACGATCCACTGGCACCAAGGGTCCCGGTCCGCGCCATCCACCACTGCGAGTATCGCACGCACGCGGTCGCCTGCCCGTTGGTGAGACGATGATCATGGTGCGCAAGTTCGCTACGGTGGCGATGGTGGCCATGGCGCTGATGGTGACCGACTCCTTAAGCGCCGCGAGGCGGTCCCAGCATTCGGAACTCATGAGATTCCCAGTCATTAGTAAGAGAGAGGAAGCACAATGCATATGAACTTGGCGAGAAGGGGTGTCTTGGTGCTCGCGGCGACCGGCATTGCGCTCGGAACCGCCGCTTATGCCAGCGGCGCTTGGGCGACGACGACCGTGACGCACTCGAGCTCGACGCCGCAAGCCGCAGCGACCTTGAAGGTGGCACTCGTCGCGCCAAGCGCGACAAACGATCTTTCTTGGACCCAAACGATGTACGCCGCCCTCGAGAGCCTGAAGTCGTCCGAGCACCTGAGCATCGCCGTCTCTGCTAACGAGTACGTGACATCGGATGCGGCGAACATTCTCCGCGAGTACGCGTCCGAGGGGTACAACCTCGTCATCGCTCACGGCTCTCAGTACGGCTCGACGATCCAGCAGCTCGCACGCCAGTTCCCGAAGGTCTCCTTCGCGTGGGGCACCGCTGCAGCGACCTTCGGCCAGCCCAACATTTTCGCCTTCGAGGCGGCTGCCAATGAGGGCGGCTACGTCGAGGGCTACATGGCCGCGATGCTGAGCAAGTCTCATGTTCTCGGTGTCTGTGGCCCGATCGCGACCGGTGACGACAAGCTTTACATCGACGGCTACGTTGCCGGAGCCAAGGCCGAGCGCAAGTCCATCACCATCCATGCCGTTTACACCGGCTCCTACAGCGACGACAGCCTCATGGCAACCTGCGCGAAGACCTTCGTGTCCGATGGTGTCGATGTGCTGTCTGCCACCACACAGTCCGCAGTCGGAGCAATCGGTATCGCCCGCAACGACAAGCTGCCCTGGTTCGGCAACGACTGGTCGATGGTCAGCCTCGCGCGAAAGAACGTCGTAGCGACGCAGGTCTACAACTGGGACCCGATCTTGAAGCAGATGTTCACGGCGATCCGCGGTGGCACCCTCGGTGGGGCGACCTACGTGATCGGTCTCGGAAACGGTGGTGAGAAGGTCCAGTTCAACTCGGGTTACAAACTCTCCCCCGCTATCAAGGCCCACGGCAAGAAGCTGATCACCGAGATCACCGACGGGGACATCACCGTTCCCCAGTAGCCGGCTTCGAACAGGCAGGTAGCAATTGACCCAGGTGAACGACTTTCTCGTCGTCCACCTGGACTCCATCGACGAGCGTCTCCTGGAGTACCTCGACCGGGACGACGAGGTGCACGGCCCCCGGCTTGCCTCGCAAGGCGACCGGAGGTCGTGCACCTTCTGTCTGTGTCGGCGCGGGTCACGATGCTGTTCTCCTCACCGCACTGTGACAGGCGCTCAATTTGTCGTCCCCGTTTGCCGATACAACTCAGTAAGGCAAGTTGCGCCTGTTGTCAATGGGGATCATGTGGGAGGCGTGAGCGACGATGATCAATGCCGACAAACTTGGCAAGCGGGCCGCGACCCGTAGTGATGCCGAGTTCGCTGCTGAGGAGGCGAGGCTGCTCGACGAGCTTCTTGCCTCTGCCGACCTCAGCTCGCCTACCGTGCCCGAGATCCGATCAGCCGATCAGACGAGTGACACCGAGGCATCTCACGACCAAGTGACGTGGCAGGCGCCAGCGCCGGCTCCCGAGCAGCTGGTGGAACAGGCGGCGACGGTGTCGCCGTCGGCTTACGGCGCACCAGAGTCTGCGGTCCCCACCGTCACGGACACGGCGACAACGACCAATGACGACGAGCTACGCGAGCTCGAGGAACTGCATCGAACCTGGACCCTTGGCGATGCCGAGCTCGATGCCGAGGAACCGAAGCCGGTCGACGAGCCTCCT
>PMVZ01000018.1 GCA_003166375.1 Acidimicrobiaceae bacterium | reverse complement strand
TCGCCCGGTTGGCAATACGTCGGAGACTCGGATTGGCAGGATCAGGCAGCTGACGACATCGAGAAGATGATCCTGCGTGACCGGCACCGCCCTTCGATCGTCGTCTGGGGCGCCCGCCTGAACGAGACTCAGGACCGGCCGAAGTTCTACGCGAGGACGGAAGCTCTCGTGAAGGCGCTGGACCCCACGAGGGCGACGAGCGGCACCGTCTACGGCTCCTATTCCAGAACGGCCACTTTCCAGCACGATGTGTTCGCCTACGACGACTACAACGTCAGGCGCGACCTGGACGGCGACCTGCGACCTGATCTGCTCCCTCCGCCCGAGGACCGGCCCTATCTCGTGAGCGAGGCCATTGCCACCTTGAGCAGCCCCACAACTCTCTACAACCGCTCACAGCCGGCTCGGGTGCAGCAACATCAAGCGCTCGACTACGCGCACGCCCACAACGACGCCATGGGCGACGAGCGCTTCTGTGGCCTTCTTGCCTGGGTCGCGTTCGACTACCAGGCTGGCATGGGCAACCACTTCCGCGGCGTGCGAGTGTCGGGACTGGGAGACGCGTTCCGCATACTGAAGCCGGGCGCGGCCCTCTACCGAGCCCAAGTCGCCCCGAGCGAGCGGATCGTCCTCGAGCCGGCCTTTACTTGGGACCCGCCGGAGTACGGGCACTCAAGTGCTTACTGCGGTCACGCGGAGGACAGGAGCTGGGGACCGGGCGAGCACGCCCTCATCTGTTCCAATTGCGATCGTATCGAGGTCTTCCTCGGCGAGGATCGGGTCGCACTCGCCCATGGGGACCGGGCGCGATTTCCCAATTTGGCATATCCACCTTTCTTTGTTGACCTGACGCTCGGGAGCCACGCGTCCACGGACCTGCGCATCGACGGCTATCTCGGGGAGAACCTCGTGGCCACGCGCCGCTTCTCAGGCGACCGGACAGGTGACTCGCTCGCGCTCGTGCCCGACGATGTCACCCTGGCGGCCGACGGAGTCGACGCCACACGGGTGGTCATCATGGTGGTCGATCGGTTTGGCGAGGCCCGCGGCAGCTCTCATGCCGTGGTGAGACTGACACTCGCCGGACCTGGATCGCTCATCGGGGATAATCCCTTCGACCTCGAGAACACCGGCGGCGTGGCCGCGGTATGGGTCCGCACGACGGCAGATGAACCTGGAAACATCACGCTGCGCTCGTTCACACCGGAACTGGGCATGCAGGCGGTGATGCTACGCAGCGTTGAGCCTTTCCTGCTTCGGCAGCCGGAGACCGTGCCTGCGCCCGGCAAAGCAGGTCCTTTAGGAGGCGGCGAACCATGAGCAAGGCAGATCAGCTCACCGAACCTCTCGCGCACCACGGTGAAGGGGCGGTCTGGTACTCCGGATGGGGGGGGCTCAAGTGGGTCGACATGTACGCCGGCGACATCCTCTCGCTCGAGCTCGAGACGGGCCGCGTCAGCCGCCTCCATGTCGGTTCTCCTATCGCCGCGGTCGTGCGGCCCCGGACAGCGGGCGGGTTCGTGGTGGCGACAGAGCGCGAGCTGTCCCTTTGGGACGATGGTGTCAGGCAGTGGTCGACGCCGCCGCTCTGGTCCGATCCCGAGCGTCGCTTCAACGAGGGCGGCTGTGATCCGACCGGTGGGATCATCTGCGGATCGATGGTGTCCAACGACGGGCCGATGGCGGCTGAGGTGTTTCGGATGGACGCCGCCGGCACGGTCGAGCGCCTGTTCGGTGACGTCCGGATCTCGAACGGCCTGGGATTCACGTCCGATGGAACGCGCATGTACTACGTCGACACGCCGACGCGGCGCATCGACGTATTCGACGCGGACCGCGGGCGCCTCTTCGATCGTCGCCCATTCGTGACGGTGGAAGAAGGCCGCGGCTACCCGGATGGTCTATGGGTGGACGACCAGGACGGAGTGTGGGTGGCGCTCTACGCGGGCTCCGCGGTGCACCACTACAACTCGGAGGGCGTCCTCGAAGACATCGTCGAGGTTGGCGCCACCCAGGTGACGTCGTGCACCTTCGGCGGCGCCAACCTCGATACCCTCTTCATAACTACGTCGCGGGAGAACCTCTCCGAAAAAGAGCAGCCGATGGCGGGAGCCGTATTCTCCGTACCCGTCGGCGTGCGCGGACTGCCGGTCCTCACCTACGGCGCCTGAGCGGGCTCTCTGAGCGACAAGCGGGGATGGCGGCCCATCCCGGGCGAGCGAGCAAGAACCGCGTGCGACGGTCCGGGCAGGACCCGGACCGTCGCATTGCCCCGGCAAACGGTAGTTAGGCCCCTCGCTACTGCCGTGCCTCCGCTGCCGCTAGCCTGTAGGCAACATCCGGTATTTGCGTAGCCAATTTGCCGCCACTTACATCGATGAGTGTACCCGTTATGTACGCCGCCTGGTCGGACGCCAGGAAGCAGACTAGGTGCCCGATATCTTCCTTCGAGCCCCAGCGGCGCAGGGTCAAGGTCTCCATGAGCCGACCCTGCTCGTCCTGGGGAAGCTCGGCGAAATGGTTCATCTCAGTGGGGACCATGCCCGGCGCGTAGGCGTTGACTGTTATATCCCAGGGTCCAAGCTCGCCAGCGAGTGCACGTGACAATTGGACGACGGCTGCCTTTGAGGACGCGTATGCTGCATGACCCACAGACGGGATGATCGCGGCAAAGGACGAGGCGTTGATTATGCGACCGGAATGCTGTCGCTTCATCACAGGGATCACCGCCTTGCACATGAGAAACGTGCCGGTGACGTTGACAGCGAAACAGGATCTCCACCGCTCCTCGGGCATCGTGTCGAGAGTGCCGGGACCGATCACGCCGGCATTGTTGATGAGAATGTCAATGCGGCCGTGGCGGCTGACAACGTCTGCGACGACTTCTTCGATCCGTGCCAGATCAGTAACGTCACAGACGTATTGAGTTGCGGCCGCGCCGGCGCCTTCCAGCTCCTTGCCGAGCGACTGCAAATCCTGCTCGTTTACGTCCAAGGCGGCTGTCGTGACGCCCTCGCTCACCAATCGGAGCACCAGCTCCCGCCCGATTCCGCGACCGGCACCGGTCACGATGGCGACTCGTCCTTCAAGGTCGATGTGCACAAGCCCACCCTTCCACGCGTGTACTTGAGTTGCATTCCGTTGACGGTTTACAATATGTCATGTCCGACTGGCTCCCCGCACTCGGTCAGGCGCCCCGGCGTGTGCTTTCCGACAACGTGCTCGACGAGTTGCGCGCCGTGATCGTCTCCGGCGGCATCGAGGCCGGCCAACGCCTGCGTGAGAACGAGCTCGCAAGCCAGATGCGCGTCAGCCGCGGGCCTGTGCGAGAGGCACTGGTGCGGCTGGAGCAGGAGGGACTTGTAGTTCTCGAGCGGCACCGCGGAGCTCGAGTTGTAGTTCTCTCCCGCGACGACCGGGAGAAGCTGTACCGCCTCCGTCGGGCTCTCGAGGAGCTCGCGGGCGAGTACGCCTGCGCCAATGCCACAGAGGCGGACTTCGATCGCGCGAATGCCGTCGTCGAGGAGTTCGTCCGTTCCGAGGACAGCACGCGGACGCCGGCTGCCGCGGCCGATTTCGACATCCGGTTCCACGACTCGATTTACGTCGCCGCGCACAACGACCCGCTCTACAGGGCCTGGACGGTGCTGCGCTCGCAGGTCCACTACTTCATGACGACGCGCATGATGCTGCGCCCCGACTACAACGAGACCTGGGAGCGAGAGCACATGCGTCTACTCGAGCTGCTCCGGGAGCGCAAGAAGTCCCCGTGCCGCAAGTTCATCGGCTTGCACGTCGAGGGCTCGTTTCGGCGAATTCTCCTGGACCAGCTGCCGGACGACTCCGCGCACCCGGCTGAGGTCGCGCACGACAGTCGATGATTGCAGGCCGGACTGGCGCCCCCTGCCTCGCGCCGGTTGCGTCGAAAAGCGGCGCCCGGCTCGCCGGATCCGCCCCGGCACGTAGGCCAGAGCTGCTCGAAGAGGAGCGCCGGCTACGCCAGTTCCTTTCACGGCCGGGAGGTATTCCGCCCCTGCGGTGGCGCGCGCCTTGCTTCTGCCCGGCAGGAGCGGCCGACGAACTTGTTATCAGTTGACTGTCTCCAGTCCATCATGCATCCTGATCTCAGGGCGCCTTGCGCCACTTGTGCCACTGCGGT
>PMVZ01000081.1 GCA_003166375.1 Acidimicrobiaceae bacterium | reverse complement strand
ACCTTGTTCCTCGTCGCCTTCGGTGGCTGGGCGATCGGGATGAGGAACCTCATCATCTACGAGCTCGAGTCTGACTACACCCACTACCTGGAGGCGCTCGGCGCGCCCACCAGGCTCGTGCGCAGGTACGCGTACCGCAACGCCGTTCTGCCCCAGTTGACCGGACTCGCCCTGTCGCTCGGCATGGTCGTGAGCGGGGCGGTGGTCACCGAGGTCACCTTCGCCTACCCCGGTGTCGGCTGGCTCGTCTTCCAGGCCGTCAGCAACAACGACTATTTCCTGCTGCAGGGCATCTTCTTGTTCATCATCGCCGGCGTTCTCATTGCCAACTTCGTGATCGACATCGTCTACGTGATCGTCGACCCCCGCACCCGCGTCGGGATCAGCGGTGCGTAGCCACGCCGCGCCGAGGAGGCCAACATGACGGTTATGGGGACGGACGAGGCCGCTGAAAGGGCGGGCGCACCCGTCGCGGCCGCCAGTACCGGGTCGGGAAAGCCCAGGCGCCTCGAGTTCCTCTACTTCGCCGTGCGCAACAAGAAACTGCTCCTCGGCTTAAGCGTCGTGGTGCTCTTCGTCCTCTTCGCTGTCTTCGGCCCCCTGTTCGTCCAACACCCGATGCTCAACTACTACATACCGTTCCGCCCCCCGTCGAGCTCTTTCTGGTTCGGCACTAATTACTTCGGCCAGGACGTCTTCTCCGAGTTCGTCTACGGGCTCAGGGAGAGCCTGCTCGTCGGGCTCCTCGGCGGTTGCGGTGCGACCGTGATCGGCATGACCTTAGGTTTCACCTCCGGCTACAAGGGGGGCCTGATCGACGAGGCTCTCAATGTGCTTTGCAATGTCTTTCTCACGATGCCCGCCCTCGTGCTGCTGATCCTCGTCGCGGGCTTCCTGCATCACACGAGCAGCCTCGTCGAGGCGATCCTGATCGCGTGCACGACGTGGACCTGGTCCATGCGCGCGATCCGGGCCCAGACCTTCTCGCTGGTTTCGCGGGACTTCGTCGGCCTCGCCCGGCTGTCGGGCGAGAAGAGCCGGCAGATCATTGTGCGCGAGATCGCACCCAACATGAGCTCTTACCTCTTGCTCGTGTTCATCCTCTCCTTCGGAGGGGCGATCCTCCTCGCGGCGAGCTTGGACTACCTCGGCCTCGGCCCGTCCAACGGCATGTCTCTCGGCATCATGATGCAGCAGGCCAGCGACTGGAACTCGCTGCAGCTGCACTTGTGGTGGTGGTTCGTCCCGCCGGGCGCCGCGATCACCTGCATCGTCGGGGGCCTCTACCTGGCCAACGTCGGCCTCGACGAGGTGTTCAACCCCAAGCTGCGGGAGCTCTAGGGCGATGGGCCTCACAGTCGACCATCTGCAGGTCTGTTATCGCACGCTCCGCGGTGACGTGAAGGCGGTCGACGATGTCACTTTCAGCATCGAAGACGGGGAGATCATGGGGCTCGCCGGTGAGTCCGGCTGCGGCAAGTCGACGCTCGGCAACAGTCTCGTCCGCATGGACGTCCGCATGCGCCAGCTCGGAGGTTCCGTCGAGTTGGACGGCAGGCAACTGCCGATATCGGACGCGAAGGCTATGCGCGATTTCCGCTTCAAGGAGGTCTCGATCGTCCCGCAGTACGCGATGAGCGCGCTCAACCCCACGCGCCGGGTCGGCAGGATGGTGGCCGAGCTGCTCAAGTCGAGGGGCTTCGACTACAAGTCCGCACTTCCCGAGCTCGAGCGCCGCGTCAAGCTGGTCGGGCTCGACGCGGACATCCTCAAGCGGTACCCGATCGAGCTCTCAGGCGGGATGAAACAGCGTGTCGTGATGATCATCTCGACACTGCTCAACCCGTCGTTGCTCATCGCCGACGAGATCACTTCCGCCCTCGACGTCTCCACCCAACGCGCGGTCGGCGAGATGCTGCTCGAGTTCCGCGACCGGGACTTCGTGAAGACCACGATGGTGATCACACACGACCTGTCGATCCTGGCCCAGGTCGCGGACACGATCCTCGTCATGTACGCGGGCAAGCTTGCCGAGAAGGCGAAGGCCGACGTGGTCATCAACAGCCCGCTGCACCCGTACACCCNNCAGCTGCTCATCTCCTCGCTCCCGGAAGTGGGGATACGCCACGACGAGCACACGCTCGTCGGCATCCCGGGCCGCCCTCCCCCGCTCCTCAATCCCCCTGCCGGCTGCAGGTTCCGCGACCGCTGCCCGTTCGCCTTCGACCGCTGTGCGAACGAGCCGCCTTTTGTGGAGGTCAAGCCCGGTCATTCGGTAGCGTGCTGGCTTCACGCGGACGGCGTCTTGCCGTCGGGAGGGGTTTGAGCCGTGCTGGTACTCGACAATGTCACCAAGGCCTTCAAGACGGGCACCTTCGGCGGTGGGACACTGCCGGCGGTGCGCGGCGCGAGCTTCGAGATCCGCCCCGGCGAGGTGACCGCCCTCATCGGCGAGAGCGGCAGTGGGAAGTCCACCCTCGGCAAGATGATCCTGCGGCTCACGCCCGTCACCTCGGGCACGATCACCTTCGAGGGCACGGACATCGCCACTTTGAAAGGCAAGCAGCTCCGGGAGTACTACCGTCACGTACAGGGTGTGTTCCAGGACCCGTTCAGCTCGTACAACCCCGTGTACCGGGCCGACCGCGTCTTCGCGACGATCAGGCACTCCTACTACCCCGGCGTGAGCGCAGATGAGTGGCGTGAGCGCGTGGACAAGGCGCTCGAGTCTGTCGGCCTCAACCCCGTGGACGTGCGCGACAAGTTCACCCATCAGCTCTCGGGTGGCCAGCTCCAGCGGATCCTCATCGCGCGGGCGCTGCTCTTGGACATCAAGCTCCTCATCGCGGACGAGATCATAAGCATGATCGACGCGTCGACCCGGGTGGACGTGCTCAACCTCTTGGCGAACCTGAAGACCCGGGGGCTCGGCGTGCTCTTTGTCACCCACGATCTCTCCCTCGGCAACTACATCAGCGAGCGCACGATCATCCTGCGCCGTGGAGCGGTGGTCGAGATGGGCGCAACCCCGAAGGTGTTCGACAACCCCCAGCACGAGTACACGAGGATGCTGCTGACCTCCGTGCCTCAGCTCCACAAGAAGTGGGAGGGCGGGTTGGGTGCCGAGATGGAGGCCATGGGTGTCACCCCGCAGGACCAGGACCGCGGGCGCCCCGGCCGCTACTCGAAGAGCAGCCTTCACCCGCTTGCGGGCATGCGTGCCCGCAAGGGGCGCCGGGCGCAGGCAGCCGTGCACGAGCGCGACCTCGCCGCGGGCCTGCTCCGCACCGACACGTACCTGCGGACCCACGAGGAGGTTCTGCCGCTCGTCGAGATCGAGGAGGACCACTTCGTGGCGACCTCCACCGGTGCCAGATGACCCGGCTGCTCCTAGGGCGGTAGACCGACAAACTCGGTGCGCGGCGGAGCACCGACACGCGGAACCCGGATCACGTCTTCAAGTGTGCGTCGAAGAAGGCGACGATGCGGCGTCGGGCGTCCAGCGCAGCCTGCTCNNCGCCGTAGCTCGCGACGACAGGGCAGGCTCCTTTGAGGAAGGTGGAGGTGTAAGCCCGTTTCGGGGCAGTGCCGTAGTTGACGCTCGACACGGCGAACCCGCGAGCTGGCGCCAGCATCAAGGCGAACCCGCCACCCATGCAGAAGCCGATCACGCCGATCGCACCGGTGCAGTCGTCCCGCGCCGCGAGTGACGCGCGTGCGGCTTCGATCTTGTCGTAGGCCCCGCCGTTGCCGGCTCGCACATCGCGCATGACAGAGATGATGCAGGCTGTTCTTCCTCTCCCATGGAAGAGATCGGGCGCCGCAACGAGGTATCCCTCGCCCGCGAGCCAATCGGACTGGTTCCGCAGATCCTGGTTCATCCCGAGGACGTCGTGGATGACGACGACTCCAGGCCACGGGCCCTCGCTCGACGGCGTGGACACGTACAGCGGAAGCTGTCCGCTCGGGATACTGATCATTGAGCCGGGCACCCACACAGCATCGCAGGCCCGGCGGCTAAAGGAAAAGGCAGATGAT
>PMVZ01000052.1:2158-7391 GCA_003166375.1 Acidimicrobiaceae bacterium | reverse complement strand
GGCCCTGCGCGGTAAACCGGCGCGTGCCGGCGCAGCATTCTTGTACATATGTTACAAGTGAGCTACGGTTATCCTGACGGATTCTCGCCCAGGAGGCGAAAGCCCGCTTTTTCAACAATCGAACTAGCCAATAGGGCATTTGAGGCCAGGAGGTTCGGCACGATCATGTTACGAAAGCGAATGCTGACCAAGCTCGCGGTTGTGGGAACGGCGGTTGCATGCGCCGTGTTCGTGGTTGCCGTTGGTGCATCAAGCTCCGCGACCACCTCCAAGCCCGCCAAGGCTCAAGTGACCCACATGGTCAAGATCCCGGGCGGCACATTGACCTATGCAACGCCGCCAGCCGCCGCACCGGACTACATCTTCCCGATGATGAGCGGCGCCTACTTCTCCGTATCGAACTTCCAGTACATCTACGACATGTTCCGTCCTATGTACTGGTTCGGCCTCGGGCAGACCCCGGATCTCAACACAAACGTATCGCTCGCCGATATGCCGGTCTACTCGAACGGTGGAAAGACGGTCACCGTCAAGATGAAGGGCTTCAAATGGTCGGACGGCACGACCGTGGATGCCCAGGACGTATTGTTCTGGCAGAACATGATGAAGACCGAAGGCCCCGAATGGGGAGAGTACGCTCCTGGGCCTGACCAGTACCCCGGGAACGTCTTGAACGTCGTCGCCAACAACGCGACCGATACTGTCACCTTCACGCTCAACAAGACCTACAGCTCGTACTGGTTCACATACAACGAGCTGTCCCAGATCACGCCTCTCCCGATCGCATGGGACATCACCAGCGCTAACGGAAAGCCGGGTTCGGGCGGCTGCTCGGGCGCCTCGTACAGCTCGATAACGACCTCGACGTCGTCCAGCGGCGCGATTGTTCCGACCTCTGCGTCTGCCAAGGCCTGTGTAGCGGTCTGGACGTTCCTCACGGGCAAGTCGGAAGCAGGCGCGCCGGCCACGTACGGGACCAACCCGTTGTGGAAGATCGTGGACGGGCCGTACTACCCGACCGCGTTCGACGCGACCACCGATGCTGCGACCCTCGTAGCGAACACTAAGTACTCGGGCTCGCCGAAGCCGTCGATCGCCAAGCTCGTCTACCTTCCGTTCACGACCGACACGTCCGAGTTCGACGTGCTCGCGAGCGGTCACACCATCAACATCGGGTACGTACCGTTTGAGAACGTGCCGGCCTACAAGGGCCCGGTCTGGTGCGGAACCAAGACGTGCGCAGGGCCGAACAACGCGGTGCTCGCGAAGAACTACACGTTTGCCCCGGAGGCCCTGTTCCAGTTCAGCTACTTCGCCCTGAACTACACGAACCCGACGATTGCCCCGATCGTCAAGCAGGTCTACATCCGCCAGGCGATGCAGTCGCTGCAGAACCAGACCCTGTGGACCCAGCTGTACTTCAACGGCTACGCCACCCCGAACTACGGTCCGGTGCCGGTATACCCGCCGACCAACTTCGCCTCGCCGGCGGAGAGGAAGAACCCGTTGCCGTACAGCCCCTCACACGCCATTTCGCTTTTGAAGTCCCACGGCTGGACGGTCGTCCCGAACGGCGTCGACACCTGCGCGAAGCCTGGGTCCGGTGCGGGCGAGTGCGGGGCGGGAATCGCCAAAGGAGCGCCACTGAGCTTCGCGTTCGTCTACGCCACCGGTATTGCGTCCTTCGATGCGCAGATGAAGGAGATGGCTGCGAGCTGGGAGCAGGCTGGCATCAAGCTCGAGCAGGAGCCCAAGGCCTTCGCTGCCGTTCTCGCCGACGCCTTCGGCCCGCCCTGTACGCCCGGCAAGGCCTGTGCGTGGGTCGTTGCCGACTGGGGCGGCGGGTGGGTCTACGCTCCGGATTACTACCCGACCGGTGAGGCGCTCTTCGTTTCCGGCGCATCGTCGAACGCCGGCGAGTACGCGAACCCCACGGCCGACAGCCTCATCACATTGACCAACACGTCGTCGTCGCTCACCGCGCTGTACAACTACGAGGACTTCATGGCGACGAACCTGCCGGTTATCTTCCAGCCAGCCGCGGACGTGCTCTGGGAGGTCTCGAAGAACGTCTGCGGAGCGCTGCCTGACCCCTTTAACGTCCTAGAAGCCCCTACCCCTGAGTACTGGTACTTCTGCAAGGCGGCCAAGTAGCAATGAGACCCCGTCCTCGTTGACGGGCGACTGACGGCACGTATCCCCGGGCCACGACAGTTGTCGTGGCCCGGGGTGTGCGTGGGCCAGGGCCCGGTGGAGGTTCTCGAGGGCTCAGGTCGGTCGGGACACAGATGAGACAAATTGGGTGCGAGCTGGGCTGTTAGCATCCAGGCTCGGGGGAAAGTAACTACGGCACAGCATCTTGGTGGGGCAAGGAGCAGGCCATGATCGGCTACCTCATTCGGAGGGTGATACAGGCGGTCATCGTCGTCCTCGGCGTGTGTCTCATCGTGTTCATCCTCNNCACCTGATTCCCGGTGGAGCCTTTGCCCAGGGCAGACTCATCCTCGGGCCCCGCGCCTCGGTGGCCTCGATCAACCTGTGGATCCAGCAGAATGGCTTGAACAAGCCCGTCTGGACGCAGTTTGCGATCCTCATCGGGCACGTGTTCACGTTCAACCTGGGGTACTCCTACAAGCTCAACGAGCCGGTAGCCACCATCATTGCCCAGAAGCTGCCGAAGACCGTGCTCCTGCTGGGGCTGGCGGTGCTCGTCACGGTCATCGCGGCGATCCCGCTCGGGATCTTCCAGGTACTGCGGCGCAACAAGCCGTCGGACTACGTGCTCACGACCCTCTCGTTCATCTTCTATGCGACACCGACGTTCTTCCTCGGCATCGTGTTGATCCAGCTGTTCTCCATCCACTGGCACATCTTTCCCCCGGAGGGACCGCAGGCCGCCAGCGTCGGGGGGATTCTCGCCGACTGGCACGCGCTCGTGCTGCCCGTGCTCACGCTCGCCGCAGTCTTCATCGCTGGCTTCAGCCGGTACATGCGCTCATCGATGATGGACGCGCTCACCCAGGACTATGTCCGGACGGCTCGTGCCAAGGGCCTCTCCACGCGGCGGGTCAACTACGTCCATGCGCTGCGCAACGCGCTGATCCCGATCATCACACTCCTCGGGCTCACGCTGCCGGCAATTGTCAGCGGGGCCCTCATCACCGAAGACGTCTACAACTACCCGGGCATGGGGCTTGCCTTCTACAACGCGGCCATCAACAACGACTTCCCGCTCCTCATCGGCACGGTTCTCGTCGCGGCGGTGGCGACCGTCGTCGGATCACTGCTTGCCGACATCCTGTACGCCGTCTTGGACCCGAGGATCCGTTATGTGTGACGCAGAGNNTCGGCGAGGCCCCCATGGAGGTCACCGAAGCCGGAGAGGCGGGAGGTGTCGGTGGCCTGGGCAAGATCGTCTGGCGGGTCTTCGCGGAGAACAAGCTCGCGCTCGTCAGCATCGGCATCGTCGTGTTCATGCTGCTGTTCTGCTTCGTCGGCCCGCACGTCTACGTCACCAACCAGACCACCCTGGTGGTCACTAGCGCCGGTCAGGTCCTTGCACACCCGAGCGCCCAGTACCCTCTCGGGACGGACCCGAACGGCTACAATGTCCTGGGACGGCTCATGTTCGGCGGCGCCACGACGCTCGAGATAGCGCTCCTGGCCGCGGGGATCGCCACGATCTTCGGGGTGTTCTTCGGCGCCACTTCCGGTTACGTCGGCGGAGCGACAGACGCGGTCATGATGCGGATCGTCGACACCATCCTCTCGGTCCCGACGCTGTTCCTGCTGGTCGTGATCGCTACGATCCTCAGGCCCTCGTTCTGGCTGATCGTGCTCATCGTGGCGATCGCGGCGTGGCTGGTTCCGGCGCGCCTCATCCGAGGTGAGTCGCTCACGCTGCGGACGCGCGAGTACGTGCAGGCTGTCCGGGCGATGGGCGGCGGAGGGAGCCGGATCGTGGTACGGCACATCATCCCGAACGCCGTCGGGACGATCATCGTGAACGCCACCTTCCAGCTCGCGGACGCGGTCGGCGTGCTGGCCGCGCTCGGCTTCCTGGGCTTCGGCGTGCCTGCCCCCGGCACGAGCTGGGGCCAGATGCTCTCCGATGGCATCACCTACGCCCAGGCTGGCGACTGGTGGCTCATCTACCCGGCGGGAGTCCTCATCATTCTCATCACCGTCTCGTTCAACTACATCGGTGACGCGCTGCGCGACGCCTTCGAGGTGCGCCTGCAGCGTCGTTGAGCTACGTGGCCTGGCCGAGGCGTGTGGGGCCCTAGGCGCCGGGCGCGGCGACCGATCCCATGGCGGCCACGGGGGCGCTGACGGGCTGCAGGAGCGGGAAGTGGCAAGCCGCCATGTGGTCGCCGCCGAAGGACTGGAGCGGTGGCTCGTCCGCCGCGCAGATCTCCTGTGCCTGCGGGCAGCGGGTGCGGAACCGGCAGCCCGACGGTGGCGTGATGGCCGAAGGCAGCTCTCCTGAGATGTGCTGGCCTCGGTGGGCCGCGGCCAGGACAGGGTCCGGCACCGGGATCGTGTCGATCAGGCCTCGGGTGTAGGGATGCGCCGGCTGCTCGTAGATCTCCTTGGCCGCCCCTATCTCGACGAGCTTGCCCAGGTACATCACACCGATGCGGTCGGAGAGGTACTTGAGCACCGCGAGGTCGTGTGAGATGACGATGTATGTGAGCCGGTGGGCCTGCTGGAGCGCCTTCATCATGTTGAGGATCTGCGACTGGATCGACACGTCGAGCGCCGAGACGGGCTCGTCGGCGATGATGAGGCGGGGGTTCAGCGTGAGCGCACGGGCGAACCCGATCCGTTGGCGTTGGCCTCCTGAGAATTCGTGCGGGTAGAGGTCGACTGCCTTCTGGGCGAGACCGACCTCATGCAGCAGGCCGCCGACGCGTTCCCACTGCTCCTTCCTCGAACCTATGCCCTGGACCTTGAGCGGTTCGCGCAGGATCGTGCCGACGCGCATCCGCGGGTCGAGCGAGGCGTAGGGGTCCTGGAACATGATCTGGAAATCGCGGCGGCTACGTCTCAAGTCGCCGCGGTTCAGCTTCGTGACGTCGGTCCCGTCGAAACGGATCGATCCCGAAGTGGGCTTCTCGAGGGCCACCACGAGCCGCCCGATCGTCGTCTTGCCGCAACCCGACTCGCCCACGAGGCCGAACGTCTCGCCCTCGCGGACGGCGAAGGAGACGTTGGAGACGGCCTTGACACT
>PMVZ01000052.1:0-2137 GCA_003166375.1 Acidimicrobiaceae bacterium | reverse complement strand
GGGTTGAAGCAAGCCACCAAGTGGCCTGCCTGGTCGAGGAGCAGCGGCTCCTCGACGCGGCATCGCTCGGTGGCGTTGCGGCACCGCGGCTCGAACCGGCAACCGACGAACTCACCGCTCAGATCTGGCGGGGCCCCGGGGATGGAGTACAGCGGGACGCTCGCGTCCGCGTTCATCTTGGGGATGGAGTCGAGCAGCGCTTCGGAGTAGGGGTGCCGCATTTGAGAGAAAAGACTGAGCGTCGCCGCGCTCTCGACGATCTTGCCGGCATACATCACCATGACGCGGTCGCTCCGGCCGGCGATCACGCCCATGTCGTGGGTGATGAGGAGCACCGCCATCTTGAGACGGTCGCGCAGCTCGTCGATGAGGTCGAGGATCTGCGCCTGGATCGTCACGTCGAGCGCCGTCGTCGGCTCGTCNNCCGGAGAGCTGGTGCGGGTAGGACTCGAGACGCTCCGCCGGCCGCGGCATCCCGACGAGCTGGAGAACTTCCACTGCCCGGTCGGTCGCCTCCTGTTTCGAGACGTGCTTGTGGATCCGTACCGGCTCAGCGATCTGGCGGCCNNTCGCGCATCTGCCTCTCGGGCATCTTCACGAGCTCGTTGCCCAGCAGCTTCACCGAGCCCCGGGTGACGTGACCGACGTTCGGCAGGAGCTTCATGATCGACAGCCCGACTGTGCTCTTGCCGCACCCGGACTCCCCGACCAGGCCCAAAGATTCACCTTCGGCGACGGAGAACGACACGCTGTCGACAGCCCCCACGATCGCAGTGCGAAGGTGGAACTCGGTGCGGAGGTCGACTACCTCGAGAACGTTGGCCATGGACAATTCACCCCAGTGCTCTGCCGACCGGGGCACAGTTCATGCCGCCGCCCGGCACGATTGTAACCCGATCCCTGGTCACCCAGCTTTTATTGCGCTATCGTAACCGCCCATGCCCCAACCTCCTAGCCTCACGCCCGAGCAGCGCCATGCGGCGCTCGAGAAGGCGGCCCGAGCGCGCCGCGAGCGCGCCGAGATCAAGGACCATCTCAAGAGTGGTCGTGTCACCCTGCGAGAGCTGCTTGTCAAGGCGGAGTCGGACGAGATCGTCGGCAAGATGAAGGTGCTGGCTGTTCTCGAGGCGCTGCCTGGGACCGGCAAGGTCAAGGCTCGTCGCCTCATGGAGCATGTCGGCATCAGTGAGACACGCCGGCTCCAGGGCCTCGGGGCCAAGCAGCGCGAGGCGCTGCTCGAGGCTGCAGCCCGNNCTTTCTTGTGCCGCGTGGCCGAAGGCGGCTTCCTCGAGTGGGCGACGATCCTCGGTGAGCTCTACGGGACACCGACGCCCGAGCCCGGAGAGGGCCGTGACATCGTGCTGGAGATCGACGTTCAGGGCGCTCGCCAGGTGCTCGAGCGTCACGCGGACGCGCACTGCGTGCTCATCTGTGCGCCGTCACCACAGGTGCAGGAGCAGCGGCTCCGGTCAAGGGGCGACTCAGAGGAGCACATCAGGCGCCGCATGGCTCTCGGCAGGCTGGAAGAGGCGGAGGGACTCAAGCTCGCGTCCCATGTCGTCGTCAACGACGACCTCGACGGGGCCGTGCGCGACCTCGCGGACATAGTGGAGGAGATCCGCCACCAAAGCCGTACGTGCCCCTGATGAGCCCTGCGCGACCGTGCCGTCGGTCCCTCGCCGAGGATGTCCAGGCTTGACTGCTACTTCGCAGGCTTGCAGAAGTACCAGTCTTCGGCGACCCAGGTGAAGAGCGGGTTCTCGGGGGTGAAGCCGCAGACGTTCTTGGCGACCTCGTTGAGCACAAGAGCCGTCTCCGGCTGCCAGATCTCGGGAAGCTGCCTCGCGAGGTAGTTCTCGTAGTTGTGGAGGGCCGTCATCGATGACGACGAGTTCGTCGCCTTGATGAGCTGGTCGGCCGTCGGATCGGAGTACCCGCCGAAGTTCGAACCTGCGCCGGTGGCGAAGATCTCCTCACCGGTCGGGTAGAAGTCCGGCGTGTAGAACCATCCATTGCCCCAGTTGGCGATGTCCAAGGAGCCGGCCTTGCCGGCAACGCATGGCATCACGGCGGTGCTGATGACGGCATCGAGTGCTTTGACCTCGAGCTGCAACTTGATCCCTGCCAGCGCCCAGGT
>PMVZ01000310.1 GCA_003166375.1 Acidimicrobiaceae bacterium | reverse complement strand
AAGCGAGCTGACGCAATCTCCTCAGAGGTGGCTCTTCACACCGCTAGTAACACGGACGACATCAAGACGCTGATCCAGGAGAACACGGCCCTTACCTCCCAGGTGAAGAAGAACACGGATCTTCTCGACGAGATTCATCTGCACGTGGCCAACATCGGCCTAAAGGTTGGAGCAGAGATGGGTCACTTTGCCCCTGGCGACCTGCCATCGACGGAACCTGAGCCCACGTCCTAATTGTCAGTCGTGGAGGATCGTCCACAGAATGTCGCACGGTGCCGAAGAGACCTCGACGCCGAGGCCGCCAGACGGCTCACAAGCTGTAACCGCCAGACCCAGATCCGCCTTGGACCCGCTGACATCGAACGGCTGATCGACGCATACGCGCAAGGCAACTCGGTTCTCCAGGTTGGCGCGCGTCACTAACGGGTGGGACGTCCAAGTCCGGGAGCCGCACCGGAACCGTCTGATCGGCTCGGCTCCTGTCGCAAAAAGCGGCCGCGACGACGCTGCTCAATAGCGAACGATCTGTCGCGACGACTGAGAGTGCCACTATCTCTTGCACGCTCGAGCAACTCTCGATGCGACCCAGGTTTGCATGTGCGCAGGCATCGATGGACTCAGTTCGAGTCACGAGTCTGAGCGCGCGCCTCTCGCCGACGAGAGAAACAGGAGCTGGTCGATGAGGATCCCCCGCAACCATTGCTCATATCGCTCAAGTGTCCAGCCTCGCTCGGTCACAAGTAACTGGTAGACCTCGGGAGACAAAAGTGCGTGAATGATGTCGGCGGCATCACGCTCTCGCAGCTTCGGCCGTAGAGCACCGCCGCGAGCCAGAGAACGTGCGATCAGCGCTTGGCCTTCTTGCCTCTGCCGCGTCTGCTCGGCGAGCAGCGCATTAGCCTCAGGATCGGAACCCGCCGCGCTCACAAGGATTCGATATAGGGGAGCGGTCCTCGACATCACGTCGCGGGTGTTGGCAGCGAAACCCGACAGCTGGTTCTTGGGATCTCGGTCGGCAAGCAGCGCGCGGACGTGCGGCCGATCCTGCAACGCGACCGCCTTGTCGTCACCGACTATTGAGACGTCGAGCAGTGCTTTGAGGATTCCGAGCTTCGACGAGAACAGCCGGTAGACGGTCGCCTGCGGGATGTCGGACCGGTCGCTGATGGCCTCGATCGTCGTTCCCGCATAGCCGCGCTCGAGAAAGAGGGCCCGGGCCGCCTCGACGACCGCGGCGCGAGCCAGGCGGGTCCGTGCCTGGCGCCCCTTGCCGTCGTGGGAGCCGCTGCTCTTGACATCGGTTTCCATGCATGTGAGAGTAGTCCTCTCAATATGAGAGTACAACTATCACGCACGCAGAGGGCGACCAGTGACCCGCTGCGGATCCTCGACATGTTCGGCCTGGGCCTGGCCGTCGCTGTCCTCGTCGATGCCACCGTGGTCCGCATGGTGCTCGTGCCCGCCGTCATGCAGCTCCTGGGGTCGGCGAACTGGTGGCTGCCCCGTTGGCTAGAACGGGCCATACCTAACGTCGCCGTCGAGTCGAGCGCGGCGCACGTCCCGAGCGAGGGCAAGGCGCCCGCACTGCCGGTCAATGTGGGGTCAGTCGAGTGAGTCACGCGGGAGAGGAGGGCGGGCTCGGCTCTCGCGGAGGCGGTGATGCGTAGGTCAGCAGCAGCGGTCGTCAGCGTGGCATGGTTCGTGGCGGTAGGAGGAACGTTTGGCTGCTTGCTTCCGTATCTGCTGAACGAGTGGCACTTTCACCGGCCACTGCCGTACTGGGCCGTCGCGCAGGCGGCGGGAGTGTTGCTGATCTGCGCGGGCCTCGTCCCGCTGGTGGAGTCGTTCATCGAGTTCACCAAGGCAGACGGGAGTCCCATGCCGCTGGCCTCGCCACCGCATCTCGTGGTGAGCGGGTTCTACTGCTACGTGCGCAATCCCATTTACGTCGGCTTTCTCGCCATCCTGGTGGGCGAGGTGCTGCTGTTCGGCTCGTCAGGCCTCCTGGAGTACACCGCGGTGGCCTGGTGTGTCGGAGCCGCCGCCGTGCGCTGGTACGAGGAACCCACTCTGGCCCGCAAATTCGGAGCCGAGTATCAGGCTTACCGGCGCGCCGTGCATGCCTGGCTGCCCGGGCTGCATCCCTGGACGCCCGCCGATCAGACCGCCCCGGCGGAGGGTGACTGAGGGTTCTCAGTCCCTCAACGATCGCCAGCGAAAGGAGCACTCACATGGCCCGCTTCAAAGGAGTCTCGTCCGCCCAAGCCGGGCTGTCCGTGAAGGTCGCCTATCACTTCACCCGCAGGAGCATCGGCAAGCTCACGGGTCGAGAGACGGAGCGGATGATCGAACCGCTCGAGATGCACGCCCATGTGCCTGTGCTCTTCAAGGGTTACGCCAAGCTGGAGCAGGCCACCGCCAAGCTGCACGAGCCCGCTGTTTTCGGAGTTGGGCAAGCTTGTTCTCGATTACGCCGTCGGTATGAGCCGCACACCGGTCGAAGTCTCCGACGAGCTATTCGACAGGCTTCGGCAACATTTCGACGACGGTCAGCTGGTGGAGCCGTCGCATTACATCGCGATGGAGAACATGCGCGGTCGCTTCAACCTGGCGCTCGGCATCGGCTCGGCTGGTTTCAGCGAGGGCATGGTATGCGCGGTCCCCGCTGTGCATCCGCACCCATGATCGATTCCGGGATCGCCCCCGCCCTACGCTGCTCGCATGTCACCCAGCGAAGCGCTGGATGCGAAGCGCATAAGAGGACGTTAAGTACGCCTTCGCGTCCTTATCGTTGAGATTCCTGTGCAATACAGAGTCGGCAGGGAGCAGCCTGCCAAAGGGGCGTGAAGGGCGAGAGGGCGCCAGAACGCTCGGAGCCGTGACGGGTCGGCGGCTCGGAGGCGAGGCCCAGATTCAGCTGCAAGCTGAGGCCGCTGGAGGAGCTGCCCGGGTGACCCTCGATGACGACGCTGTCCGCAGCTGACTCCAAGGAGCTCGCCGATGTGCCTTCGGCTCGAACCACGTGGTGGCTAGGGCTATGCACCGGTAGGCGGCCTGGAACGGAATGGTCAGGGACGCCGGCGATTACGTCGTCGCAGTGCTGGCCCATGGAAGCGGTGGCGTCGGGCACTGTGGCAGTGGCGCTGAGATTGGCATCCAAGGGAGGCTGATCGCCGGTGTAGAGTCCCACGCCAGGGAGGCTCACCATGTGTCTGTGCGCTTTCAGGCGGAGCGGAAGATGAGGTTCGCGACGCGGGCAGTACCAGCCGCTGCCATGGCGGTTACGTTGCTGGTCACGGCCTGTGGCTCGGCTGGAAGCGGCGGATCCGCCAGCGGAGGCCCGAGCAGCACTCACGCTCCTGCCAGCAGCACCACCTCCGCGGGTGGCGGTGCCATGACGCTCACCTTTACCGTCTTCATGACCGGGGCCGCGGCCGCCAGCGGCAGCTTCTCGGTGAAATACCCGCCCCCGCCCGTGAGGTCGTGCAGTAGCTGGTTCGACGCCTACTCCGAACTCCCCGAGGTCGCCGAATCGGTGGGCGGCCACTACTTCTACATGGTGGTCGCTCTCAAACCTGGCGAGTACCACGGTCCGGGGACGTATGCCATCCCCTTTACCGCGGCTCTCGAGGCGGTCGATCTGGGCTCGCACGAGTTCGGCATGACCGGTGCCAAGTTGAAGGTCAACGCCGACGGCTCCGGATCGCTCAGCTTCAGGGGCGCTCACGGTGTTCTGGGGGAGATCGACTCCGGTACCATCCGCTGGACCTGCTCCTGACTTGAGCCGTCTGGATGCAGGTACAGCCGAACAGGTCGCGTAGCGTCGCAGACGTCGAGGGAGCCGTTCCGCTGCGCGCCGCCGTCGCCGCCTTTCAAGTTACCGACGGTGGATCGCGCCCGAACACGCGCGCGGATGGGTAGTCCCACCACAATGTAACGGCTGGCTCGCGCGACCGATTCGGCAGGGATATGCGTGCCATCTCCTACCGAGTGCCCCATCAGCCGTCTGGGCTTCGTCTGCACGGCTCGCAATCACAGAGGTGACGTCAGCTGGCCAATGGGGTCCAGTTCGGCGGCGGCCACGCCCGGACCGTCGGCCAGGCCTTGGCGGAGTCCGCCGGCCGAAATCGCTCCCGGTGTGTTCCACAGTGCAATCAGCGGGGTCAACGTCTATTTCGTGCGGTCCGGGTCGTCGTGGGTGTTGATCGACACCTCGTGGTCAAACCGCGGCCCGTTGATCAAGCAGACGGCGGAGCGATTGTTCGGGGTGGGCACGCGCCCCGCGGCAATCCTGCTCACACATGCGCACGGCGATCACTCAGGCTCGGCGCTGGAGCTGGCGCGGAGTTGGGATCTTCCGGTGTACGTGCACCCCGACGAGCTGCCGCTGGCCGCGGGAAAGTACCTGCCGGAGTATGGGGACCCGATTGGTCGGTGGTTGATCGAGCCGTTGATGCGTCTCATGGCCCGGCGTAGGGGTCGGATGGAGGCGAAGGCAAGCATCACCGAGGCGGCGCAGGCATTCAATCCAGAAGCTGGCGTTCCGGGGCTTCCGGACTGGGAGTGCATCCCCACCCCGGGCCACACCCCGGGCCACGTCGCCTTTTTCAGGCCCAGTGACCGGGTCTTGATCACGGGCGACGCGGTTCTGACCCTCAACTTCAATTCCTTGTGGGATCTGCTGCGGATCAAGCAGCGGGTTTCCGGCTCTCCGTGGATTTCGACCTGGAGCTGGCCGACGGCAAGGGCGTCCGCCGCCGCTCTCGCCAGGCTTGAGCCACAGGTGCTGGCGCCCGGCCACGGAACGCCCATGGCCGATGCGGCGATGGCGTCGGAGTTGCGCGCCCTCGCCGAGAGCCTGAACGCCCGCGCGCGCCAGAGAGAGATGCCGCCAGCGAAGGAGTAGCAGGGGGGACAGCCGTCAGGAATCCGCGCCCGAGCAGAAGAGGGCACCAAGAAGCTTGCCGACGCCGAGCACCCGCTCGTCCGGGAGACTGCAGCGCGTCTAGCCCAGGGCCCCTTTCTTGGAGCGGACGACGGCGCGAGCTCTACCAGGCGTAGTCCTCCGGGGCAGTCTTGCGACCGGGGAAGAGCTCCTCCAGGCGCGCGAGGGTAGCCTGGTCGAGGTCCACCTCCAGCGCGTCGCGACCTCAACGGGCGCGGAGCGCAGCTCCGTCGACATCACTTCGAGCCCTCAGAAGCATTCAAAGCCCAGACTGTCCAGCGCGCCGACAAAAACCGGCCACGCCGAACTCGCCCTCACCGGTCGGCAGCCGGTTGCCGAAGGTGTCATCGTAGAGCGTGCCGACCGGCTTCGCGCGACCGTCGCTCTGAGTTTGTCTACCCTTCACGAGCCGCAATCAGATTGGTTACCTGCGTCCATCTCGCATGCTCACGGTAGTAGGGACGCGCGTACCGGCTCAGGGATACGACATCGTGGCCCGCACCCACCAATCGAGGAACGAGATAGCCACCGATGTGGCCCGTTGTTCCAATGACCACTACTCGCATTCGACACGCCCACAGTTCTCTTCGGTGCCCTGCCAGGCTAATGGCCCTCAGTCCACACTCCTAGGTACTCGTGATCTCTCTTGCTCCCGCTTACAGCGCCGTCACGGGCTCTGTCGACAGTCTCACCGATTGCAACGAAATCGAAAACGCGACCGGTAGGGTCTGCGGGCGTCTTCGTCGTCCTGTGTTCTTGGCTCAATCCCTATCCCCACCGTTACGCTCGGCTCCGATCAGGGTTATACGTCTGCCGTTAGCCGGAAGGCGATTGCCTGGAGTGCAAACTTATGAGACAGGCCGACGGTGGGCGGGGAAGTGCTACGACCAGCTCTCCGCGCGGCGCACGCCACTCGACCTCCGCGCCACCGAGCATCGGGTATCTGACTTCAGGGACGACCAGCCGGTTGTGCAGGTGTGCCACGGGGAGCACGATCTCGGTGGGATCAACTAGCTCGTGTGGCTCCAAAGCGTCGCCGACGCGTCCTCGATGCCAAACGACCAGGTGGGTTACTGACCGTGCCGCCATCCCGAGAGCAATCCACGAGTCGGTCCACCCCGGCAGCCCAAGCGGCCAGAATGGGAACGCAGAAGCCAAGTCGGGCCTGATCTGCTTGTAGACGCTGATCGCATCGGCTACCAGCTGCTGCTGGGCAGGGCTCATCCGGCTGATATGCCCTGAAAGGTGGAGCCGCCCAAGCAGGGCGCCGCATATCGTGAACGCGATCTCGTCATCGCTCCACTCTGCTTGCGGGCAGGCCCACACGGCGGCTTGTTCAGGCGTGATCGCGGTCGGGGCTGCTGCCGCAATCGCCGGGTAGCGCAAGAAGTCTTGTTGGTCACTCGTCGACTGGAGCTGAAAGCGCGACAGCAAGGCATAGTCGGTACGCATCCCTCCAGAGGCACAGTTCTCAAGAGTGAGACTCGGATAGCGATCGAGGACCCCGTCCACCCAGTCAAGGAATGCCCGGTTGTGTGCCAGCAGCCCAACGCCGGCGCTGACGTGCCCGGTCTCGGTCCCCGGCACGACACTGATGTTGTAGTCCATCTTGAGATACCCGATGCCCAAATCCCCTACGAGGAAGTCGACCACCTCGTCGAGGTGTTTCACAGCCGAAGGGTGTGACAGGTCCAGGTGGTACCTGCCCTGTTCCACTACGCGCGCTCCGTCACGAGTGAAGAAGGCTTCGGTAGGCAACTGCTCTGCGACGGGACTGCGCACTCCGACGACTTCCGGTTCGAGCCACAGGCCTGGGACCATGCCCTCGGCCCTGATTCGGTCAAGCACCTCAGTGATGCCGTTGGGAAACCTCGTCGTGGAAGGCCTCCACGCGCCCACCGTGTCCCACCATCCCTCGCCGATCTCGTTGTACCACCCTGAGTCGATGCAGAAGTACTCTGCGCCGGCACTTGCAGCAGCTGTGATCAGCGGCATCAACCGCTCTGTCGTGGGGTCACCCATCAAGGTGTTCAGATAATCGTTGAAGATCACAGGAAGACGTCGGTGGTCTTGGTGCGGCCGCCGTATGGCGCGGCGATAGTCGGTGAGACGTGCCATCGCTGCCTCGAAGCCCTCGTTGCTCAACGCGACCGCGACCGGAACGGTCTCGAAGGATTCCCCGGGCCGGAGGACAAGCCTCCAATGGTGCTCGGCGTCGGTAGGGCCGAGCAGGGCAAGGTAGGCATCGGTCGGCCTGTCGCCATCGTGCGCCGAGGCGTCACGACCCGTGTGCTCGCCGACCTGCCAGTGCCAGCCACCGTTGTGCTCGATCTGCCACACCCAGGCGTGCCCAGTCCGACGGTTGACGGCAGCTCCCATAGGAAGATATGTGCCCGACGACCAGCTCCCAGCACTCGTGAAACCAAACCAACCCCGCGAATCATGCTCGTGCGCGCCGCGGTTCAGATCTGGCAGGGCCTCCCGAAGTGCCCGGACCTGCCATCGATTCTCAGCCAACCAGTCGTTCTCGGCCCACATGAGATCAACATCAGCCAACCGACCCGCCGGACCGGCCAGCCCAGAGCCGAGAAAGGAGGTCACCGACTCTATGGTCACCGGAACAGCACCATCGTTTGTGAGGCGCACCCGAGACTGGAGGACGCCCCGTCCCTTGAGCGCGCGGTAGACGACGTCTGCTCTGAGCCCCGTGACCGTGTCCTCGAGGTCAATCTGCAGTTCACGCCACAGATCGTTGACGCGCTCTTCGTGTCCTACATAGCGGAGCCGACCGCCGACAACTGACTCTGCGTAGCGTCCCCCCGACCACGCCCGGCCGCTACCGGACATGACTACATCCACCAAGGGCAACCCGGCGGCCCGCCAATCGCGCGTCGTGGGTTCTTCGCCGTTCCCGTCGGTCGGTGCTGCCACGCCGGCCGCACACGCGGCAAGCTGAACCAGTCGTGCCAGGCCGTCCTCGCCTACCTCGATCCGCAGCTCGAGCGCGTCGTCCGCCCAGCTCACCTCCGACGGAGACGATGTCCTAGCGCCAACCACGTCGATCCTCCTCGAGCACGGCTAACAGTCTTCCTCAGTTCTTTTGTTGCAAGCGCTTGACAGAGATCGTGTGACCGGTCACAATAGCGCGTTGTGACCGGTCACACAAGCTAACAGGGTGAGCAGGAGCCGAGAAGGGGTGCGTTGAATGCCAGTACCCAGTGACCGACTGGCCTCAGTGAGTATCCGCGACGTCGCCAGTGAAGCTGGTGTCTCGCACCAGACCGTCTCCCGAGTGATCAATGAGAGCCCGAGCGTGAAAGAATCCACGCGCCAAGTCGTGCTTGACGCGATCGCCCGGCTCGACTTTCGGCCGAACCGCGCCGCGCGCGCCTTGGCCGGGGGGCCGGTGCAGTCGGTCACGGTGTTGACGTCCAATACCCGGCAGTATGGCTTTGCTGCGGCTCTGGAAGGCATTGAGGAGGCGACGCGCGCGGCGGGCTTCGCCTTGGGCGTCAGGGTGGTGGAGTCCGGTACTCCAGGGGACGTGCGGGACGCAGTCGAGCGAGCGATCGAGCCAGCAGGCGCCCTGATCGTCATCGCCTACGACCGTGCGGGCATTGCTGCACTGAGAGCTGTTCCGCCCGACGTGCCAATGGCTGCGATGGTCGAGACTCCTTCTGGCGACGAGGCGGCGGGCAAGCCGTGGGTGTGGTTCGACGACCGCAAGGCAGCCCGAGACGCGACGAACTACCTGTTGGGCCTGGGGCACAAGACCGTGCACTACGTTTCGATACCGTCGTCCACCAGTACCAGCCAGCGTATGTTGGGGTGGCGCTCAGCCCTCGAGGATGCTGGCGTCAGTGTGCCAAAGCCGTTGCAGGCCGGATGGGACCCGCAGTCGAGCAGCCAAGCAGCACAGCACAGGCTGACGCGCGACCGAAAGGTGACAGCGGTGCTGTGCGGCAACGATGACCTTGCAATAGGTGTCATGCGGGCCATGCACCAAGCGGGGCGCGCGATTCCCGACGACGTCAGCATCGTCGGCTTCGACGACACGCCCCTCGCGGCGTTCTACATTCCCGCCCTCACGACCGTCCGCCAGGACTTCGCGGCCCTGGGCAAAGCGTGCTTCGCAAAGCTCCTTTCACTGCTGGATGCGAACGCCAGTCAAGACGCGCACCCCTGGCCGCAGGCCGAACTGATCGTCCGGGAGAGCGCCGGGCCACCGCCCTTACCGCGGCAGCGAGCGAATGGGCAGAGCGGCTCGGTGCGCGCTGGAACCGGGGCCGGTGGCCGCCCGCGGCGAGCGCCGGGCACCCGATCACCCGCCCCGGCGCCGGCCGCAAGCTCCGGAGTCGGGCCAGAGCAAACCAGGAAGACGGCGAAAGGAGTATCACGATAAACCCACAACGCACCTGACCAGCTCGACGCGGCAGGACGTCCCGTGTCCGCCAGGACTCGAGGACCGCCCGGAGAAGTGGCTGCGTCGGCGATCTGGTCGTACAGGTCGGCAGCCCGCCGTGTCGAGCGAGTGGAGCATCGACGTGCTCACCTCGTGACATGCGAGAGCGCCGTGCCCTTACGGCCGCCGCGCCAGGCGTTCTTGCCAATGCGTCCGCAGGATGCGCGTCACGCCGGGGCCGCAAGGCAAGCGGGAGAGGACCTCCAGCCGGCAAGCATCCGCAGGCGAGTGACCTATAAGGGGGCAGGTTGCCCCGGACACAGTAAGGAGCAAGCGAATGAAGGACCAGGAAGGACAAGAAAGCTACGCACCGGGTCGCACGAGCCGCAGACGCTCGCGCTTCCTGGGCTGGAATAGGCGTCTTGCGGTGGCGCTCGCCGCCGTGACCGTCGTCGGCACCGTCTCTCTCGGCGCCGCGGGCGGGGGC
>PMVZ01000364.1 GCA_003166375.1 Acidimicrobiaceae bacterium | reverse complement strand
CTTAGCTGTCGCCTGACGAGACACCGATGCCGGTCGAGAACCCGCCTCCTGGACCCGGGTCGCCCGTGTCGCCGCGACGTCCGGCGTCCTGTCACGAGCCATCGGTTTGCCGGGTTGTGCCAGCTCGAGGAGAAACGGGGATGGCGGTGACCCAGGGATGATGGACGTGCTTGACCGGCAGCGAGTCAAGGCGACGTGGAATACCCGTCGCTCCTCCTCGATGTCCTCGGCCAGTCGGTGTGGCATTAACCCGGCGGTGGCGTGATGCACCACGACGTGTGGCCACTCCCGGCCCTTCACAGCATGGATCGATGCCAAGGTGACGCCATCGACGTCGTCTGGCGCGTCCAACTGCTCCGAAAGCCAGTCAGGAAACCGGCTTGCGTCGCTTTCGAGATCGGCCAGCTCGCCCAGCGCGTCGAGATCGTCACCGTGGGCGGAGATGGCACCGTGGCTCCANNCGTCCAGCCCGCCCTCGCCGATCTGGGATCGCAGCACAGCCAGGACCTCGGCAGTCGTCCCGTTTTCAGCCGCCTTTCGGACCTGTTTGAGGTCGTCAGCAAGATCTCGCACCTTGCCCGCCTCCCGATCGCTGCCCTTGGCATCGAGCCAGCCCGCCAGGCTGGCCAGGCCGTCCACGGAACGCTGCTTGCCGACAAGGTCGAGAAGCGAGCTGCTCATGCCGCGCCTGGGGCGCCGCGCCACCTCTCGCAACACTGGACCAGGAAGCGCCCAATCGGGAGCGGTCGTCACGGTCAGCCATGCCAGCGCGGCCCAGACGCCGCCTCGCTGGAGGAATCGTCTGCTCACTCCTCCGTTCACGGGCACCCCGTCGTTGCGAAGGAGGACTTGCACGGGGGCCAGCGATGCGTTTACCCGCGCCAGGACGGCCACATCGTTGGGTGGTGCGCCTCCATCGAGGAGGTCCCGCACCCGGTGCGCAGCCCGGGTAGCCGGGCCGTCGTCACCCGGAAGTATCGACAGACATTCGCGGTCACTGGCCTGCGCGCCCTCCGAGAGGCCAGCGCGGATCACTTTCGCGACGCGTACGGCGTTTCGGGTCAACAGGTTCGACGCCGCGGTCACCACCGGGGCCGGGCACCGGTAATTGACCTCGAGCGAGTGCAGGGCGGCGCCGGGAAACCAATGGCCGAAGTCAACCAACCAGCGGGGTGTGGCACCGGCATAGCCATAGATTGTCTGGTCGTCGTCGCCCACCGCGAACACTGCGCCCGCCGGTCCGCTGAGCAGTCTGATGAGGAGCAGGTGCGCGGGCGTGAGATCCTGGAACTCGTCCAAGAGGAGCACGCGAGCTGAGCGTTGGACCCGTAGGCGGAAGGCGGGATCGCCCAGCAGCCGCTCGATGGCGCCGGTCACCTGCTCGTCGAAGTCGACGACTTCCTGCTCGGCCAGCTGGGCCCTGTAGACCCGGGCGACACGCTCGAGATCGGACACGTCGGGTAGTTCGTCCTCGACGGTCGCCGGGTCGGCGAGCCCGAGGCGGACTCGCCCGAGCGCCTTGAGCCACGGCGCCAGGGGGTCGGTCTCCGAGCGTTTCGGGAACCTGACGAGGTCGCCTAGCAATCTGCGTACATCGACCTCTTCGATGGTCGAGCGGCGCCCGCACAACCGCAGCCCAAGGGCGTTCAACGTCCGCACCTGCACGCCAGCGACATCGGCGAGACGCGTCTTCATCTCGTTCGCCGCCCTCGTGTTGTACGCGACCAACGCGACCGCAGCAGGCGGGAGGCCCCAACCTTGGAGCAACAGGCGGGCCCGCTCGGTGAGCACCCTCGTCTTGCCCGATCCCGCGGGGGCAATGACCCGGGCTGTCGCTGCGGGCTCGGCCACGGCTTCGAGCTGGTCTGGCGCCAGCCGAACACCGACCGGCTCGTTCGCGCCGAGCGGCTGAAGCATCCCGTGCTCTAGCGAGATCCGGTGAAGTACGGGTACGCCAACGCGATCCGAGAGGGCGACGTCGAGGGGCCCGCCGTCGCAGACGGCGAGCGTGCCGTCGGTGAGCACGACGTCGCCTCCCGCGTCGGTGCGGGTGGCGCCGAGACTGCATGCGAGCTCGGCCCAGTGCCACCGTCGGTGCGACGAACCGGCGCGTGCGTCTATCGAGTTGGCCCACACGCCGTGGTGCAGCCGCTCGGCCACGAGGTCCAGGTCTACCGACCACTCCCAAGGCTGCCGATCCGTAATGGCCTCGGCAGGCGGCACTTCGGGATCATCGATACCGAGGCCCGGCGTGAGCTCGATGGCGATCGAGCGCCGCTCGCGCCAGGCCGCCCCGAGCTCGTCAGCAATCTCCTGGTTCACGGCGGCTACACGAATCCGGTTGCACGAAGACCATTCACTGGGGACAGCGTCCCCAGGTCCCACCACAACAGATCGGCCGAGAGCTATCGGGTCGGGCATCCTGTGATCTTGCCTCACCAAAGTGGGTCAGGCGACCATCCTGAGGAGCAGGCCGACGTGGACAGACTTCTCACCCGGCCGAAGCGGTTGGATTATGTGTCCACGTGGCACAGCCAGGATCCGGAGTGCAGCCACGGGCAAGCAGCTGGAGGTGATAGCCGAGCCTGGGGGAGCAGAGCTGTACTCAGCGGCGTTCAGCCCAGATGGTTCCGAGGTGGTCACCTCCAGCGCGGACGCCAGCGCCCGCATCTGGAGCGCAGCCACCGGCGAGCAGCTGACCGTATTCGAAACCGGTTCCGGCGTCAACGATTCGCAATTCAGCCCAGATGGAACCGAGGTGTTGTCGACGACCGAGAGCGGAGATGCCATCATCTGGTCGACCGAGCTCGCTGGACCTGTGAGCACCCTGGAGCGGGTCGCCCACAGCTTGGTGGACCGTCAGCTCACCGCGGCCGAGCGCAGGGCTTACTTGTGAGCGGTCGCCCCCGGGACCGCTTGAGCAAGTTTGCCTGTACGGCGGTGCGGGTGACCGATGGCACATCTGACCCGCTAGCGCGGAGTGAATCGCGCGCTCTTGGCTTCCATCAGCAAGCCGAATAACTTGCGGGCTGTTGAGCCTGCGAACCCCCGGCACTCTGTCACTGACCACCGTGCTTTCCTCAAGGTGCAAGGCCTGCTGCACAAGTTGTTGCGAGGCGTTATGCGAGGAACTCGTCACTCGTCACTCGTAATTCAGCCCGTTCACCCCTGGTGAGGCTGATTACAACGGCAATGATGCCCATGCCGCTGCATCCAGTCGACCGTTGGCGACGAGCCATGCCAACGACTCCCGGACCGCCTCGAGAGAGGTGTACGTCGGGTTGTATCCGAGCAGACGCCTCGCCTTGTCGATGCTCATAGAGGGACTGTGGGCGATGTGGTCCCACGTAAGCTGGGCTGCAGCAGCGGTTACGGTGTCACGCCAGACCTCCCAGGCAAGCAGGGACAGGCGGCTCGGTTGGCCCAAGAGCTCAGCGATAGCCTCCGCGTAACCCCGGAGTGTCATCGCACGCTCGGATGTCACGTGGAACGATTCGCCCGCCGCCGCTTCCGGGCGCTCAATTGCCAAAGCGAACGCCTGGGCTACGTCGTCGGCGTGCACGTGGTGCAGCGTCTCCATTCCGAGGTTCGGGAGTGCGACCTCCTGGCCGGTCGCCAAGCGCTCGAACACCGACAACTCGACGTTCCCGGCCGGGTTCACTGGCACCCACCCCGGTCCGACGATGTGACCTGGGTGGAGCAGGGCCACTGGCAGGCCTCCACGCCGGCTCTCTTCCAACAGGAGCTCCTCGATCGCCGCCTTGGCCTTCCCGTACTGACCGAATGGCCGGCGCGGAGCATCCTCGGTCGTCGGCACCACGGTGCTTGGGCCGTGTATCCAGATGGTCCCGCAATGGACCAAATAGGTCCTCTTGGGCCTGAGCGCCTCGACAAGCCGCCGGGCTGAGTCGGGCTCGAAGCAGATGAGGTCGACCACCGCGTCGGCCCCGAAATCAGCCACTCGTGGACCGAATGTGCCGGCCGCGTCCTCAGCATCTCGGTCCACAGTGACGTTGGTCACCTGAGTCCAGCTCGCATGCTCACGGTAGTAGGGACGCGCGTGCCGGCTCAGTGTTACGACATCGTGGCCCGCACCCACCAACCGAGGGACGAGATAGCCACCGATGTGGCCTGTTGCTCCAATGACCACCACTCGCATTCGACGCTCCTACAGTTCTCTTCGGTGCTCCGCCGGGCTAATGGCCTTAAGTCCTAACATCTCCGAGGCACTCGTGACCACATGTTCCCACGATCCCTACCACTCTCGCTGACGTCGTCGTGACGGGCTCATTCGACAGCCTCGTCGCTGGAAACGGTACCGAACACGCGACCGATCGGGCTTGCAGGCGTAACCCGGGGGTCCTGCGGGCACGAGGCAATCTTGTCGCGCCCGTGGGATCCCGGCGTTACGGTTGGCACGGTTCCCGGTCCCTTCTGCGGCCGTGCGGGCATCATCGGTGAGTATGTCCGTGGACAGTGGGTTCAGGTGCACTCTTGGCTGATCTCTGGGCAACGGTCCGCAAGCTCAGCCAAATCGCGTTGTGAAACAGCGCTTCGTTCGCGCCTTTGCTGACGACTCCTTGCGCCACCTACCAAGACCTGATCACAAGTAGCCCGATTGCGTGCTACTCCTCAATCTAACCCGCACAGAGCCATGGCTTTAGCGTTCGTCTGGTACGAGCATCGGATGGCCGTGACCTTTCCGGTGCTGTTCGGTACCGGCTCCCCAGTCGCTCGGCTCACGTAGTCGAACGACCCGGAGAACGTGGGGTGGTTCGACTGCGCGGCGCTGTGCGACCTAAACACGAACTTGACGTGGTAGTTCGTCGTCCGCGTGGTGCCTGGTTGTACGCCCACCACGAGTGTTGCCTTGCCAGTCACCGGTGAGAAAGTCCCCAGGATCTCGAACTCCGCCAGGGTGCCGGTGACGCGAGCGGAACCCGGTTTGTTGTTCAGCAGGAAGGCTTGGTTGGGGCTGCTAGGTTTGCCCTGCCCGGTCGCCCACGCGTATGCGAGCCAGATCCCATTGACCCCTGGAGCCTTCGTCGCGGCTGTGGCAGCTCCGTTCGAGGCGCTGAGTGAAATGCTCAGTCCAGCCACACACGTGGCGACCGTCACCAGGCACCTTGTTCTCGTGATCATGTTCCCCCCTCGAAGCGTTATCTCGGTGTTTTGACCCTAACGGTACGCACCAGCGGCTCCGGCCACTGCCATCGGACCCGGCTAAGTACCGATTCGGCGGGGCGTCGCTTCTCTCTGGGTCGCTCCCGGCCCATACCCCGCCGGCGGCCCCGGTCGGCCCTCCTGGGCCACTCGCCTCCCGGCCCGAGCCCCGCTTTCTAACGAAACAACCCAGGACGCCCCCCACCGCCACCGTCCTGGTTCGGTACCACGCCGGGCGGCCTGTCCTACCTGGGCAATTCTTCGGGTGGGCGCTAAGGTGTGGGCTGAGGGTGAGGCTTTCACGTTTGGGCTCGACCTGGCCATTCGCATGTTGATCAAGGTCTCGCTCGCGCCTTAGGCGCCGCTTCACCACGCGCTATCCACAGCGGAAGTCGGTCTCAGCTCTTGCGCCGGGTGCGGGGATCGGCCTCGAGCGTCTCGAGACCGATGGCCTCCAAGCGGGCGAACAGCTCGCGGATGCGCCGGTGGTTGTCTATGAAGGCCTGGTAGTCAGCTGCCTGTTCGGGGCTCAGCCGGCGTCCCACCGTCTTGGCGGCAACCTTGCGGGTCCACTGGTGATAAGGGTCTCCCGGTGTACCCCACCTGCCGTTCGGGTATCGGCGCTCTAGGTCATCCGTCTCCTCGCGGCTGGTGCACGCGACAATGATCGCCATGGCTAGGTCTGCCTGGCAGAGCCACTGGCACAAGCACCCAGGCGTGCGATCCGGTAATCAGCTCTCTCGCGGCGAGCGAGCGGCCGACCGAATGCGCAACATGATGGGGTCTTGGCCCTTCGTGTTCGGTTTCTTCGCGGTCATGATTGCGTGGGCTCTTGTCAACACACTTCTCTTTGAGCATGTCCTTCACCACAAGGC
>PMVZ01000003.1 GCA_003166375.1 Acidimicrobiaceae bacterium | reverse complement strand
GTTGGTCAAGCGAGAGGCTGGAATCCCCAATCATGAGGGAGGCGCGGCTTTCTGGTCTATCGACCATCTGTTGGTTGATCAAGACGCGGTACCGACATTCGTCGAGGTAAAGAGAGCCAGCGACTCGAGAACACGGCGCGAGGTCGTTGCCCAGATGCTCGATTACGCCGCTAACGGCTCTCTCTTCTGGACTCCGGAGCGGCTGCGGGAATGGTTCGAGGACAGTGAACCCGAGAGCGGGACAGACCGGTTGATTCGATGGCTCGATCCGTCGGCGGAGGAACCCGAGAGCGTTGCCGACGCCTTCTGGAGGGCAGTCGGGACCAACCTAAGGGAGGGAAGGGTCCGGCTGATCTTCGTCGCGGATGAGATTCCCGCGAGTCTTCAGCGTTTGGTGGAGTTCCTCAATGAACAGATGCCGCGGATCGAAGTCTTGGCGGTCGAGATTCGGCAGTACCTGGCGACTGGCAGCAAGTCCGGGGCGCTGGTCCCCAGGCTGATCGGGCAAACCGCCCGCGCGCAGGCAACTAAGGAGCCGTCCGCATCGGCACCTCGGCGGTCGAAGCCGTGGACAGTCGACGATGTGATGGCATCCGTGGCGCAAGCTGGGGAATCCGAACGGGCAGCGGCAGCCGTCATCTTCAACTGGGTGCGAGGACGGGCGGACCTCTTCAAGATCACTGGTGGAACGGGTCTCAGTTACCCGTCGGTGACAGTGTCCGTCGACTCTGGCCGCAGCACGTCGCGCTTCCGGCCTTTGTTGGCACTCTACGGTAGCCCCCATGGCGGACGGCCGATGCTCGAAGTTCGCGTCGCCCGCATGTGTCGAACACCGCCGTACGAGCGAGACGAATTCCAGCAACCCTTGCTTGCACAGCTAGAGGAAGCCGGATTCGGTCACCTTGAGGCCGAGGAGATCCGTACAACAGACCGGCGTCCCAACATTCCGATCAGCAAGCTGACGGGCGAGAACCTAACGGTCCTGCTGGCCGCCGCGAACAAGTGGATCGACGACGTTCGTGTACACGCGGGAGAGCCCGAGACAGGCGACGATTCCTACTACGCAATAACCGAAGAACGTGAGAGTGGAGTGACGGAGCCGTAACCACGCGCTTCGCCGTCTCGTCGGTCGCGCTTCGAAAGAGCTACGAGCAGTTGCCCACTGTTCTCAGAAGCACGGCCGCTCCTACTTCCTTTCCCCTATGTGCAAGGTAAGCCTCAATGGCTGTCAAACTCCCACTGCGCGACCACGAAGTCGTCCGACTTCAGACCTCCTCGCAGAGCGGCCCATCGCCATTCAAGCTGAGTAGCCCGGATGTGATCCTTCTTGTCGTGCTTTGCCTCTATGAACAGGGTGCGGTCGTCCTTCCACGCCAGGACTTCCCAGCAGCCCGAGTACGAGTTGTGGTTTTGCTTGGCAATCTTGGCGAGCAAGACTTCCCGCTTCGCGTCCAGCGGCACTTCCTTCTGGCGGTCAAGTGAATCGTCGCACCAGTTCTTGAGATAGCGAGGCCCATTGGCTTTGGCCCCGTAGGCGCAGACCCATCTTGCCTCCCAGCCCTCCGCCTCCACCATGCTGCGAATCGCCAGCTCGGCGAACATACCCTGGCCTTTGTGTTCAACGAGTGGCTTGTTCCCAAAGCCATGTCGGAGCGACGAAGCCTCCCAAGGTCGGAGGGTAAGGCGAACCATCGGCAGACGCAGTGAAACCTCCAGCCTCTCTTTAGGCTCGAACATCGCCGGGTCGTCGGTCATCACAGTCCTCCGCGTCGCCGCCGCGATTCAACGGGCGCCAGCGGCTCGCCCTGTGGAGCGGGATGGCATCAACGTAAGCGCCATGCTGGCCGAGCCTTTCGACGCTGCCTCAGTGCCTTCGGGAGTTTCGCCATCGAGGAACCCGGCAACAAGGACCCATAGCCAAAGAGGGTCAGAGCCGCCTCGAATGACTGCCGCCCGTACTTCTTCGCCCACTCGGGATCGAGCTTGGCGTTCAACTCCGCGTCCCACTCCTCCCAATCGGAGAGAGTCCACTTGTCCATGTCGGCGGATCCGGCCATGACCCCGGTCTTACGATCTAGGCAAGCGCTGCACGAAGGTCGGCCACGACTCGCTTCAGCTCGTCAGCCAGCGCCCCGGGTCGTCTCCGTGCGTACACGTTCGCAAGCTCGCCGTAGTACCAGAGCGTTTCCTCGCGGCTGAGGTTGAACCTCTGGAAGACGGCGGCACCCCCGGTGCGGAAGTCGAGCAACAATGTCCGCGCGTTATGGAGCTTGTCCGCCAGGGAAACCAGCAAAGTGTCGGCGTCGGTCTGTTCCAGGTGCCCAAGGTAGAGCTTCTTGCGCTCAAGAGCAGGCGGCTTCGGCTTTGCCTGGGTGTCGCTGCAGGCCTCGACGATCCGAGCAATACGGGGGCCGAAGGTCTCTTCAAGCTGCTCCTCACTTGCGGAGGTATCTTCGAGAACATCATGCAGGAGGCCTGCGATGGCAAGCTCTTCGTCCCCACCACCTTCGAACACCAGCCCAGCGACGCCAAGCAGGTGCGACACATAGGGGATCTTGGTTCCTTTGCGCACCTGATCTCCATGCGCTCGAACCGCGAAGTCCAGAGCATCGGCGAGGCGGCGAGTAATCATGAGAAACCGCGCCAGCTGTTCACAGAACTCCTTTTTACACCTCGGTTGTGTTGTTGCATTCGTGTCTCGTTAAGCCTGAGGCGGGCAGCCGTCTGCAAGGCGTCACGAGAAGCGGAGATGTCACCAGGCGCAGTACTTTGTCGACGACTCGGATCTGCCGCCCGTTCCCAGAACGTCTAGGGGGTCGGTGTGACAGAGACCAATCGACCTTGCGCTCCGCGCTGCCAGTAGTGCGGTTCCGGACCTCGGCAATGGAGTTGTGGGTTACTCGCGCCAAGGAGGCACCCGCCCAACTCGATCTCACCTTGTTCCGCTTGTTCGATCATGTCGCCGCCTGGAAACCCGTAGACGATCGGAATCAGAACGGCGCCGCACGTCGGGCACGAATCGCCTTTGCTCGTTACCTCAACTGGGTTCGAAGTTCTTGATCTTCTTGTTTCTGTCAATGCGACCTCCCCATTGACGCCGTGAGCGAACGGGTAACACTCCTTCAGACGTTACCGAAGATGGACGTACTCCTTGCGATGGGGCACTTGATCCGGTGGAAAGGAACCGGAAGTGACGCCAGTGGTCGCGGTGATGCTCACCGCCTAGCTAACTTCTTTAGGATCTCCTGGGCTGCTAAGTCGGCGCGTTCATCGAGAGTCCCTCCAGCCGCGAGAATCGGTTGGGCGCAAAGGCATTGAACCCGACACCGTGCCGCTCGATAGTGTCGGGTAATAGAGCGACGGAGTTGGCCGCTCATCCCGTAGACACCGGTATCTCGATACTCG
>PMVZ01000286.1 GCA_003166375.1 Acidimicrobiaceae bacterium | reverse complement strand
TCTCGGCGTGGATGGTGAGGGCAGCGTCGTCGTCGGGCTGGAAGAAACCGAGCGAGTCCTTCTGCACCGCCGGGAGCCAGTCGATCTTGACGTCGAGAGCGGTCGGAGGCTTGGTGTCGTCGTTGCCGGGATAGATGAACTTGTCGGAGATCTGCGGGGCTTGCGCGTTGCTGGCCGTCTCGTCGGGGTCGATCGCCTTGATGATCTCAGCAACAGGTATCGCACCGAGCAGCTTGCCGGCGTCGCCCGAGAGCATGTTGAAGTACTTCGTCGGGTCGAACTTCCCACCGATCAGGTCGCCCAGGTCACCCCCGACGGGACCGAGGTCACGGGCGAGTCCGCTCACGTTGAAGTTGGGCGTGGCCATGCCGCCGACAAGGTTGGGGGGGAAGGAGAGGCCGGGCGCGTTCTGCGTCACGGCGAGATAGACCTCGGTCACGCCTGTCTGGAATCCCTTGTCCAGGTAGTTCGAGGAGATCGACACGCTCGGGCTCGAAAGCGGCGTCGCGCCCGCGCCCACGACCTGCTCCGCCCCGGGCAGGTGCACCGCGGCCGAATCGAGCGCCGGGTAAACATTGGCCCGCCCGTTGTTGGCGACGAAAGCGGTGAGGCCGTAGGTGTCCACGTGCTGGGCCGTCGATCCCGGGGTCCCGCCGACCGTGTCGGCGAAGGCGAACAGCGAGCCGCCGAAGGAAGGCGATCTCCGGTCCGGGTCGACCGAGCCGTATGCGGTCACCACCTTGGCAAGGTTCAGTGTCCCCTGTGCGAACGTGGCCGACATCCAGATGACTCCGGTCGTGAAGTCGACCTTCCTCCCCTCGAGGTCGCCGCCCTGGAACGAGAACGGGACATCGGTGCCGCCGCTCCTCACCCACAAGACGTCGTCTGTCGAGAACGAGCCGACTTGGATGTCCGGGTCTGTCGAAGTCTCGAAGTCGATCGGCGGCGTGGACACGGTCTTGACGAGGAGGCGCCGGATGGGGTTGCCCCGACCACCGTGGGGCTCGTTCGTGTCGCCGGCGTATGTCAGCTGCGGCTCGGTCACGACGATGTACTGCTTCTGCACGAGGTAGGCGACGGCGTTGTTGTCGGAATCGACCTGGATCTCGCGGTCTGAGATCGTGATCCTGACGGCGCGGTTGCCCCAGGGGAAGAGGTAGCCGATGTCGACGACACGCACATAGCTGTCCCGACCGATCGATGCCCGGTGCCACCACGAGGCGAGATCGACGGGCGAGTTGGGGCCCGGCGACCACGCGCCTCGCAAGTTGACGGACGCGCCGAGCGCCGAGAGCAGGAACAGGTCGACGTCGATCGGTCCCTCGCCGGCCGACGTGCCGCCAGTGGTCAGTGTCACGATATCGACGCGGTTGTGCGAGTCGAGCGACATGAGCCATGGGTCGCCAGGAGGCGGTGCGAAGACTCCGGGGTAGCCCGGGGCCCAAAAGGCCTTCAGTTTCGGGGTGACGACCGGCGGCTCGAAGCCACCTGCTCCGAGCCGCGTATGCCAGAGCTCTGTGATCTGCTTGAAGGCGACGGGGCTCGTCGAGTGGTGCCAGGTGCCGTGCGCGAGCGGCGTGAGCCACAGCTGCCAGGGGACCTCGAGCGCGGAATGGAGCGGATCGGGCGGCGACGGCGCGCCGGCGGCGCCCGCAGCCGGTACCAGCTCGGGCCTCGCCTCGGACCAGTCGAGCAGCCCGTCCATCGTGTAGGGGACCCTTGCCGTGGCCGGGAGCTCGAAGACGAGCCAGCTGAAACCGGCGAGCGCGCCCTTAAGCGGTGGCGTCGGCCAGGTCTTCAGGCTCGTCGAGTACGCCACGCACTGCTCGCCAAGGTGTTGGGACGGGAACACGACGACCATGTACATGGGCAGCTTGGCGTCCTCGGCCACGATCTCGGTTTGACCGGCGGTGACGACGGTCTTGGCGTTGTAGAACTCGAAGCCCAGGTAGACCATGTCCGTCGTCCGGATGGCTTGGAACACGAGGCTCGGCTTGGCCGTACCAACGAGCGCGGCACGCAACGCCTCCGGCAGCGATTGGCCATAGGACTGGTATGACCGCACCGAGACGAGCGGGAACTTCGAGGAGGGAGCCGGCCGCGCCAGCATTCGCGGGCCTATGGCAGCGCCAGCGGCAGCCCCGCCGATCAGCTTGAGCGCCGAGCGCCGGTCCATCTCGTTCCGGGGCCTGCTCACCGTCTCGCCACGCCTCTCAAGGCAAGGGCTCCTTTCGAGAGCGCACCCGTGAGGTCGAGTTTCGCGAGAGACGCGCACGGCGTCAAGGACCCACACCCATTTGATGTCGTCCCGGGGCCACGACAACCTCTGCCCAGGCGTTCGAAGCCCAGGAGCCGCCGACTGTTACGAGGCTGGCCGGTCGTATGACCCAGCGCCAGCCGCCCGTGGGCGCCTGGCGTGACCGCAGGCTCCGTCGCTAGGCGGTGGCTGGCGGCGGAAGGCTGGCGATACGGCTGGCAAGGTTCACGGCATGGTCACCCAAACGCTCGTAGAAACGGGCGAGAAGCGTGACCTGCGCGGCAACCGCGGTCGGCATTGCCCCACGGGCTACTTCTCCGGTGAGTCGCTCGTGAAGGATGTCGATCTCCTCGTCGTCCTCGTCCAGGTTGATCACCGGGGAGATCTGTGCGCCGAAAGCGTCCGCGGCCGCCTTCCACATCTCGAGGGCGACCTCCGTCATGCGCTGCACGATGCCACGGCTGAGCGGGCTCATCTCGGCGCCGAGGTTGAACACAGCACGCTGGGCGATGTGCTTGGCGAGATCGGCACTGCGTTCCAGCTCCGGCAGGATCAGCAGAATTCCGATCAGCCTGCGGAGCTCGTCAGCGCTTGGCGACCCGGTGTCGATTTGATCCCAGACGGTTTGTTCGACGTCGGAGGTGAGCTCGTCGATCAACCGGTCCCCCTCTATCACTGCGCTGCCGAGAGCAGCCTCCCCTCGCAACAGGGCCTGTGTCGCACCAGCGAGCGCTTCCGTCACGAGAGCGAAAAGCTGCCCGACGCTGCGATCGACTGGAGACCCTTCGAACAGCACGTCCATCATGGAAGAACCATAAACCACATGGCACCTGGAATTACCACCTTGTTCATCTTGAGTTCATTCGGATGTCGTCTGGACGTCACTTGAAGCCGCGAAAGTGGCGTAAACGTGAACTTCTGGAAAGCGGAGCCAGAATCCCGTCGGATTGAGAGTCTCCTTGTTGCTTGGCGATCCTGACAATGTGAAGGAAGGGCTTGCGCCCGTCACGATAAGCGACCTCCTCAATGAAGCACCCAGGAGCAAGTTCCACCGTCGTGCTGTCCTCATCTCGGGCATGGGCTTTTTCACCGACGCGTACGACTTGTTCGTCATCGGCACGGTCGCCGCCATCGTGACGACCCAATGGCACCTCAGCACCACGGAGGCGAGCTGGGTGACCGGCGCGGCTCTTCTGGGTGCCGTTGTCGGAGCTTTCGTGTTCGGGAGGATCGCGGACGTCCTCGGTCGTAAGAGTGTCTACGCCCTCGTAGCCGCCATCATGATCGTCGGAGCGCTGGCCTCTGCGTTCTCCCCAAGCTTCGTGTGCCTGGTCATGGCGCGTTTCGTGTTGGGCCTCGGGATCGGCGGCGACTACCCAGTCTCTGCTGTGCTGATGAGCGAGTACTCCAATCGCCGCGACCGAGGGCGCCTTGTCGGCATGGTCTTCTCGATGCAGGCGCTCGGGCTCATCGTTGGTCCGCTGGTGGGCTTGGCCCTGTTGTCCTCAGGAGTTTCCCAGGCTCTCAGCTGGAGATTGTTGCTCGGCCTAGGTGCGATTCCGGCAGCCACGGTCATATACCTGCGGGCGAAGATGCCAGAGTCGCCCAGGTTCCAAGCGCGTGTGCAAGGTGAGGGCGAGCGTGCAGCGCAACAAGCGGCCGCCTTCTCCGAGGGCGTTCTTGATGCCTCGGGCGTGTCCGCCGAGGGCGAGAGGCGAATGGGGCTTAGAGAGTTCGTGACCAATCCCCGGATGCTGCTCCTCTTGCTGGGCACAGCGGGAACCTGGTTCCTCTTCGATTATGCCTACTACGGGAACACCTTGTCGCTGCCGGCGATCTTGAAAGGTGTCGACGCCCACGCAACGCTTGAGGCGAAGCTTGCCTTGACCCTCGGAATCTTCGTGGTATTCGCGCTACCCGGCTATGCCCTGGCCGTGTTGCGCATGGACACGATCGGCCACAAGCGGCTGCAACTCATCGGGTTCACCGTCATGGCCGTCGCCTTCATAGCTCTCGGCGCGATTCCCCGCCTTACCGCGACAGTCGTGCCGTTCCTCCTGGTCTTCGGGCTCAGCTATTTCTTTGTCGAGTTCGGGCCGAACACCACGACGTTTGTCCTGCCGTCCGAAGTGTTCCCTGTGAGCATGCGCACAACCGGCCACGGCATAGCCGCGGGAGTCGGCAAGTTAGGTGCATTCATCGGGGTGTTCCTCGTACCGCAGTTGCAACGGCACATTGGCTTGCGAGGCATGCTCCTCGTGGCAGCAGGCGCATCGGTACTTGGGTTCTCGTTGAGTCTCGTACTGCCCGAGCCAGCCCGCCGGACCCTCGAGGAGATCTCGGGCGAGGATGACAACGCGCGACTGAAAGTGGACGACACCGTCCTCGCGGTCGCTTCGTCGCACGCTCCGCCCGTCCTCACCCAGCAGCCTCTTCGAGGCTGACACCGACCACGGCGACGGCGCCGAGCGCCGCAAGAACCACGGTCCGGCCAGGCGGAGCACCTATCGGTGACCGAGCGTGAGAAGATCTTGCCTTCTCGACACAGCCGGCCGGCTGCCGGTCAGATCACTCATCCAGAGGGGGCTCGGTGCGGGTCATTGTCAGCTGCGTGCCACAGACAGGTCACGTCACGCCCTTGCTCCCTCTCGCTCAGGCGTTCCAAGCCCAGGGCGACGACGTCGTAGTTGCCAGCGGGCCTGACGCGGCGGAGGCGGTCTCGGGTCGGGGACTTCAGTTTCGTGCCGCCGGTTCCGAGTTCGGTTCCTGGTTCGGTGCTCTCCGCGCACGGACGCGGGGTATGCCTGGCGACGGGCTAGAGCCTTCGCGGGTACCGGGTTATTTCGTGCCCCGGCTCTTCGGCGAGATCGGGATGGCACTGATGCTCGACGACCTCCTGGATCTCTGCAAGGAGCTCGAGCCGTCTCTGCTGGTGTTCGACCCCTACGCGTTCGCCGCTCCACTCGTCGCTGCGCTGACGGGGACCCGTGCCGTGCACCACTCCATCGGGCCACTCTTGCAGGCGAGCGTCCTTGACCTTGTGGCTGACGCGGTATCTCCCATCTGGCGGGAATTCGGCCTCGACGTCCCAAATGCCGCAGGTGTCTATTCCGGCACCACGCTGACGATTTGTTCCTCTTCGCTGGACCCGGCGGCTCGCGGGCTTCAGGGGGCGCAGCCCCTGCGTCCGGTTCCGCTGCCACTGGCCGAACCTCCCGCGCTGCGCATTTCACTGCCCGACCCGGGGAGACCTTTGGTCTACTTGACCCTAGGTACCTTTTCGAACAACGACCTCGCTCTCTTCCGGCTCGTGCTCACAGCTTTGGAGAACGAGCCCGTCAATGTGCTGGCGACGATCGGGCGAGACAACTATCCGGCAGACCTGGCGCCCGTCCCTGATAACGCTCGCGTGGAGCGGTTCATCCCTCAGGCGGAGCTGCTCCCGCACTGCGCGGCGGTGGTTCACCACGCTGGGGCGGGCACGGCGTTGGGCGTTCTGGCACACGGACTTCCCTCGGTGGCGCTACCTCAGAGTGCCGACAACTTCACTGTTGCCGACCAGCTTGCGCAAGCAGGCGTCGCTCGCACGTTGATGCCCGGTGAGGTGACTGCCTCTGCCATAGCGTCCGGGCTTCGCTCTGTGCTCGATTGTGTCAGCTACCGTCAGCGGGCGCAGCAGCTCGCCGAGGACATCGCCTCGATGCCGTCGCCCGATGAAGTCGCGGCGAGGCTGCGTACCACTGTTTGAGGGCCAGCCCGGGGGGGCGGAAAGCCGATGTCAGGAAGCCCGCGTCGACGCGGCCGACCACACCTCCCGGGGCAGGCGACTCGGAATCAGCTCGACCGACGTCGGCCGCCAGAGGAAATACCCCTGCCCGTAACGAATGCCCAGGCCCCGCAACACTGCGAGCTCTGAAGCGGTCTCGATCCCTTCGGCGACGATCTCCGCCCCGAGCCCCGCCGCGAAGCCCACAAGCGCGGCCGCAAGGGCGATACGGACAGGGTCGCGGTCGATGCCGGACGTCAGCTCCCGGTCCAGCTTGATGAAATCGGGGACCAGCTTCAAGATGTGCGCAAGACTTGCAAAGCCGGCACCGGTGTCGTCGATGGCCAGGCGCGCACCCATCAAGCGCAGCTGGCTGAGCGCACTCGAGAGCCGCGGGTAGTCGTCGACCTTCGCCTCCTCGGTCAGCTCCATGATGACTCGCCTCGGCTCGGAGCCCGCGAGGAGCTGGCGCAGCTCGTCGGAGATCATCGCCGCGGGACTCGCGTTCACGCAAAGGGCGATTGCTCCAGGGAGGTGGGCCAGCGAGCCCAAGGCTCCCTTCGCGGATACGACCTCCAGTTCGACGCCGATGCCCATCGCGTGTGCCTCGGCGAACCAGACATCCGGGAGTCGTTTCGGGCGTCCTGAGAACCGAGCCAGCGCTTCGACTGCGAAGCACTTCCCGCTCGTGATGTCGAACACGGGCTGGAAGACGTGACTGAGCCCGCGTCCTTTTAGGACACGGTCGATCCGGCTTCGTGTCTCGAGCATGCTCATTGCTCCGGGGTTCAAGACATTGGCGACGAATCGTTCCTCGGCGGCCCAATCATCGTCGTCGGGTGCAGAGGTGCGGAGCGCGTCGCCACAGACGCGGGAAAGAAACGCGTCTGTGGCACCCGCCAAGTCGACGGCAACTGTGATCACGACGCTGATGAAATCGGCAAGGCTCGTCAGCGTCGCGATATCGCGCTCGTTGAACGCGCACGACCGGAACGAGGCGACACAGAGCACTCCTGCCGCCTGGGCGTGACGCCAAAGCGGCACGCACACCAATGACTGAAAGCCCGCCGCCCGGCGGAAATCGGGCTCAACGCGAGGATCGCTCTCGGCGTGATCGGAGTGGAGAGTCTTGCCCGTCCAGAACGCGAGCCCCGCGAGACTTCCGTCCAGAGGTATCCGGGTGCCGATCTGCGACGCCGCCTTCCCCGCACCGCAATCAAAAGTCAGCCACGACGGGGCGTGAACGAACCCGACGAGAACGCCGTCAGCAGCTGCGACGAGTGTCATCGCCTCGTCGGCCACCCGCTGGGTCAGTACCACGGGGTCGGCGGCGCGTCTTATCGCTTCTTCGAGGCCAGTACGGTCAACCACAACGGATCGCCCTTCCCGCGAACTTCGAGAAGCCTCGCCGCGGCCTCTTGCCTGCCACTGAACGACCGGCCTCGAGACTTCTCTCGTTGTTGCTTTTCGGGAAGCGCGCGCCCGGACATGAGGCTCATCACCCGCTCATCACTCGCTCATCACCCGCGGCAGCCCCTGAGCCCCGATCCCCTTCGGATCGGCCTGGACCGCGGCCGGACACAACACGGCCCCGGGACTTGGCCCGGGGCCGGGGGGGAGCTTCACGGTCACGCCGGAAGGACATGCTCTCCAATTTCAGTCAACAACTCCGCTGCCGCTCTGTCAACAGCTCAGTCGCCGGCCGAAGCGGGGCATCCGGTCGAGTGCGCTCGCAGTGCCTTCGCGGGACCTCAGCTCTTGTCCTCGATCTCCCAGGCGTGATCGAGGACATGCCAGGCGATTCGGCGTGCGGCGTAGCGCGGTGGCCAGCCCTTCGCCCCGATGGAGCTTGCGTCGGACGGTGCGCCGAGGACTTCGACGATGGCGGCACGAGACGCGGTGAGGTCTGAGCCGAGCCTGATGCCGAGCTTGCGGGCGTAGGCAAGCTCCGCCGCGGCGACATGGTCCACGATGTCGTCGCGGTCGCGGCCGCCACCGCGGGGGCCTTTGCCGAGCTGGGCGGGCGCGTTGCGAACGGCCCGGTCTAGGACAGGCCAACAGCCGGCTACGAGAGATGCCACGCGTGCGGCCCCGACGGCGTCGAGCGGCTCCCTCTCGGCCGCCGCGACGATCGCCGGAGCACCTATGTCGGTGGTCACGTTGCCCGGAGCGCGCTCCACGATGTCGAGCTCGACGATCTCATGGGCGAACGGCAAGCCTGCACCGGTGGCCACTACGGCATAGCGGCCGGCATAGCCGGCCAGCGTCTCCAACGCCTGCTGCTCGGTGCGGCCCGAGCGGCACCAGCCCGGCCAGTCGAGGGCCGAAGCGAACACCCGTCGAGCACCGAGCTCGATACATACGCGAGTTGCCACGGCGCCAGTACAGCACGCAAGGCCGATCGCGATCTGTGGAGGACGGAGCCTCTGGGGAATCTCGGGGTGGTTCTCTCAGTTGCACCTTGTCGGTAAGCCGGGCTGGAAGACAGTTTGGGGGAAGCAGCGATGCCTGTGAACGATCCGAGGAGGCGGCAGCGCCATGTCTGACGAGGTCGAGTTCCAGATCCTCACACAGTCGCTCGCGCAGAAGAACTTCGGGGGCCGGGTGGTTGCGGCTGACCGGTTGAGGCGCGGCTTATCGGTTGCCGGCGTTTGTCTCGGTCTGCTGACATTGGCGGTGCTCATGGCGCTCACGAACACGGCGTCAGTCCTGATCTCGCTGGCTGTCGTGGGCGTGATCGCCATCGAGGTGGGTCGGGTGGGGCTTCGCGAGTTCAGGAAAGAGGCCCAGTAGGAACAAGGCCCTCCGGCGCCGGCAGCCGTCTGGACAGCAACCAGCCCGGCCACCCGGGAATGTCGACCGGATGTGCCGGGCTGGCAGCCCACATGCTGAGGACAAGCAGGAGCTCTACGCTCCCGCGACCAGCTCCGGTTCCATGCCGATCTCGGTCAGCAGGCCGAGGGCTCGGCAACAGGGGCGGCGTGGGTAGGTGAGCCTGTGAGCTTTGTGGTTCAAGCGGAGGTGCTCCCCATGGGCGGATCGCCCGGCTGGGCGCCCCCGACCGGCTGGTTGGGATCGGGCATGGTCGTGGTGGTGAGCGAGGTGTACAGCTCGCTCGGCTGGGCGCCACCTTCCGCCATCGGCTGGACCGTAGTGGCGTAGACAGGCGGCTGTCCGTCGTGGAAGACGCCGTAACGGCTGAGCCATCTCATGAGCTGGTAGGCGATGATGACGCCGAAGGCGCCCATCGCGATGCCGTTGAACGACACGTTGCCGTGGTCGAAGATCAGCGTGTAGTTCCCGGCGCCGAGGATCAGGCCGATCGCGCAAGGGATGAGATTGACCGGGTTGTTGAAGTTGACCCGGTTCTCGACCCAGATACGACCGCCGAGCACCGCGATCAGCCCGTACAGGATGGTCCCGGCGCCGCCCAGGACGCCTGCCGGCAACGTGGAGATCAGTGCCCCGAACTTCGGGATGCAGCCGAACGCTATCGCCACGATCGCAGCCACATAGTACGCCGAGGTCGAGTACACCTTGGTGGCTGCCATGACGCCGATGTTCTCGGCGTAAGTGGTCGTACCGCTACCGCCTCCGAGGCCCGCGAGCATCGTCGCAAGGCCGTCGGCCATGTAGCCGCGTCCGAGGGACCGGTCGAGGTTCCGGCCGGTCATCGACGCCACGGCCTTGATGTGGCCTGTGTTCTCAGCGATCAGGACTATCACGACCGGGACGATCAGGAAGATCGGCCGCATGCTGAAGTGCGGTCCTGTGAATTTCGGCAGCCCGATCCACGCTGCCGACTTGACGGCCGTGAAGCTGATCTGACCCTGCGCCCAGCCGATCAGGTAGCCGAAGGCCACCCCGACCAGGATCGAGAGTCGGCCGATGAACCCGCGGAATATGACCGTCACCAGGATGACCCCGCACAGGGTCGCGAACCCGGTCCAGGGCTGCTTGTTGAAATTGGTGAACGCGCTGGAGGCGAGGTTGAGCCCAATGAGCGCGACCACTGCGCCGGTGACCACGGGCGGCATCAGCCACTCGATGAAGGCCGACCCCCACTTGTTCACGATGAGGCCGATAACAAAGAAGACCGCTCCTGCGACGAGGATGCCGGCCAGCGCGGACGGGATGCCGCCATGCTGTTCGGCGACGAGTACCGGGGATATGAAAGCGAAGCTGCTCCCCAGGTAGCTGGGCAGGCCAAGTCGCTGTCCGCGCCCGATCGTGACGAGCAGGAAGATCAGCGTGCCGCATCCGGAGAAGAAGATGGTGGTGTTCGGCGGGAAGCCGATCAGCACCGGGACGATGAATGTTGCCCCGAACAT
>PMVZ01000079.1 GCA_003166375.1 Acidimicrobiaceae bacterium | reverse complement strand
CGCCGTCGCCGCCCCAGCCGGCCTCGAGGGATGCTCCGACGGTTTCAACGTGGTGTGAGACTGCCAGGGATGAGTGTTGACATTCCCGTACTCACCGTGCCGGACGTTGCGGCGTGGGGACGCTGGCTCGAGGAGCATGAGGGGCAGCGCGACGGTATCTGGCTGACGTTGGCCAGGAAGGGAACGACTGAACCCACCTCCTTGACCTACGACGATGCACTGGCCGAGGCGCTGCGCCGCGGATGGATTGACGGGCAGCTCGGCGCCGGTGACGATGGAACCTATCGCCGGAAGTTCACACCTCGAAGGCCGGGGAGCGCCTGGTCGAAGCGCAATGTTGCCATCGCCACCAAGCTCGTCGAGGAAGGTCGCATGCGACCGTCTGGGCTCGCAGCAGTGTCGAGAGCCAAGGCCGATCGCACGTGGCACACTGCTTACGAGGGTCAGGCGACGATCGAGATTCCCGCTGATCTGGCCGCGGCGCTTGCTGCCGATCCTGTGGCGAGCGCCATGTTCGACAAGCTGAACGCGTCCAACCGGTATGCGATCCTCTACCGGGTGACGACGGCGAAGCAGGCTGACACACGACGGCGCCGCATCGAGCAATTCGTTGCGATGCTCGCCCGTGGCGAGGCCATCTACCCGCAACAGGAGTTCACGCCCCGCCGCAAACCTGACTAGGAGCGGCCTTTGCGGAACGGGCTCAGAACGCCCTGCTGCTTCGCCACCATCGACCCGCTGTCCCTCGCCGTCCCGAGTCCCGTCACCATGCTCGTGCGTTACGCTTACTCGTGCCGATGGAGTCGGCACAGATCAGCAGGCCCGCTGCTCGCCCGCTTTCCAGCGCCCGCCGCGTCAGAGTCGGCGATCGGAGCGGCCAGGACGAACAAGAACCGTCGTTCCGCGCTCTCTATCCACCCAGGGCACCGAGAAAACGTCCACTCAATAAGGGGCGATCGGTGTGGATAGCGAGATGACCCGTGCGTCCCTGACGACACCTGGGCTTGCTTTCAGTTCCGGGGCTACGCCAATCTCAACGACGCACTCGCCGCGAGGGTTCTGGGAGCGTCCAGGACCTGGAGTTCTGCACGGCCCGCCGTGGCTCATGGTGGAGCGACGCGTCCCCTTATCCACCGGACCACTTACGGCCGCCGGAGCTGGCACAACCAAGCAAGAGGAAGAGGGCGACTGTGACTGTAGCTAGCCCGTAGCTGGTCCAGCAACAGGCAAGATGTGCTGGCCGCATTCGGCCTTTCCTACCAGCCACGCGCACGAGTCGTCTGCGACGAGCTTGGCCGTCACGGCAGCACCGTCCTCGGTGGGATGGAAGGCGCCGTCTTTGTTCAAGTTGATTATGGAACTGGTAATCGTGACGAACCAGGAGTCGGTGGCGCAGTAGCCGTGGCCCAGGAAGTAATCGGGTGCGACGGGCACGACCCGCCAGCCGAGACTTCTAGTGGCGGCGACCTGGGCGTTGAGCGCCAAGTTGACGTCCATCAGCCACTTCCAGGTTGCTTTGGTAAAGATGCTGCGGCCCGGCTGGGTGTCCCCGTTGCCGAACATGCTGCAGATATTGCCTTTGGTATCGGCGTAGGCGAAAGTCGGGTACTGCGTGATGAACGTGTCCTCGGGGCCAACCAGGTCCGCCAGCACTGGCCCGAGCGTGCCGTAGAGCCTGGGCAGGTCGGCTGTCAGGTTGGCGACCCAGTTCGACAAAGTCAAAGCTCTAGGCGACATCGTATGCTTGAAGCCGCTGATAAGGCCGTCCGCGTTGTAGACCGGCGCGACATGTTGGTTTGAGCACGTCGTGATCGAAAGATGAACATCTATGCAGTACCTCATCACCGGCCCGAACGCGATGTTGTTGACCCCGACCGAGACGAAAGCGGCGTCCACCTTGCGGGGCGGTTGTCCACGGCTGTCGGCAATGAGCGCGCGCACGGCACCGACCTGCGGCTCCAGCGAGTTCCCCGGTGGGAAGCCGTCGTAGGAGAGGGAGATCAGGTTCTGGATCTTGGCACCCGAGCAGGAGGCGGAAACGAACGTGATGCTGGTGTGGCCTTCCAACAGTTTGTCCAGCATCTGCGCTGCCTGGTACTGGTAGGACGCTATGCCCCGGTGGCACTGGTTGAAGTAGAACTGTGGGTACCCTTCGCCCGACCCGTTGGAGTCGCCCAGGCCGACGATCAACAAGTCGTTGAGCACCACGTCGGGCGTGGCGACTGCGGGCCCGTCCTTGACGAGGCCTTTGGGGGTCCGCTTGTATTTCTGAGCGACCACCCTGTAAGTCCCGAGCTGGGTTGTCTCGAACGAAGTTGAGCACCCGTCCTCCGGTTCGGTGATGGTGGGCTCCCGGTTGCCCACCGTGTGGAGCGCGGTCACATGCCACTTCCAGACAGACCCCGACGGGCAGGACGTCACCCGCGTGCCACCTTCGGTCAGGTACAGCTTCGCCGACCACATGTCCGGGTACACATAGCTGGCAGGTGGCAGGCCGCCGTCAGAAGAGACATCCATGCTTTCTTTCACGCGGCTGGGCATCTGCCAGTCGATGCTGTACGGAGAACTCAAGAGCGTGAAGTCCACATCCGTCGTGTCGGTCTCGAGGTGGATTGAACGCGACGGGGGGTCAAAGGTGAAATCGTCCATGGTCGGCGTAATGGTCCAAGTCCCCGCATTGAGGGTCATCGAGTAGTCGCCCTGGCTGTCAGTTGTCGCCGAGGCGTGGTAAGCCCCGGTGGCGGCTATTGTCACACCGGACGCCGGAGTCGGCGGGACAGAGCAC
>PMVZ01000184.1:4773-19448 GCA_003166375.1 Acidimicrobiaceae bacterium | reverse complement strand
GAGTACTACGGCGACGTCATCGCGATGCGCCACTTCCAGCAGGGCGCGCCGCAAGAGGCGGCAAAATGGGCCTCGGTCCCGGTCATCAACTGTGGTGACGGATGGGGAGAGCACCCGACCCAGGTGCTCACAGACCTGTACACGATCTGGCAGCAGAAGGGACGCCTCGACGGCCTGAAGGTGCTCTGCGTGGGCGACATGCGAATGCGGACGATGCACTCGATCCTCTACGCGTTCTCCCAGTTCGACGTCGAGGCCTTCGTGGTCGGGCCCCCTGAGATGTCGTTGCTGGACGAATTCAAGGCCGAACTGGACCAGCTCAGCGTCCAGTACCAGGAGAAGGAGAGCGTCGAGAGCTGTATTGCGGATGCCGACGTCATCTACATGGAGCCTGTGGTGCAGGCCGACTACACCGTTTCGCGCGACGAGGCCACCGAGGACAAAGGCCTGACGCCGCCCGCTTATCGCGTCACCCGGGAGCTTCTCAGGAAGAAGGCCAAGAGCGACGCCATCATCTTGCACTCGCTGCCCCGCATGGACGAGCTGCCGCCTGACGTCGACAGCACGCGTCACGCGCGCTACTGGGTCGAGGCCTTCAACGGCGTGGTCATGCGGATGGCTCTGCTTTCGCTCGTCCTCGGCGCGATCGAATAGGAGGAGCCATGCAGACACATCTCCGCGGTCGCGACGTGATCACGCTCCAGGACTTCACCAAGGACGAGCTCGACACGTTTCTCGACGTTGCGTTCGCCCTGAAACGGGCGCGCGCCCTCGGTGAGCCCCATGCCTACCTGAGGGACAAGGTCCTCGCGATGCTCTTCTTCTTCTCGAGCACCCGTACCCGTACCTCGTTCGAGGCGGGCATGGCACAGCTCGGGGGGCACGCCCAGTTCATCGAGTCCAAGACCACCCAGATCGCCCACGGCGACACGGCCAAGGAGATCGGCGAGATCCTGGGTCGTTACAACGACGGCATCGCCATCCGCCAATGCGACTGGGGGACGGGCAACAAGTACATGCGCGACGTGGCCGAGGCGAGCCGCGTGCCCGTGCTGAACATGCAGTGCGACGTCTACCACCCTCACCAGGCACTTGCCGACATCATGACGATCATCGAGCACTTCGGTGACCCGCGTGGCAAGACGGCGACGGTCAGCTGGGCGCGCTCGGCCAGCTACTCCAAGCCCGTCAGCGTGGCCCAGAGCCTCGTTCTGTTGCTGCCGCGCTTCGGGATGAACCTGCGCCTGGTGCACCCACCCGAGTTCAAGCTCATGCCCGACATCGTCGAGCAGGGCAGGGAGAACGCCCGCAAGGCCCATGCCTCATTCGAGATCATCGACGACTTCGACGAGGGCTTCAAAGGCACCGACGTCATCTACGCCAAGAGCTGGGGTGCTCTGCTGACCACCCAGGACCCGGAAGAGGACAAGCGCCTCATCGACAAGTACGACACCTGGATCACTGACGAGAAGCGCATGGCACTCACCAACGACGACGCGATCTTCATGCACCCGCTGCCGGCCGACCGCAACGTGGAAGTCGCCGATGCGGTNNATCGACGGCCCCAAGTCGATCGTCTACGACCAGGCCGAGAACCGCCTTCACGCCCAAAAGGCCGTGATGGCGCTGACGATGAGCTGAGGGGAGAACCCCCATGGAAGCGTTGTTCAAGACTCCCGGAACGGCCGTGGTCGCGATCGGCGGCAACTCGCTGATCAAGGACAAGCAGCATCAGACCGTGCTCGACCAGTACATCGCCGCCCACGAGACGTGCCGTCACATCGTCGCCATGATTCAAGAGGGCTGGAACGTTGCCATCAGCCACGGCAACGGACCACAGGTGGGCTTCATCCTGCGACGCTCGGAGCTCGCGGCCCACGAGATGCACGAGATCCCGCTCGACGTCTGCGGCGCGGACAGTCAGGGCGCGATCGGCTATGCGTTGCAGCAGAACCTGTGCAACGAGTTTCGCCGGCTCGGCGTGGACCGAGAGGCTGCAACGGTCATCTGCCAGACAGAAGTGGCAGCTGACGACCCGGCGTTCAAGAACCCGACCAAGCCCATCGGCGGGTTCATGGACGAGAAGCAGGCCGAACGACGCCGCAAGGAGGGATGGGACATCGTCAACGACGCTAATCGGGGCTACAGGCGAGTCGTGGCGTCGCCCCGACCTCTTCGCATCGTCGAGCTTCCCGCGATCCGAGCCTTGATCGCGGCCGGAGTCGTCGTGGTCACGGTCGGCGGCGGCGGGATCCCGGTGGTTGCAGACGCAGATGGCAATCTCCACGGTGTCGCCGCCGTCATCGACAAGGACCTGGCATCGGCCTTGTTAGCCAACAACCTGGGGGCTGACCTTCTCATCATCTCGACTGCGGTCGAGAAGGTGGCGCTGAACTTCGGCACGCCGGAAGAGACCCTGGTCGACCACCTCACGTTGGCTGAGGCCAAGGCGCACCTGGCCGAGGGCGTGCACTTCGCAGCGGGCAGCATGGCGCCGAAGATCCAGGCGGTCGTCAACTATCTCTCCAACGGTGGAACGACGGCGATCGTCACGAATCCGGAGAACGTCGCCCGGGCGCTGCATGGCGAGACCGGGACTCTGTTCACGCTGGATTGACCACAGACGGTCAGCCGTTGGAACAGGCTCTTCGCCCCGTCGTATCCGGGGGGCGAGGCCTCAAGGCGGAACCGGTACTCTGAGAACCTTGGACGACACCTCGGCGTGCAGGGTACCGGGCCGCCTAGGCGATAGGGGGACGCGCAGGCGATGACTCAGTTCACGCTGAACGGAAAGCCAGTCGAAGTCGGCGATCACCCGCACCTTCTCGCCGCCTTGCGTGAGGAGCTCGACACGACCTCGCCCAAGGACGGCTGCTCGCCGTCGGGCCAGTGCGGATGTTGCACGGTGCTGATCGACGGCAAGGCGTCGGTCAGCTGCCAGATCTCACTCGAGAAGGTGGCCGGAAAGTCGATCACGACCCTCGAGGGGTTCGACACCGCCGAGAGGGAGCGCTTCGCTGCTGCATTCGCTGCGGCCGGGGCCCTGCAATGTGGCTTCTGCACGCCCGGCATTCTCGTCCGGGTGAAGGCGCTCATCGACAAGAAGGGCCCGGGCCTCACGCGCGACGAGGCTGCTCGTTATCTTGGCGCGCACCTGTGCCGGTGCACCGGTTACAGCAAGATCCTCGACGCGGTGGAGGTGCTGGCAAGCGGCGAGTCACTCCCGGTGATCCCTGTTGGGGGGCTCGGGACCCGCGGCGCCAGGTACGAAGGCATCGAGCTCGCGCTCGGCGACCGTGACTATGTGGACGACATCAGGGTTCCGGGCATGCTTCACGGAGCGCTGCGGCTCGCGGACCACGCCAGGGCCGACGTGCTCAAGATCGACACGACTGCGGCGCGCGCCGTGTCCGGCGTCCAGGCCGTGCTCACCGCTGCGGAGGTCCCGGGCGATTTGCGGGTCGGCATCATCCACGCCGACTGGCCGGTGTTCATCCCTGAGGGAGGCCGAACGTCGTATCTGGGTGATGTCCTTGCCTTTGTCGTCGCCGACTCGAGGCAGATCGCCAGGGAGGCGGCCAAGCTCGTCGAGGTCTCGTACAGGCCGCTTCGCCCGCTGACCGACGCGACGGCGGTGATCGACGATCCCGAGGACGCGGTCTGGGAGCTCGAAGGCAACGTGCTTGCCCGCAGGGCCTACCGGCGCGGCGACGTGGACTCGGCGCTCGCGACCTCTGACCACACGGTTCACGAGATCTTCCAGACCCAACGGGTCGAACATGCCTTCCTCGAACCCGAGTCGACGCTTGCCGCGCCCGGACCGGATGGCACCTTGAAGGTGTTCTCAGGCGGTCAGGGCGTCTGGGACGACCGTAACCAGATCGCCGCCGTGCTCGGGATCACGACCGAGCAGGTCGTCGTCGAGCAGGTGTCCAACGGCGGCGCGTTCGGCGGCAAGGAGGACATGTCCAACCAGGCCCAGACAGCGCTCGCCGCCTGGCTGCTGCAGCGACCGGTGAAGTGCACTCTGTCGCGCGAGGAGTCGTTGCTCTTGCACCCCAAGCGTCATCCGTTCCGCATGGAGTACTGGGCCGGGTGCGATCGTGATGGCATGCTCACCGCGCTGAAGGCCCGCTTGCTCTCAGACTCCGGTCCGTACGCGTCCGTCGGCGTCGAGGTCCTCGAACGCGCCGCCGGGCACGCGTCGGGGCCCTACCGCCTGCCGGTGATCGACGTCGAGTCCATTGCCGTGCGAACCAACAACCCCGTGTGCGGCGCCTTTCGCGGCTTTGGCGCCAATCAGGCGCAGTTCGCTATGGAGGGGGTCATCGACCGGCTGGCGGCTGAAGTTGGCATCAGCGCCTGGGAGATGCGCTTTCGCAACGCGGTGACGCCAGGTGTCGTATGGGGGCCCGGACAGGTGATGGATGACGGGTCGCTCGGAGCGAGAGCATGCCTGGAGGCCGTCAAGCCAGCCTACGACAAGGCCGTCGACGACGGAAAGGCGGTCGGCCTCGGCTTCGGGCTCAAGAACTCCGGTCTAGGGAACGGATTTCTCGAGATCGTCAAGGCAGTGGTCCGGTTCTCCGAAGATGGCGAGGTGGAGGTTCGCCACTGCTGGACCGAGATGGGCCAGGGTGTCCACACGGTCGCGCTCCAGGTCGCCGTGGAGGAGCTCGGCGTGGACCCGGCGCGGGTGCGAGTTGTGGTCGACACGACGCGCGAGCTGGGTGCCGGCCAGACGACCGGTTCTCGCGGGACGGTGATGGGAGCAGGTGCGGTCTCCGACGCATGTAGGCGCGCGCTCGCTGACGGGTGCCGCCCGGGCGTGGACTATGAAGGCGGGTACCGCGTCGACTGGACCAACTCGTTGGATGAGGGTCTCGAGAACCCGGTGATCCATGCTGTGTTCTCCTTCGCCGCCCAACTCGTCGTCCTCGACCGTGAGACCGGCAAGATCGACAAGGTGGTGGCGGTCCACGACGTGGGACGGGCCGTCAATCCGCTCTTGTGCGAGGGCCAGATCCAAGGGGCCGTGCACATGGGCCTCGGTTACGCTTTGTCCGAGGAATTCCCTTGTGACGACGAGGGGCGGCCACAGAACATGACGCTTCGCAGCCTTGGGATCATGCGGGCCAAGGACGTGCCCACGATCGAGGTCGTTCTCGTCGAGGCGCCGCAGCCGAGATCCCCTTACGGGATAAAGGGTGTCGGCGAGATCGGGTTGGTGCCCACGGCCGGAGCGGTCGCGAGTGCGTTGCACGACCTCGACGGCCTTTGGCGCTCGGTACTGCCGATGCGCGTCCCGGTCGGCGCGGCTGTCGGCGCGGGGGACGAATGAGCGCTCCCACGCCTGAGCCCACGGACAACGTCTCCGAACCGGGCGTGACCAGCGGACTGGTCTGCGGCCACCACCACCTCTACTCGGCGCTGGCTCGCGGGATGCCGGCGCCGCCGCGTACGCCCCACAACTTCCAAGAGATCCTCGAGCTGGTGTGGTGGCGGCTCGACTGTGCCCTCGATCTCGACATGATCAGGTGGTCAGCAATGCTGGGAGCGTTGGAGGCGCTCGAGCGCGGGACGACAGCGATCGTCGACCATCATGCGTCCCCGAATGCCATCGAGGGCTCGCTCAGCGTCATAGCGGACGCTTGCGCCGAGGTCGGCGTGCGGGCGTCTTGTTGTTACGAGGTCACTGACCGCAACGGTCCTGATGGCATGCGTGCCGGTTTGGCCGAGAACGAGCGCTTCCTGCGTTCGGGCGGGCGCGGGTTCGTCGGCGCCCATGCCTGTTTCACGCTTTCGCAGTCCAGCCTCGAGGCGGTGGTCGGGCTGGCATCCGACCTCGGGAAGGGGGTTCACATCCACGTCGCCGAGGACCGGGTCGACTCGGCCGCAGGCGAGCGGCTCGAGGCTCTGACGACCGACGACTGGCTCCTCGCCCACTGCGTGCACCTGGACCGGCCGCTGCGCGGGACGGTGGCTCACAACCCGCGCTCGAACATGAACAATGCCGTCGGCTATGCCCGCCCTCAGCGTCTGGGGAACACGGTCGTGCTCGGGACCGACGGAATCGGCGGGGACATGCTGGAGGAGTTCCGTATCGCCTACGTCCGTCACCGGGAGGACGACGTGACGGCGACGCCCGTTGACGCGTGGTCTTGGCTCGAGAGCGGCAGGATTCTTGTCCCGGAGGCCGCAGAGGACAGAGTCCGCTGGAGCTACGACCCGATCGACCCGTGGCATCTCGCCTTCACGCCGGGTGTGCGACCGGTCGAGGTCGTGGTCGCTGGGGAGGTCGTGCTCCAGGACGGCCGTCCGACACGCGTCGACGCGCCCGAGATCCGCGCACGGGCGCGCGAGCAAGCTAAGCGGCTCTGGGCCCGTCTCTAGCCTGGGTCGACATCGACGCGTGCTCGGCGCGCCGATCCTCGACTTGGTACCTGACGCGTGCCGCCAGGCCACTCAGGCGGTCCAGTCAGCGAACGCGTCGATCATGGCGTGCACGTCCGAGCCGAGAGGGTAGAGCACCGGACAGGTGCACCCGCGGTGCACGTACTCGGCCACCTTTGCCTTGCACTCCTCGGCCGTCCCCGACGCCGTGATCATCTGCACGACCTCGTCGGGCACGAACTTGGACGCGGCCTCCACCTCTTCGGCGGTCGCCGGCCAGGTCAGCACCTTGCCGATGTCCTCCAGAAGAGATTCAGGGACGCCGGACGCCTTCATGATGTGCGGTTGCTGACCGAGGTACTGGGTGACCAGCAAACGTGCCGCGTCGAGAGCGGCATCGCGGTCCTCGTCGAGCGAGCACACCACGAGTTGAGGGCGGTCGAGGTCGGTGGCCGAGCGGCCGGCCCGATGGGCGCCACGCTCGAGATGATCCATCGCCATGTCGTTGTAGATCGGCGAGACGAGGTAGTTGAGGACCACCCCGTCAGCGATCTCCCCGGCCAGCTCCATCATCTGCATACCGGTTGCTCCGAGGTAGATGGGCACGTCCTTGGGCCGGCGCTCCTGGTGGACGTAGTCAAGCTCGACACCGTCGAGATGGACGAACTCGCCGTTGTAGGTGACATGCTGGTCGGCGAGCAGGGCACGGACTGCTTCGATGGTCTCACGCATCGCGAGCAGGGGCTTGGTCCGATGCACGCCCACCTTGCTCGCCAGCGGCTCCCACCAGGCGCCGATCCCCAGGATCACTCGGCCCGGAGCGAGGTCGTCCAAGGTCGAGAAGGTCGATGCGAGCAGCGCCGGGTTCCGCGTCCAGTTGTTCACCACCCCGGAGCCCACCTTGATCCGCTCTGTGACGGCAAGGAACGCTGCCATCGGGACAGTGGCCTCGCGCACGAGTCTGCTCTCGGCCTGCCAGATCGCGTGGAACCCCTTGGATTCTGCGTAACGCGCGATCTCCATTCCCTCTCGGAGCGCGTGTGCGTCCTGCAGATAGACGGCAACCTGTGTGCTCACGGCGACACCTCCACATTGATTGGACCTGATCCCGGTTCCGGCCCAGGACCCGAGCGGGCGAGCGCGATGTCCTGAGGGTGTACCGGCGCTCTAGGGAGCTCCAGCCCGGTGGCCTTTCGGATCGCGGCCACCACGGCAGCCACAGAGGAGATCATTGGCGGCTCGCCGGCGCCCTTGGCGCCCATCGGGGATCCGGGCTCCGCCTCTTCTATCAGCGCCGCGATGTGCACCGGAGGCATGTCAAGGGCAGTCGGGATGACGTAGTCGGTGAAGGAGGGATTTCGCACCCGGCCGTGGTCGAGAACGATCTCCTCCATCACGGCAAGCCCGACGCCTTGCGCGATGCCACCTTCCAACTGGCCCACGAGCTGGACCGGGTTGAGCACGCGACCGACGTCTTGGGAAGTGGCGATCTCCACGACCCGCACCAGGCCGAGATCGAGGTCGACGTCGACGACTGCGCGGTGGGCGGCGAAGGCAAACGAGACGAAGGCATCGCCCTGCCCGTCTTCGTCCAGCTCCGCGGTGGGGGCGTGGTGGAACTCCACGGTCTCTTCCAGCACTTCGCCCGGGTTGGCCTCCGAGACCGGAAGGTCGACCGCCCCGTCAAGCGAGACGATCCTCCCGTCGGCGATCTCGAGGGTCTCGCGTGCAACGCCGTGCCTGCCTGCGATGGAGGTGAGCAGCCGCTCGCGGACGGCGACACAGGCCTTTTGCACGGCCCCGCCGGACATCCAAGTCTGGCGGCTGGCCGAAGTCGACCCCGAAGAGCCGATGTCGGTCGTGCCCGGAGGCGCCAGGACGACGTCGACAACTCCGAGCACATCGCGGGCGATCTGCTGAGCAAGGGTGACGAAGCCTTGGCCGACCTCGACAGCAGCGCAGGTGATGGTGACCACGCCGTCTTCCAGCCGGCATCGTGCCGACGAGTAGTCGTCGAAGCCACCTCCGTACATGAGGTTCTTGATGCTCACGGCAAACCCGACACCACGCCGCACGCGATCGCGGTCGGCGGTTCGACCGGCGCCGCCGGGGAGCTCGATGTCTGCCGCTGTCATGGGGCCGCCGGTGGGAAGGGGAGCGGCGGCACAGCTCCGGATGACCTCGGCGACCGGCGCGGTTCCCCGCAGCACCTGCCCGGTGATCAGCGAGTCGCCGGACCTGAGCACGTTGCGGAGCCTCAGCTCGACCGGGTCGATCCCGAGCGTTGCCGCCAGCTTGTCCATCTGGGCCTCATGTGCGAAACAGGCCTGAACCGANNGCCGTCGAGGTCGACAGGTACGCGCCGCCGTCGAGGATGATGCGCGCCTCGACCTTGACCAACCGGCCGTCGGCATCGGCGTGGTGGCGGTACCACATGACCGCCGGATGCCTGTGGACATGGCCCAGGAACGACTCCTCGCGGGAGTAGACGATCTTCACCGGGCGCCCGGTGCGCAGCGCCAGGAGGCATATCTGCACCTGCATGCTCAGGTCCTCGCGGGCCCCGAAGCAACCGCCGACTCCGGCCAGGTGAAGCCTGACCTTCTCGAGCGGGAGCGCCAGGCACGCCGCCATCTGCTCCTGGTCGATGTGCAGCCACTGGGTGGCGATGTAGAGGTCGACACCGCCGTCTTCACCAGGGATCGCGAGCCCGGACTCGGGGCCCATCTGAGCCTGGTCCTGCATGGCCGTCTCATAGCGGCCCTCGACCACGACTGCTCCGGTGGCGTCAGGATCGCCGGTACGGACCCTCTGACGGTGGAGCACGTTGCCGAGGGGGTGGATCGGCTCCGCGTCGGCCGCCACCACCGGATCGGTCACCGGCTCGGTCGGTGCGTAGTCGACGATGATCGCCGCGGCCGCACGTCGCGCCGTGTCCGGGTGGTCCGCTGCCACCGCGGTGACCGGTTCTCCCATGTACCTGACGACATCCCACGCGAAGACGGGTTGATCGGGGTAATCGAGCCCAAAGGTCTTCCGACCGGGCACGTCGTCGGAGGTGAGCACTGCTCGCACACCGGGGATCCGCAATGCCCCGGACACGTCGATGGCGCGGATTGCTGCCGCAGGATGTGGGGAGCGCACGATGTGCCCCCAGAGCATGCCCTCGGCGTACAGGTCGGAGGAGAAGGCGAATTCGCCGCGAACCTTGGGCACCCCGTCGGGCCGCGGAGCGCTCTCACCGAGCCGGCCGCGCCGTGCGCCTAAGGCGGTGCTCACGCCTGACGCGTTTCCTGAGCGGCTTGGACTGCTGCAAGGATCCGGCCGTAGCCGGTGCAGCGGCACAAGTTGCCCGAGATGGCTTCGCGGACCTCCAGCTCGGTAGGGTCGGGATTGTGCTCGAGCAGGTCGTGCACGCTGACCACGAAGCCCGGGGTACAGAACCCGCACTGCACGCCGCCTTCGGCGAGAAACGCGGCTTGTACGTCCGAGAGGTCGTTCTCCCCGGCGGAGAGACCCTCGACGGTCACGATGTCAGCACCGACCGCGCTCGCGGCGAGCACCATGCAGGAGCAAACGAGCTTGCCGTCCATGAGAACCGAGCACGATCCGCACTCGCCTTGCTCACAGGCATTCTTCGACCCGGGGAGGCCGAGGCGCTCGCGCAGCACGTAGAGGAGGCTCTCTCCGAGCCACGAATCGGCGACGTCGTGCTCCCGACCGTTGACGCAGAGTTGGTAGTCGATCAGCTCGCCCACGATGTGCGCTCCAATGTCTCTCCGTTGTGGTTGGCGAACACGCGTTCGAGGGCCCGCTGCGCGCACACTCCCACAGCGTGCCGACGGTAGTCCGCTGTGGAACGGTGGTCGTCGATGGGCCGCGCCGCTGAGCGCACCAAAGCAGTGAACTCCGCGAGGTCGCCATCGCCGGGGAGTGTTCGTCCTGTCCAGTCGATCCTGGAGGAGATGAGCTCTTCGGCATCGCGCGCCCGGATCACCACGGGCCCGACCGAGCCGAGCGCGCACCGGACCGAATGCCCCGCCCAGTCGACGACGAGCGCGACGTTTGCGACCGCGATCACCATTGCGTTGCGCGTGCCGACCTTCAGGAACTCCTGCGAGCCCAGCGCGGCGGGAACCCGGATTTCGACGATGACCTCGCCCGGCCCAAGAGTGGTGCGCTTGGGGCCGACGATGAGATCGTCTAGCTCCAGGCTGCGGCGTCCCTGCTTGGATGCGACGACGATCTTGGCGTCGAGCGCGGCGAGCACCGGCAGCGAGTCGCCTGCCGGCGACGCGGTGCCGAGGTTGCCCCCCAGCGTGCCCGCATTGCGGATCTGCGGGGACCCGACAGTGCGCGACGCCTGGACAAGGCCCGGCACAAGATCGCTGAGTCGTGGCGCCATGAGCTCGGTGTAGGTGAGGCCCGCACCGAGCACGACCTCGGAACCCTCGAGCCGCCACCCTTTGAGCTCTTCGACCTTGCGCAGGCACACAACCGCGGGAGGGCGCCGGAGGGCGAAATTGACCTCGACCATGAAGTCGGTCCCGCCGGCCAGGAGTTGGGCGTCCGGACACCGCTCGAACGCGTCGAAGGCCTCCTCCAGGGAGACCGGCAGAGATACCAGCACAAAAGGCAGCCTATAGTCGCCGCTCACCGCCAGCGATCATGTTGCCGGCCTCAGAGCGCGCTTGGCTTGGCCAGGTCGCGGTTGGCTTGGTCAGGTCGCGGCGACGTCAACGAGCGCGAACTTCATCACGTCGACGAGACCCTTGTCAGTGATCCGCAGCTCCGGAAGCACCGACAGGCCGAGGAAGCTCAGCTGCATGAACGGCGAGTCGATCGTCACGCCCAGGCCGCTGGACGCAGCCTCAGCCAGGAGTCCCACCTCTCGGGCTACCTCCTCGATGCTCCGGTCGCTCATGAGCCCGCCGATAGGCAGCCCGACCTCGGCCAGCACTCGTCCGTCGCGTACCGCGACCTGGCCGCCACCGATCTCGGCGAGCCGGGCGATCGCGACGGACATCTCGGCCGGGCCCGATTCGTCGATGGCACCGACCACCATGCAGTTGTGGGCGTCATGCGCGACCGTCGATGCGATGGCACCACGGGCAAGGCCGAACCCATGCACATATCCGAGGCCGATCCGGCCGGTGCGACGGTGCCGCTCGACCACTGCGATGCGCGCCACCTGCGCCGACGGATCGGTCACATCGAGCACGAGGTCCCGTGTCGTCAGCGAGCGCGACTCGATTCCGATCACGCGGGCACGGCCCCCGGCCGGCGGCGGGCGATCAAAGGCACTCGGTCCTGGCGGGGTCTCCAGGTGGACCGACGCGCGCATCCAGTCCGGGGCGCCCACCTTCGGGACCGCTCCCGGCACGACGGCACCGTTGGCGGCCACCAGCTTGCCGGCCTGCCACACCCGCGCCGGCTCGAAGCCCGACAGCTCGTCGAAGCACAGCACGTCAGCCTGGTAGCCAGGCGCGAGCCAGCCCAAGTGGTCGAAACGGTGGTAGTCGGCAGGATTGCTCGTCACCATCACGAGGGCATCCTCGGTGCTCACGCCGGCGGCGACTGCCAGACGCGCACAGTCGTTGACGTGGCCGGAGTGCAGCAGTGTGTCCGGCTCCCGGTCATCGGTGCAAAGCGCGATCCGATCGGTCCCGTGGCGGAGCACTGTCCCGATCAAGGCGGCGAGGTTGCGGGACGCGGAACCCTCCCGAATGAAGATCCACATGCCTTTGCGGCGCTTCTCCTCGGCCTCCTTGAGATCGGTGCACTCGTGGTCGGACTCGACGCCTGCGGCGAGGTAAGCGTCGAGCTGGCGACCTGCGACGCCGGGCGCATGGCCGTCGACGCGCTTGTTGCCGGCGGTCGCGATCTTGGCGAGGACCTCCGGGTCGCCCTTCACGACACCGGGAAAGTCCATGAATTCGGCAATCCCGATCGCCCCGTGCTTTTCGAGAAGTTCCGTCAGCTCGGCGCTGGAGAACTCGGCGGCCGGGCTCTCGAAATGAGATGCCGGCACACAGCTCGGGGCGGAGATCCCGAAGGTGAACGGGAGCCTGGCCGAAGCCTCGGCGAGGGCGACGATGCCCGGAATTCCGAAGACGTTGGCGATCTCGTGCGGGTCCGCGGCCACCGCCGTCGTCCCGTGAGGCAGTACGGCGCGGACGAACTCGTCGACCCAGAGCTTGGTGGACTCGAGGTGCATATGGACATCCACGAAGGCGGCGGTGAGCGCCGCTCCGCTCACGTCGACTGTCTCGTGTGCCTCGCGAGGGCCCCAACCCGCGATGGTCCGGTCCGCGACGGCAAGATCGGTCGTCACCCATTCTCGTGTGCCGGGCACGAAGACCGAGCCGCCTTTGAGCAGGAGGTCTGCCGGTTCGTCACCGCGCGCTACCGCTAGGACTCGTGGGCTTCCCCGGCGTGGNNCCAAGCCCCCGCGTGCTCTTTCGCCCAAGCGCGTGATATCCGCCCGTTGACCATCGAGACGAGCTGGTCCGGCCGCGACAGCGCGAACGAGATGTGCGCGATCACCGCCGCCGCGATGGCAAAGAAGAGAGCGTCGTGCACGAGCGTCGCTCCCGTCGCCCAGGTGATCCACGACGACGGTGCGAAGCGCATGATGACGCCCGTCACGAGCGCAGCGACCATCGCCGCGCCGAGGAAGGCAGCCTCGATCTTCTGGCCGCCGTTGAACTTGTCCCGAGGAAGACCCGAGCGGCGGGCGCCGCTCTTGAACCAGTCGAAGTCGGAAGCTCCCCAGCGGTCGAAGCGGCGCAGATCCTTGATCAGTCGCTTGCGCCAGGGCCCGACGACCCCGAGAACGAGAGGGCCGAGCAGGCTGAGACCGGTGATGACGTGAATGTTCTCGATGAGCCCCCGGTGCCCGACACGAAGCGCCAGCGCCGGGAGGTACAAGATCGCGCCGGTGACGATCAGCGTCAGCATCATGATCGCCGTGCTCCAGTGCACGAGCCGCTCGACAAGGTCGAAGCGTGCCAGCTGGGTGTCGGAGGACATTGCGGTGCCGGCTCCAGCGAAGCTCAAGGCACGACGCTGACCGGCGCTGAGCCGCCAATCCAGGCGTTGACCGGATAGCCGTTGTCCTCCCAATAGCCGGGGACAACCACGTTCGTCACCTCGATCCGGTTCAGCCACTTGATCGACTTGTAGCCGTACATGGGTGCGACGTACAGCCGAACGGGACCACCGTGGTCGGCGGTGACATTGGTGCCGAGCATCTTGTCGGCTACGAGGATGTCGGGACGATGTGCCTGGGAGAGCGTGAGGCTCTCGGTGTACGCGCCGTCGGCCGAGAAGAACCTCAGCGCTGTCGCCTCTGGTGTCACCCCGGCGCGTTCGAGCACGTCGGAAAGGAGCACTCCTTCCCAATGCACGCCGGGCACGATCCAGCCCGTGACGCACTGAAACTGATGGACGAGCTTGGTCCGTTTCATGGACCGGAGGTCGGCCAGGCTGAGCCGGAGCGGCTCGCGGACCATGCCGTCGACCGTCAGCTCGTAGGTGTCGGCTGGCACGACCGGGTAGGAGCCGGTGATCGTGTAGTAGCGAAAGTCGGCGTCTCCGGGCAACGGAACACCGATGGCATTGCTGACGGCACTGCTTACGCTCCCGAGCGCGTTGTCGACCTTCGCGCCGACGGCAATGCCGACAGCTGCCAGCCCGAGGATCCCGAGCACGGTTCGACGACCCACGTGGACCGGCTTCGCTCCTGGAACGGGACCACGCGACGACTGTTGTTCAGGCTGCTCGGCCATGGACACCCCCCATTTGCCATCCGCATCACCGGCTGCGGAATACCGTCCACTATGGCCCGTCCGCGTTACATCCTAGGGTCAGGCCCCGAAACCTCGACCGCGACAGACGAGCTGGTGGTCACGGGTCGTCGCTGGCGGGTCGCGAGCACCGAGCCTGCGATGACCAGCGGAAAGCCCAGTCCTAGGCCGAGGGTGAAGGGCTCGCCGAGCAGGGCGACGCCGAGGATGAGGGCGATGCCTGGGTTGACGTAGGTGACAACGGTCGTGCGGACAGGCCCGATCTCGCCTATCAGATCGAAGAAGATGATGAACCCGGCAAAGGTCGGGCCGAGTGCGAGGCCGATCACCGACCAGATCACCTCGGTGGACAGATGTGCCGGGAGGTTGGAGAACGCAAAGGGCGCGTAGACGATTGCCGCAATGGCCAGTGAGCCGGCCACCACCGCGAGGTTCGGCAGATCGGACAGGTACCGGTTGAAGATCCTCGGCCCG
>PMVZ01000184.1:0-4675 GCA_003166375.1 Acidimicrobiaceae bacterium | reverse complement strand
GCGACTACCGGCAGCAGGATCAACGCGACAGGCGCCGTGCGAAAGAAGATGAGCGCCGACGGCGCCACTTCTCGCACCGATATGCGTATCAGCAGGTACGGCACGCCCCAGATGACACTCAGCGCGCCGAAGAGAAGCCATGCGCGCCTTGACACGTCAAAGACGGTACTGCCTGCGTCAGGGTGCGCCGAATCCTGCTAGGCGACGGGCGGCAGGAGCACTCCGGGGTTGAGTATCCCGCTCGGGTCGAGCGCGTCCTTCACCCTTCGCATGACCGTGAGGTCTCCCGCCGAGCGAGCCGCTGTCACGAAGTCGAGCTTTGCGACGCCGACCCCGTGCTCGGCGCTGATGGACCCGCCGCGCCGTATCACCATCCGAAAAACGGCGTCATCGGCTCGGTAGTCCTCGGGCTCGGGACCGATCACGTTGACGTGCACGTTCCCGTCACCGACGTGCCCGAACATGATGACCCGTGTATCGACCTGCCCGCCCAGTGCCGCCGAGACTTCAGACCGGACCGCACCGGCGAACTCGGCGAGCGCCTTCATCGGCAGGGTCAGGTCGAGCTTGTGAGGCACCCCGAGCGTCGCGATCGCCTCGGTGTGGCGCTCACGGTACGCCCACAGGCGGGCGCGGCCGCCGGCGTCGTCGGCGACGGCGGCCTCCGTGACGCCCGGAGAGTCCTCGATGGCTTCGGCGAGCATGCCGGTCGGGTCCTGGCCCCCCGAGGCCTCCACGAGAAGCCAGGCGTCCGCGCCAGGGTCCGGCGGGGCGGGAAGGCCCAGCACCTCTCGGACCAGCGCCATCCCTTCCGCGTACACGAGCTCCAGCGCGTCTATCCCGTCCACGTGCCGACGCAGCCGAATTGCCAAAGCGACTGCCACCTCCGACACCGAGCGGACACTGGCAGCCGGGTCCGCCGGCGAGTGCTCCGTGCCACGCAGGCCGACGAGGGCAGTGACGCGAAAGGGCGGTACCGGGACGAGGTGGAGCACGACCTTTGTCACCACGCCGAGCGTCCCCTCGCTGCCGGCCATGATCTGGGCAAGGTCGTACCCGACGTTGTCCTTCACGAGCCCCGACAGGCGGGTCGCGACGGTGCCGTCCGCGAGCACGGCTTCAATTCCACCGAGGCGGGCGCGCATCGGGCCGTGCCGGATGACGTGGATGCCGCCGGCGTTGGTGGCGACCATGCCGCCGAGAGTCGCTGAGTCACGCGCCGCGATGTCGATCCCCAGCTCGGCGTGCACCCCCGCCGCCGCCGCCTGTGCCGAGGCGAGCGTCGTGCCAGCCTCTGCCACGATGAGCCCTTCGTCAGGATCGCAGCTGAGGACGCGGTTGAGACGGCCGACACTCAGCACTGCTTCGCCGCGCCTGGGCACAGAGCCGCCCACAAGACCCGTGTTGCCGCCCTGGGGGACCACGGCAACCTGGAACCGGTTGCAGGCGGCGAGCACCTTGGCGACTTCGGAGGTGTTCGCGGGCCGGACGACCACGAGGGCCGGGCCACCGAAGCGCCTTGTCCAGTCGAGCTCGTAGGAGGCCTTGAGATCTGGATCGCTGAGGCAGTGGTCGGGTCCGACGGCCTCTCTGACGGCCGCCAGGAAGCCTTGCGGCGCCTGGCAGGAGTCAGCCATGAACCGATCTTCTCACCTCTGGGCGGTCCGGTCCCGTTAGGTTGTCGACCGTGGGCGGCGAGCTGACGGGCGTGCGGGCCTTCCGGGGCCGCAAGTAATGAGCGCGCCGGCGGGCGACGCAGACTCCTGCGGATCGGCACCTGAGCCGCGGGCGACGCTCGGCGAGGTGGCGAGGTCATATCTCCGTCTCGGCACTACGGCTTTTGGCGGTCCTGCGTCACATCTCGCGATGATGCGCTCTGAGCTCGTCGTGCGCCGAGGCTGGGTGAGCGAGCAGGAGCTGCTCGACTTCATCGGCGGGGCGAGCCTGCTCCCCGGGCCGACATCGACCGAGGTCGCCCTCATGTTGGCCCGTCGTCGCAAAGGCTGGGCAGGGCTCGTNNCGACCGACGCTGGCTCCGGTGTGCTGTTCGGCATCAAGCCTGTGGTCGTCGCGATCATCGCGAGCGCGGTGGTGGGACTGGCAAGGACTGCGGTCAAGCGCCGGATTCTCGCCGTGGTCGCCGGTGCCGGCCTTGCTGCGTATTTCCTTGGCGTGAGCCCGCTGCTCATCCTTTTCGCGGCGGCGCTCGTCGTCACCCTCGTCGACAACGGACGCCGATGGACGCGCGCCGTGCCGGGCGGACCTGGCTCGGCGCTTGCGGTACTCGTCACGAAGCTGCATCTCGCGCGTCATGTCGGCTCGACTTCGTCGCGTCTCGCGCGAGCGTCGTTGACAGCGGTGTTCCTGGAATTCTTGAAGCTGGGCTCGATCGTCTTCGGGTCCGGTTACGTCCTCGTCTCGTATCTTCACAGCGACCTCGTGGCGGGCAACCACTGGCTTACACAGTCCCAGTTGCTCGCGACCGTGGCGATCGGCCAGGTGACCCCGGGACCGGTGTTCACCACGGCGACCTCGATCGGTTACGTGCTCGGTGGCCTGCCTGGCGCGCTGGTCGCCACCCTTGCCATCTTCTTGCCGTCGTTCGTGTTGGTCGCCGCGCTGATGCCGCTGTTAGGTCGTGCGAGACGCTCGCCCTGGAGCGCGTCGGCTCTCGACGGGGTCAATGTCGCCGCGATCGCCCTGATGGCCGGTGTCACCGTGCAACTCGGTCGGACGAGCTTGGTCGACTGGCTTGCCGTGCTCACGGGCCTGTTCAGCCTCGGCCTGCTATTGCGGTGGCGAGTGAACGCGACCTGGCTCGTGCTCGGAGGCGCCGGGGTCGGCCTGCTGCACGCGTTCGCGTGAGGGCTGCCACCGGGAGGCGGCTCGCCGGCGCGCCGGTACCGGAGTTACTCGTTCGCCTTTGTCAAGGGAGTCCGGACCGATTCGAGCAGGTCTCGATCGTGTGAGTAGCTGAGCAGCCCGATGGCGTCGGCAAACGACAGCCAGCGGAGCTCGTCCACCTCCGGCGTGGGCTCGAAGGCGCCGTCGACAGGCTGCATCAACCAGTACGACACGATCTTTACGCGGCCCCGGCGGTCGGTGTACTCGACCTGGCCGACGAACCTGCCGAGGTGGCAGCCGTAGCCCGTCTCCTCGCGCACCTCGCGCAGCGCGCACTCGATCGGGCTCTCGTCGATTTCGAGCTTGCCCTTGGGGAGCGTCCAGTCGAGATGCTCAGGGCGGTGCACGACAGCGACCTCCCACCCGCCCGAGTCGCCGGCGCGAAGGACAATTCCCCCTGCGGCACGCACGACGGTGCGGTCGTCGGGGGGGACCATTGCAGAATCGGTCATGTCCCGACCGTAACCGATGGCACCGTGAAGGATTCTTGTCTGCTGCGGCTAGCTTGTACTCCATGTCCGCACCGGGGGAGTCTCGAACGGACATAGAGGTCGAGTGGCAGCTCGACGCACTCGACCTACGGCCGGTTGAGCGCTGGCTGGCGTTGAGGACCGGTCCGACGGCGATCGCCGAGCCGATTGAGGGACTCGGGATCGTGCCGGCCGCCCCGAGGCGACTCGTCGACGTCTATGTCGACACAGACGACTGGAGGATGGGCCGCGCAGGTTACGTCCTGCGTGTTCGACGGCGCGCCGGACGCGTGGAGACGACGCTCAAGGACCTTTCGACCGCTACGAAAGGGCTGCGTCGCCGCCTCGAGGTGACTCAACCGCTGCCCGCGTCGGGGCTGGCAGGCTTGGACCGCGTTGGTGAGGTCGGATGGCGGGTGGAGGCGCTCGCGGGAGCGCGCACGCTCAATCAGGTGCTGGAGGTGCGGACGCGGCGACGTCCTTTCGATCTCGCGATCCACGGCGAGAGGGTTGGCGAGCTCACACTCGACGACACGGTCATCGCGATCGGGCACGAACGACGACGGCTCCGCCTGACTCGCGTCGAGGTCGAGGTGCAGCCTGCCTGGGTGGACGCAATGCAACCATTCGTGGAGCGGTTGCGGCGTGAGTGCGGCCTTCAGCCGGCGACCCTGTCCAAGTTCGAAGCTGGTCTCATGGCCGCCGGGATCAGCATCCCGGGTCCCCCAGACCTCGGGCCCGTCGGAGTGTCCCCGGACTCGACGCTCGGCGAGCTCGCCTACCGGGTGCTTCGCAAGGAAGCCTCGGCGATGCTCGCACACGTGCCGGGGACGCGCCTCGGAGAGGACGTCGAATCGCTCCATCAGATGCGGGTGGCGACGAGGCGGATGCGCGCGGGAATGGACATGTTCGCCTCTGTGCTTCCCGTGAGGGCGGGACGTTTGCGCGCTGAGCTCGGCTGGCTGGCCGCGCTGCTCGGCGAGGTGCGGGACCTTGACATCCAGCTCGGCCGTTTCGATGACTGGACCGAGGAAATGCCCGGGGATCACCGTGAAGCCCTGGACGAGCTAGCCGATCTCCTTGCCGGTCATCGTGTGCAAGCGAGGCGAGCGTTGCTCGAGGCTTTGGACTCGCGACGCTACGAACGGCTGGTCTCAGGTCTCGTGGCGATGCTCGTACAGGGTCCCTCCAGCCGTTCCACCACCGGGCGCGCGCCCGCGGTGACGACGATGCCGGAGCTCATCGAAAAGCGGCACCGTGCTGCTGGAAAGGCTGCCCGCCGGGCCAAGCGCACGGGTGCA
>PMVZ01000382.1 GCA_003166375.1 Acidimicrobiaceae bacterium | reverse complement strand
ATCTGGACGCGCCGCCTCGTTAGCTGGAACTTGAACGGTCACTGTTCCTGTTAAATCAATCATCGCGAACTCCAGGACTCGCACCAGAGGCGAAAGTCCTTTTCACGACCTCTTCCCGACTGTCAGCGCGCCTGACTCAATGACAGTTGAGAACCACTCGTCGTGATGGTCCGGCCGCTGTCCGTGCGTGCTTGGTCGTCAGTGCGTCTACGCCTCGAATGGCCGAGAAGGAGCAGCCGGCTGTCACGGGTCGTTCGGCCGTCACGCGCCGCTCTTACAGTTCACCGCGCGGCTGCGGCGCCGCCTCCTGCCTTGTAGCGCGTCATCACCGAACGGGTCGCGTCAGGAGAGCGGGTGCGTTGACCTCGACGCCGACAAGCTCACCCAGCGCCCCCCACGTCGAAACGTGCGGCGTCCGCTTCCCTCGCCGGTAATCGGACGCGGAGGCCTTCGAACAACCGGCCGCCTCCATGATCTCGGCAAGCGGCACAGTCCTGAGCCTCGGCAGGATGTCCCGCCGGAACAGCTCCGGGTCGTAGACGGCTCCGGGGTTGGTCCTGTCCCACTCCGTGAGTGCTCGCTTGCGGGCCGCGATGGCAACGCCACGCCGGCCCCTGATCTCGGGTGAGTGCGCGGGATCGGCGGAGATACACGCCTCGCAGCGGACATGTCGGTGATTCGTTACGGCCCTCCCGCATTCGGGGCAGTTCCACAACGCGAGTGCGGCCTGCTGAATGGATGGGCACTGGAGGACCCTGCCCGCAGCCGCACGACGAGTCGCCTCGACCTTGCGCGCCTTCACGACCACCTGCGCATCGCGAAGGCGGCGTGAGGTGAGCGGGGTGGCAGCCGAGTACGTGCCGTCCATCGCCTTGCCGAAGACGTGGGCGACGTGCTCGGCGATCGGGCCGAGCGACTTAGCCCATTGGGGCATCGTCTCAGCCAGCTCATGGGTGAGCGGCGCGAGCAGTCGGACGTGCCCGTCTGAGGTCTCGGTGAACTCGGCCTTGCGGAACGTGCGGCGCTCGACCATGTCGAGCACGAAGCCGTCGACCTCGGGCCGTACCGGCTCCATGAGGTCCAGTGCGAGCGACTGGCGTCCCTTCGCGTCGGCGTGGACGATCCCGAGCCCGGGGTCGAGCCCGACCGCCTGGCAGGCGAGGATCGCTTCCGCCTCGACGAGCGAGTAGAGGTAGTTCAGCATGGCGTTCACCGGTCGTTCGGCCTTACGGTTCGAGGCAGCCGATGCGAGCACCGAGCGGCGCCCTTCGTAGCGTGACCAGTGCGGCGGGATCCGTCGCAAGTCCTTGGCTGCAAATCTCGGGGCACACTCTGCGCGGCCAGACCAGGCCCCGAAGTAGAGGGCCGCGGCGCTCGCTTCGAGCTGGCGCAGCTCGTCGATCGTCTCGGCTCCCTCGGTGGCGAGGGCGAGATCGTCGATCGTCTCGGCCGTCGTGGCGTCGCCGAAGCGTCGAAGAGCCAGCTTCCCTTGGCCCATGATCTTGCGGAACATGAGCCATCTGGCGACATCCAGGCCATATGGCTCAAAAGGCGCGAGCGCCTGAGTACGGCGGAGCCGGGCATCGTCGGTCATGCGAGGCGTCGAGGCGAGCTGAGCCGTGCCGTCCGGCCCGAGCACCAGGACACCGACGCCGAGGCTCGCACACAACCGGAACGCGTCCAGGCTGACCATGCCGGAAGCGTTCAGGATCACGAGGCGCCGAAGGCCGTGGGTGGCACGGTCGTAGCGGCGGGTCCTCCGGTGCGGACCGACACCGTCGTGAACTTCGAGGGCGCCGCGCTCGACGACGACCCGCACACCGAATCCGTCTGCGACACAGATGCCGGCCGTGTCGGTGCGGGCGTAGGTCTCGGCGAGCGCCACCATCGAGTCGGTGACGTCCTCGGGCGTGAGGGTAAGGGACGTCGTGCCAGCCGTAGCCGACAGGTAGCCTGCAGAACGCATGGGAGATAACGCCTCCTGTGCCAGTCCCCGGGCCGTTCCTGCGGCGCCGGGGACACCTATGTGTCAGACGATCATCCTACGCTTGTTGGGAGAAGGGCCGGACGACCCAGCGGCACGTCTTGGCCAGGTGCCTCCTTGTCGCCAGCGTCTTACTGCCCACTACGAGGGCATGGTCGAGTTCCTCCGTTAGCGGATCGCGAACGACGTCCTGTCCGGCAGCCTCAAGTTCCGCAATGGTGAACTCGACGAGGCCAAATCCATCGTGACCCACGAGTACCTCGAACGGGTCTCTGCCCTCACGAGCGATCACCACTGACATCGGCTCGACATCCGAGTCGTCGTCGAATGCCGGGCTATCGGGCCGTTCCACGCCAGGCTTCTTGGGGAAATGGCGCGGCGGAATCCGACGCCAAACAACGGTCTCTGGACGTAACTGCTCATCGTGCCGACTGGCCCCACCGGCCATCGGACTAGCCGAGCTTGTCGGCCCAGATGAAGGCTTCGGTGAGGTTTGGATCGTCCGGCCCTGCGACAGCCCACTCCCGCATCTGGCCATGCACGTCGACGAGAACGGTCATCGAGCCGTCCGGTCGGCATTCGATCTCGACACCATCATCGTCGCCACCCCATTCGAGTTCGACTCCGCCGCGCGGCGTGGGCGCCACGTTCGGGAGTGGACCTAGCCAGTTGGCCTGAGCCAGGATCCTGAGCGCTGCCACTACAGCCCCTGGGTCGATCCGACGCGCTCCGTATGAGTTCCAGCCCTCCCGAAGATCAAGCAGTTCGTGAAGCTTGGACACAACGGGCACCAGCTGGGCGGGAATCGGTGGGAGCGGCTCAGCTTTCTGTGTGGTGCCTGGCGCCGGCCATGGGCGTTCGGGGTACTCGTGCCCTGTAAGCGTTCGAGCAGTCATTACCATGAGTTCACTCCTCCAGCCCCCACTCTTCGTGCATCCGTTTGGTTGTGAGAGACGTGAAACCCCTGACGACCCAGTCGTGACCGACGTCCAGAAATGCGAGGGCACCCTCGAGGCCTTCACCCAGTGGCTTTCCCCGCGCGAAGAGTTGGAGCATGAAGACCTCATTCGCCTTCACCGAGTCGAGCCCTTGGTGGAATGTCGGAGTTCCCTCGACGTAGAGGCGACCGATCGGATCGCCACTCGACGGATCCGGGATCCGATAACGGATCGAAAGCCGTACGTCCTCCGGCGTTGGTAGGAACTCGTCGCTGAGAGCGCCCGACCAGAGGGTGGTGAGACGCGCCAAATCCCTGGAATCGCCTAAGGCGTCGATGGGTATCGGGTTGACGTAGGTGACCTCGGCCTGGACGATTGTCGGTGGGGAAAGGCCCTCCTCTGAAAGAAAGGCAACGAGGTCTCTCGCCGCTTTGGTGAACACTGGGAGAAGCGTCTCGTAGCGAGGGTACGTCTCCTCCTCTGTGGTGTGTCGCCAGTTCAGCACCAGCCTGTCTGGCTGGATTTGAATTACTCGGTCCCCCGTTTCGGAGAGGAACCAAACTCGTGGACCAGGAAAGATTCCGGAGAATTGGAATGAGAACGCGGGAAGCGGCTGCGCGAACGATTCCAGCGGTATAGGCGGCAGCGGCGGCTGATCCTCTGTTCGCGGGAACCGATCGCGCCAACGATCCCAGAGTTTCCCGAGCTGTGCCGTTCGCAGATTCAGGGACGGCGAGAAATACACCGCAAGCGCCACCTCGGTCACTGGCGGCCGTGTGTAGGAAGGACTCGATGCCGGCATCACACGAGGTGGGCCACCGGCATCCTTGATACGCGGTCGGCCACGCACAGCAGCTTAGTATCGAGCTACCGACCACCGAGGTCATGACCTGGCAGCTGCTGCTACGACACGCAGGCGACCTGAGGTGGAGCATGCCAGCGATCTCCGAGATTCGCCACTGCTTGGCGGTGATCAGCGAATCACGAGGCATCTCCATCCGGCTGTTGTCCGTGCGTCGGTGCCTCCTCGATCAGAAACGCCAGGAGCCGCCGCCTCGTCGTCTCGACGCAGCCGGGGTCGATGTCGCAGCCGATGAAGCGGCGGCCCTCCATAACCGCCGCAACCGCCGTCGTGCCCGAGCCCAGAAATGGGTCGACGATTAGCTCGCCCGGCTCCGACACTTGACGTACCCAGTGCCGGACCGGTTCGAGGGCCTGCTGCCACGGGTGCAGCGGCCGCTCCTCCGGCCCGCCGCGACCTTCGGCAAAGGTAACGTCGTTCAGCCACGTGCGAGGTCGGTAGGGACCGGCCGAGTAGAGGAGCACGGACCGGTGCTGGCCGAAGACCATGCGGACTCGGACCCTCGTGTGCCGCCCCGCCAACACGTTCACTCCGTGCCACATGTAGGTGAGCCCGCCTCGTTCGAGAAGTGACATCTCGCGATCGAGCTGGAGGTTGCCGGCGTAGACCACTGCGAGGCGACCGGGCTTCAGCACTCGAAGACAGAAGGTTCCGAGCGGCTCGTAAAGCGGGACTCCCTCATTGTCGTAGGGCGGGTCGGTCACGACGGCGTCGACGGATTGCTCCGCCAGGTCGGCTAGCACCTCCCGAAAGTCGCCGGTCCGAAGCTCCCATGTCTCGCCGGAGTGCTCGGACGGCCTGGCAGCCGCCTCGACCCGCATGCGAGAGAGGTTGGCCATGCGGACTCGCTCCTCGGCTCGGGTCAGGCCGATGAGCCCTGAGGCATCGTCACCGAGTGCTTGGAGCGCCTTAGCGGCGCGGGCTGCATCACGGGGAGAGCTGACGAAGATGGTGGAGCGCGGTCGCCGAGCCGGGTATGTCTTCCGGTCAGCGCCTTCAATCCGCTCAGGTGCGACAAATGTCGCACCTTCGAGGTCGCGGCGGACGGTGATCTCTTCGACGCCGACAGCCTCTCCAATGCGTCGCAGCGACCAGCCCTTGGCGCGGAGCCGAGTCACAACCTCGGCTCGCTGCTCCTTCGTTAGGTGGCGCCGGAACAGGTTGGCCGCGAGGACGAAGGAGACCCGGTCGTCGTCGCTCTGAAAGCGGAGCATCTGCTTGGGGTACTCGGGGACCCTCACACCCTCGGCTCGCAGCTCGGTCCACGCTCTCAGGCGATGATGGCCTTCGATCACCTCGCCGGAAGCCGCGTCAAGGACAACTGGCACGAGCACGCCCTGGGCGGCGATGTCAGCCGTCAGGCTCGCGTACTCCTCGTCGGTGAGCGGCGGGAGGAGCTGCCAGCGCTCTGCGGTCATGGCGCGCCCTTTGCAATCGGCAGATCGAGGCGCTGCCACAGATCGGCTGCCCACTCGGACAGGCGCCAGCATTCTGGGAAATCGCCAGTGTGCTCGACGACACCGATCGCCGTGAGGTCCTGGAGATGGCGGCGGGCCGTCGTCTCGGGCAGTCCAGTGAAACCGGCCACGGTCGAGGTCGCACGATCAAGCGACCGTCCTGTGAGTGTGTCGAGCACACGCCGGCGTCCCCCCGTCATGCCGTCGAGGGCGACCTTCGCCAGCAAACGCCAGGATTCGTCGTGTCCCACGCCTATGGCGAGGAATCCGGCGCGGAGCTGGGCGAGCTGGGAGAGCAGCCGAGGCACCCGCTCGGGCTGGGGCACGAGGTCGATCTCGCGCCGGTAGGAGTCCCGGACAACGGGCGACCGGCACCGGGTCCCGATCGTCGCCAGGTCGACGAGGCGATCCTGTCCGGCGACAGCTGGCAGAGCGATCTCGGCGGGCAGCACCAGGTCGACGAAGAAGTGTTCGACCGTCTCGGCAATAGTGGCGCGCATCTCTTGCTGGTGCCCGACGTTCTCCAACGCGAACAGCCCGGTCCGGCGTTCTTCCGCGACATCGATGGACGGGAGCCGGTAGTAGGCGATCCGCTCGCCCATAAGACCGATGTCGAGCACGTCGACAGCCTCGGTGACCGCGCCGAGGAGCCCGATCTTGCCCTTCCAACGTAAGCGCTGACCACCCTCGGTCCCGACCTGGCG
>PMVZ01000067.1 GCA_003166375.1 Acidimicrobiaceae bacterium | reverse complement strand
GTGACTCGTAGGCAACGACATTCAATGGCACCTCGGGTTCGCGGTTGGGGATGGGCGGCAACGCCACTGAGGCTAACGCCAGGATCGCCAAGAGCTCAGCGGCCGCCGACCCGGTGCGCCGAGCTCTTGGCGCGGGACCTACCGCACATCGCCGTCGTTACGCGCTCCTCGTAGCGGGTGACAGCGAGCCGCAGCCCGCACACATGAGATGTTCGGTGCAGCGGCGTCGCTATCTTGTGGGCTCCTGCTTGGCCTCCATTAGGTCAGCACAGTGCTCAGCGCACTGTTCGTCAGGGCCCTCGGCAGAACTGTTTGCCTGAAACCGGCGATGTCTCGCCGGGTAACGGTCAGCCTGATGGAAGGACCCAAGGCAGAAGATGATGAGGTTCCCCAGTCGCTACGTGTCTCGGATCGGGAGCGGGACGAGCGAGGCTCAGGTGGTGCAATGCGGCAATCGTCTGGGATGGAGGTCATCGAGGAGCCACGAGGACTATTTGACGAAACCTCCTACCAGCCCGCTGCCGGCGCATGTTTGACGAGAGCCTGCACACGCGTTATCTCGGCTCGTGCCGCGGTGAGGGCGCATCCATAGCGCTCTGCCGCAGCTTTGGTCGTCACCCGTATCCCGGTGCGGCGGGCTACTACCGCCTCGACCGCGGCCGCCAGCACGTTTCCGGCTTGGACGTTGTCTTCTCGGTCCTCGGCCGGAGGGCCTTCGAGCACGTACCACCAAGCCGCTAGGCACCGCGACGCAAAACCCAGACCGAGCCATTCGCTCGATTGCCGGAGCAGCAGACGAGCAGCCGGTTCGAGCGGTGCCAGCGAGAACGGTGGTGCCACCAGTAGATCTGCGTAGCGTGCCCGCGCGACCTCGCCATAGCCCGCCAGCAGGACGGGGCCAACCAACCGCAGGTTCCATGGACCGATCGACTGGAGGCGACCGGAGTCCAGGCGCCACTCACACACGAAGCGCAGCTCGCGCCCACGTGATGTCTCTAGCCAACCAATTGTTTCCGCGATCCCGGTCGCCGGAAAGGCTGTCGTCTCCGAGACGAAACGCCGTGGCTCCTCGGTGTCGAGCATCCCCACCACAAGAGCCGGGCCAACGCTGCCGTAGAGCCGGACGAGAGCGGCCATCGGCGACCACGGCACGAGCTGATTCCGTTTTATCGGCGCGTCGTCGAGCACCGATTCCCAGATGAGGCGAACTAGGCGGTCGCCCATCTTGACGGGACTCGAAGCCGCCCCGCCTTTCGGGGTGACACGGCCGGAGGAGCCCTTCGGAGTGGCGCGACCTGAAGGTCGCTTGGCGACCGGGCGGCGAGCAGGCGCCTCATCTGCCGCCGCCTCGGTAGCTGGAGCTGGCCGGGCGCGCCCCTGCTGAGCCTCGGATGACGGTCGAATTGTAGACGACGCCAGCGGCGGCGAGGCGACCACGTCCAAGGGGGCGACCGAGGAGACGACCGGCTCCGGCGTCGCTTCGGGTCGCGTGCAGTTCCGGCAACCAAGCCCGCTCTTGCCGGCGACGAGCGTCGTTCTCGAACCGCACGACGGGCATGCGGGCGTCAGGAACGACGAGACCAGTGGCACCCACACCAGGTCGAGCGGATAAGCGCGGGAACCTCGCTTGACCACAGCCCGCGCCCGCCAGGCAGGGACGCCGAAGACGTGCAGCCGAAACGGGTCGACAGTCGCCACCGGCATCATCTCGTCAGTCACCTCAGCCCGCCTGCGCTCCCATTCGACGCGAGTCGCGTCGGCCTGCGCGGCCAACATGCCACGACGATCCTCCGTCGCGCTGGCGCTGCGTTGGTCGATAGAGGCGAGCATGCCCTCGTAGTAGTCGTCGACGACGGCAAGCTGAGCAACGAGGCGTTTCGATCTTTGCGCGGCGAGCTCGGACGCCCGTTCGGCCGCCTGATCGCGGATGCGGGAGTCGGCAGCCGCCACGCCCTCGCCCGCCCAGGCACTTGCTCCCGGAGCGGGACCGGGTTCGACAGTCGACGAAGACAACCGCTTGACGAGATCAGGCGGTAGCTCGCTCCCGTCGGCCAACATCCAGCAGTCGGCCAGCTCTTGGAGCTCTTCGTCTATCGACAGTCTGAAAGTCAACATGGCGCCGACCCGCACGGCGGTCAGGTAGAAGGCGCTCGGCTGGGAATGGATGTCGACACGTCCGTGATCGGCGTGAACACGCTCCCGAGCGTGGGCTTGCAACACGGCGGGCGACAGCGCCGGCCCGGGCGGAAAAGGCAGGTGACAGTGGCCGGTGTCGCCTTGCTGCAGCACCGACTCGGCCGCTGCCCGCAGCAAGTGATGGCCGGGCGCGAGCAGCACGTACCCCTCTTCCCTCGCGACCTCGGGGTCCTCTGTGAGACCGAGGCTCTCGGGCAACCGGTGGGCGGCTTGGAGCGACTCCGGTAGCACGATGACCGCACCCTCGGGGAGTCGCTCGACGAGGGCTCCCTCATTGGCTGCATACGTGGCGAAGAAATCGACGGCACTACGATTCGCCGCCGCAGCTGTCACTGTGGCCTCACTCTCGGCCGATCGTCGTCGCCCGCAGCCTCCTCGTCACCTTCGAGAGTGGCGACGAGCTCGTCGGTCCGGGAGCGGCTGTCGATGTGGGCCTGGCGCGCCTCGACGAGCATGTCGCCGAGCCGTTCGATCTGCGCCGCTCGTGCGCCCTCGTCGTCGCTTCGTACATGCGCTTCGAACACGGCGTCTTCGAACACGAAGTCGTCGCTGATACGACCAAGGACCATGTCGAGCTCGCCGATGACGAGTTCGAAAAGGTTGAGTTTTGAATGCAGGAGGTTCAGGATGCTCTCCTCCAGGGTGCCTCGGGTCGCCATGTTCGTCAGGACGACGTCGTGCGTCTGTCCGATCCTGTGAATGCGGCCGAGCCGCTGCTCGATCTGCATCGGGTTCCACGGCAGGTCGAAGTTGATCATGGCGTGACAAAACTGCAAGTTGCGACCCTCGCCGGCGGACTCCGTGCTGAAGAGCACGTCGGTCTCCGTCTCGAACACCGCAATGGCGGCATCCTTGTCCCGGCGAGCAAGGCTGCCGTGATAGGCGCTCCAGTTCCG